>CAZJTF010000091.1:0-19915 GCA_964548565.1 uncultured Planctomycetales bacterium | reverse complement strand
AAGCAGGCGGAGAACGCGTCGTCTGCGACACCAGTGCAGCGGCCACTTCCGCAGCGACGCGCAGAACGCCGGGCGGGCACAGTCAATGAGATACAGAGAGGCCGGGCTACAGTCCGGCGAAGATGTCGCGGACGGGAACGGCGAACCCGGGCAGGATGTCGCCGCCGGTCAGCACATCGGCTTCGCTCAACGTGTGAGTGCCATCGGAGGCGTACACGGTCACGGTGCGATTTGCCGGGTCGAGGATCCACACGGCGCGGGAGCCGGCCTGCAGCCAGGACTGCGCCTTTGCGGTCAGTTCGGTCCAGCGGTCCTCCGGAGACACCACTTCGACGGCCAGGTCCGGCGCGCCGGGAAAGAAGCCTCGGCCCGGAAGCGGGTTCGGCAGGTTGTGTGCCGCAACGAACGCTGCATCGGGAGCGCGGACCGTGTCGGGGTCGCGGGCGATCCTGAAGCCCGTTTCGGCGCCGGTCGCGAGCCCCAGGCCATGCCTACGGACGTGGGCTGAAATCAGTTCACCGATGCGAAGTGCGATGATGCCGTGTTTGAAACCGCTCGGGCTCATGCGGACGAGTTCTCCTCGAATGAGTTCGCAGCGACCGATGTCGCCCAGCGCGAGCAGTTCCTCCGCGGTCATGCTGGCCTGGTTGGTCGCCATACAACCTCCTTCGAGCCCGAACAACTCCAGATTATACCACCCCCGCATTTCCGGTGGCAATGGGTTCAGAAATATACTCGCGCGGATCTGTAATCTTCCCCGTCAGCGCACTCCCCGCGACCGTTAATGGGCTGGCGAGATACACGCCGGCATCCTTATGCCCCATGCGCCCGGGGAAGTTCCTGTTCGTCGTGCTGATGCACACCAGCGGTTCGTTGAGCCGCCCGAACGTGTCCGCCGGGCCGCCGAGGCACGCGGCGCAGCCGGAGGGCCCCATGTTGCAGCCCGCATCCTGCAGCGTTTCGTAAATGCTCTTCTCGCCCGGCTTCTTCGGCTCACCCTTCAGATTCAGGTTCAGCATGTCCGCGTGCACCTCGGTCGAACCGGGGACGACGAACGTCGGCACCTTCACGCGGTGGCTCTTCAGGATGTTCGCCGCGAAGATCATGTCCGTGATCTTGCCGCCGGTGCACGAGCCGATGTACGCCCGGTCCACCTTCACGTCGCGGCAGTTGTGCGCGGTATCTTTGTTGTCAGGCGAGTGCGGCCTGGCCACCAGCGGTTCCATCGCGCCAAGGTCCCACTCGTGGACCGAGTAGTATTCCGCATCCGGATCGTCGCGAAAAACCTCCCACGCCGGCACGTTGGACCGTGCCTTCACGTACGCCAACGTCTTCTCGTCGACGTCGCACACGCCGTTCTTGCCGCCGGCCTCGATCGCCATGTTGGTGAGCGTCATGCGGTCCTCGAGCGTCAGGCTCGAAATGCCCTCGCCGGCGAAGTGCATGCTGCGGTACGTCGCGCCGCTCACACTGATCTCGCCGATCACCGCGAGGATCAGGTCTTTCGCGGTGAGATAGGGGGGGATCTGCCCATGGAAGACGAACTTCATCGTCGCCGGCACCTTCAGCCAGGTCTTGCCCGTGCCCAGCGTGAACGCCGCGTCCGTGTTGCCCACGCCGGTCGCGAACTGACCGAATGCGCCGGCCGTGCACGTGTGCGAGTCTGTCCCCAGCATGATCTCGCCCGGGCGGACGTGACCTTCCTCAGGCAGCGCCTTGTGGCAGACGCCTTTGTAGCTCGTCTTCGTCGGGTCGCGGTAGGGGTTCGGCATCCCCTCGCCCTGGATGAAGTCGGGGTCGTAGTAGTACCGGATTCCCTGTTCCTTCACGAAGTCACGCAGGATTTGCACGTTCCGGTGGGCCATCTTGTCGGCCGTGAAGATGTAATGATCGGGGATGATGACGACGCGGTCGCGGTCCCACACCTTCGCCTTCGGGCCGAACTTCTCCTTGAAGATGCCGATCGTCCCCGGCCCGCAGACGTCGTGGGTCATGAGAATATCGACATTGACCCAGATGTTCTCGCCCGGTGCGACCGACTTGCGACCGGCGTGCTTGGCCAGAACCTTTTCCGTGATCGTCATGCCCATCGTGGGGGACCCTCTCGTCTGCACCGACAGCCCGTGCTCACATCACACGCCGGCCCAAAAACGCCTGCAGGCCGGCTCGACAGCAGATTCCGCTATTGTAGCGGCTCCGGGCCCCGCGTGTGAGCCCGGCGGATCATGCGTGCCGTCGGAGGGTGAGACCGGTACACTGCCTGCAGCCCGTACCCCGGTCGCGAGGAGGCTCAGGCATGACCCGGCTCGCTGCGATTCTGCTGCTCCTTGCCGCGCCCGGGATGGGCGCGGATCGCCCGAACGTACTCTTCATCGCCGTGGACGACCTCAACGACTGGGTCGGTCCGCTCCAGGGCCACCCGCAGGTCAAGACGCCACACATCGACCGCCTCGCCCGTGATGGGACCGTGCTACTCAACGCCCATTGCCAGGCGCCGCTCTGCAACCCCTCACGCACCAGCCTGCTGATCGGCCTCCGCCCATCGACCTCCGGCGTCTACGCCCTCGATCCCTGGTTCCGCACAAGCTCCGCCCTCAGAAACTGGGCGACGCTCCCACAATACTTCCACCGGCACGGCTACCGTACGCTCACGACGGGCAAGATCTATCACGATGCCTACCCGCCGCGCGAGGTCCGCGACGACGGGACGGAGTTCGATGTGTGGGGCTACCACGGCAGTATGGGCCCACTGCCCCCGAAGAAGCTCGTGAACACGCCGGTAGAGCACCGCCTCGTGGACTGGGGCGTGTACCCGGAGCGAGACGAGCTGCAGGAGGACTGGAAGGTCGCCGACTGGGCTATTGAGCGTCTGGAGACGATGCCGCCGGATCGGCCGTTCTTCCTCTGTGTCGGCTTGCGACGTCCGCACGTGCCATGCTTTGCGTCCCGGCGCTGGTTCGACCTTTATCCAGAGGAGACGCTCGCGATGCCGCCGGTGAAGCCGGACGATCTCGGCGACACGCCGGCCTTCGCCCGCTGGCAACACTGGATCCTTCCGGAGCCGACGCTCGCCTGGCTCCAGCAGGAGAATCAGTGGCGAAGTCTCGTTCGGTCGTACCTTGCGTCCATCTCGTTCATGGACCGCCAGGTGGGGCGGGTCCTGGATGCGCTCAGGGCCTCAGGGCACGCGGAGGACACGGTCATCGTCCTCTGGGGCGACAACGGCTGGCATCTGGGTGAGAAAGGCTTCACGGGCAAGACCAGCCTGTGGGAACGCTCGACACGCGTGCCGCTGATCTTCGCCGGCCGGGGCGTGAACGCTGGCGGTCGCTGCACGCGTCCCGCGGAACTCCTCGACATCTATCCGACGCTGATCGAACTTTGCGGCCTGCCGCCCAAGACCGATCTCGAAGGCCACAGTCTTGCCCCGCAACTGAAAAACGCCAACTCGCCGCGCAATGAACCCGCCATCACCACCCACGGGCCGGGCAACCACGCCGTCCGAACGGAGCACTGGCGGTACATCCGCTACGCCGACGGTTCCGAGGAACTGTACGACCACCAGTCAGACCCGAACGAGTGGAGCAACCTCGCGGGCGACCCGCATCACCTGCCGACGAGACGTGCGCTTCAGACATGGCTTCCCACGCGCAACGAGCCGCCCATCCCTGGCAGCGTGACGCGCTTGATCGAACTCCGCGACGGTGTGCCGTACTGGGAAGGCAAGCCCGTCACGTCTCAGGGGAACCACATTGCGCCGTAAACGCGTGCGATCGTCCGCTCATCTGGTCTGCGCAGACCCGGCTGAATCCGCTGCGTCAATCGTGTCGCTCCACCGGCCGGCGAACGGGGGCGATTTCTCCGGCATGGCCGCTTCCGCTGTGACAATCGGGCGGCAGCGCGGTACAAAGTGGTCCGTTGTCGCAGGACCACCGTGCATCAGGAGCCTCGCTATGCAGGACGAGCTGCCTTCGCAGAGACAGGGCATCAACCGCAGGGACTTTCTCAGGAACACCAGCCTCGCATCAGCCGGTGCGGCAATCGCTGCCTTCATCGACGTCACGCCCGCCTGGGCGCAGGCCGCGTCGACCGCGAAGCCGTCCACCATCGGAATTCCTCCGTTCAAGAAGCACGACGTCGTGAAGATCGGTTTCGTCGGCACGGGCGGCATGGGGACCGGCCACTGCAACAATCTCCTGCGCATCGAGGGCGCCGAAATCCGGGCTGTCTGCGACATCCGTCCCAAGAATGCGGCGAACGTGCAGAAACTCGCCAGGGACGCCGGCAAGCCCGAGCCGGTTGCGTACACCAACGGGCCGGAAGACTTCAAGCGGATGTGCGACAAGGAAGACCTCGACCTCGTGTACACCGCGACGCCTTGGGAGTGGCATGTCCCGGTGTGTCTCTACGCACTGCAGACCGGCAAGCATGCGGCCACCGAGGTTCCGGCCGCCATGACGGTCGAGGACTGCTGGAAGCTTGTGGAAGCTTCCGAGAAAGCCGGCCTGCACTGCATCATGATGGAGAACTGTTGCTACGACCGCACCGAGATGATGGTGCTCAACATGGTCCGCAAGGGCCTCTTCGGCCGCCTGGTGCACGCCGAGGGAGGCTACATGCACGAATTGCGGAACGTGAAGTTTGCCACGCACGGCGAGGGCCTGTGGCGCCGGGAATGGGCTAAAAAGGTCAACGGGAACCTCTACCCCACGCACGGTTTCGGCCCGCTCGCGTGGTACACCAACATCAACCGCGGTGATCGCTGCGAGTACCTCGTTTCCATGAGCAGCCCCGCGCTGGGCCTGCAGGATTACGCGGCCGAGCAGTTCAAGGAGGATGACCCGCGCCGAAGCGAGAAGTACGTCCTCGGCGACGTCAACACGAGCCTGATCAAGCTTGCCAGCGGAATCAGCATCGTCCTCCAGCATGATACGAACCTGCCTCGCCCCTACAGCCGCATCAACCTGGTGCAGGGCACGAAGGGCATCTTCCGCGGCTTCCCCGACCAGATCCACATCGACGGGCGCTCCAAAGGGCACGACTGGGAGACGCTGGACGCATACCGCCAGGAGTTCGAGCACCCGCTCTGGAAAGCCATGCAGGAACGGGCGAAAGGTGCCGGCCACGGCGGCATGGACTTCATCGAGGACTACCGTCTCATCAACGCGCTGCGCAACGGCCTGTATCCGGATATGGACGTCTATGATGCCGCGACGTGGAGCGCGCCGGTCGAACTCTCCGCCCGCTCGGTGGCCAACCGTTCGGCTCCGGTAGACTTCCCCGATTTCACACGGGGCCGCTGGAAGACCGCCCAGCCGATTCCGATCTTCGACGCGTAACAGATCGCGTCCGTCGAGATGTGGGCGTTTGCGCCCGATCTGAAGCCAGGCGACGTGTGTCGCGGCATTTCCGGCGCATGGGTGCGTCGGTGCCCCCCGCCGGCGGAATGTCTGCCTGCGCACAACCCCCGTGATCCTGCCTGCTGTACAATCCCTGCAGTATCGCTGACAATTTGCCCAGGATGGTGATTGTCGGAGGAACTGTCATGACCAGCCTACGGGCTGTTTGTTTCGCGAGTGCCGCCTGTGCGGGCCTGTTAATGTTGAATGGTGCCACCTGCTCGCCCGCTCCCGACGATCCGGGGCCACCGCTGGAGCATGCCTATGTCGGCCAGCTCGAACTGCTCTATACCCAGGACTTGCCGCAGATCAGCGAAACCGTCCGCATGCAGGTCCAGATGGACCGCGACGGCCGCATGATGATCGAGCCGGGTGTTCTCTCTTACGATGGTGAGTGGAGCGAGAATGACAGCCGGCTCCGCCGCAGCGGCACCGTGACCCTCGCCCCGACCGGCGCATGGTTCGACGACAACGGTGTCGACCGCCTGGCCGTGGACGAGAACGGCTCGGGCACGGACCGTATCCAGCAGTGGGTCTTCGATGGTGCCGTCTGGCGCTTGATCCTCGACCAGACCACCGACATCGACTGGCGCGGCGGCCTCGCCTTCAGCCTCGACGACGCCGTACTCACGGGCTCGGTGGTCGAGGTCAACGCCGGCGCCTTCCGCGTACGCTGGACCCTCACCCTCACGCCGGTCCTGGATTAAACGCTGGATTCATAAGAGAGCCCGGCCGAACCGCCGGGAACCGCTGACATCCGCTCGCCCGGCCACTGGCTGGCCTGTCTCACCCAGTCGACGAATTGCGCCTCGTCGAGCGGCTCGCCGCTCCTTTGAGAAACGCCGGTCTGCTGAACCAGAGCCAATGCGCGGCGGCCACCAGGACAGCGGGGGTCAATTCACTCCGGCAGGCGCGGTTCTTGCGGGCAACTCCCTGCGAAAGGCGTCGCGGTACAGCCCGATCTCATCGAGGGGGATGGGCCGGAACGCGATGGTGTCGGGCGTCGGTGAGCTCTCACCGGTCTGAAGCATGCCGCGCGCGAGATCGCCAACGCCGCCATCTCCCCTGGCCTCGAAGTTGTCCTCCAGTCGGTTTTTCCCCGGATCCCTTCGAAGAAACTCGCCACAGCGAACGACGAGATTACGCGACACCGTGTTCACGTTCGGCGCCTCCAGCAGGCGCGCGAGCTCGGGATAGCGCTTCAGGTAGAGTGCCTTGTCGACTTCGGGCGAATCAAGCCGGTTGCCGACGAATTCGACCCATCGTTGATCGTGCCAGGAGGAAAAGCTGATCGCACTTCGGCAGTCGGCGAAGACGTTGTTGTCGACGATATTGTCTTTTCCGCCGTGGATCTGAACGCCGCCGAATCCCGCACGGCCCGTCGCACAATGGTGGAAGATGTTGCCGTAGATCAGCACGCCGGAGATCGCGTCGTCCAGCCGGATACCCGCCTGCCCGCACTCCGGACCCTCCGCCGGATTCCGCCAGTTGCCGATGTGATGCCAGTAGTTGTAGCGGTAGACGTTCCCGCGGTAGGTCGGATCTCCCCACATATCCGCGCCGCCCTGATCGTCGGACTCGCGGACCACGTCGCAAACCTCGTTGAACTCGACGGTGTGGTCGTTTCCCCCCAGTCGGATCGCGCTCGACCGGATATCGTTCATCAGGTTGTGCGCGATCCGGTTGCCAACGCCGCTCATCACGATCGCCGGCGTGTAGGTGTGGTCGATCCGGGAAAGGTCAGAGATGTGACAGTTCTCGACGAAGTGGCGTCCCGGCGTGAGGGTTTTTCGGTCGCCACCTGACACCACGGCGCCGCCGCGCCCCATGGAGTGAATGTCACAGGACAGCAGCCCGTGGTCGGTGCCGCCGGTGACGCTCACGCCGTTCCCTGCGAAATGGCGCACGGTGCAGCCGGCGAACAGGCAATGATCGCCGCCCTTCACGACAACGGCATCACCGCAGCCGAATTCCCACGTGATCCCCTGGAACGTCACATGGGACACCTCGTTCATCTCGACGAACGGAAACCGGGCGACGGAGAGGGTGGCGTTCGCCTTCTGCGGATCAGACGGAGGATAGAGGTACAGAATGCCCGCGTCACGGTCGAGGTACCATTCACCCGCCGCGTCAATCTCTGACAGCAGGTTGATCGCGTGGAAGGGCTGACCCTTGCGATAACCGTACGTGTGGTACGGCGGCTTCAGCACGATCTCGCGATGGTCCGTATCGATCGACTCGACCAGCTCGTACGAGTCGGCCCAGCCCCAGAACCAGTAGCCGTAGAGCAGGACGTCCTTGTCATCCTTCCATCGGTTCGGGCGATCACCCTCGTATCGGAATCGCCCGACCTTGCTGCCCACGCGACCGTGGACCGTATGTCCGTCCTGCACGGACACTTCCGTGACGCGCGTGAACCCTTCGTTCGGCCACCGCGCCAGCGGCAGGGCCTTACCGTCCCAGAACAATTCCATGGTCGCATGCGTCTGGAAGCCGCGTCCGCTTCCAAATCCCCCCAGCACCAGTGGTTCGAACGTCGTGAGGCCGAGCTTCCGGAGGTCCACGCGCAGGACCTGGCCCCGGGCCTCCTCCGGCAGCCGCGCCAGGATTGTCGGATCGGTGACCGGCTCGAATCCGGTCAGTCGAATTCCACCCGAGAAGACCGGGCGTTCGTTCTCTCGACTCTCGTAGATGATGGGGGAAGCCGCGGTGCCCGAGTCTTCCTGGCCGAGTTTGAAGGTCTCCGCGATACGGTAGGATCCGCCGTGGATACACACGCCCACTCCGCCCGGGGTGAGCGGGCCGCGTCTCCTGACGGCGCGGATTTCGTCCCGTGCACGCTCAAGCGTGCCGAAAGGACTGGCCTCCGTGCCCGTATTGGTATCCGCCCCGCCCGGGGCAACGTGCAGCACCAGCCCCGGCCCGGAGCGCTTCGGCAGCGCGATCCTGCCGGCCGTCGGATCACGCGCGGGCAGCCCGGCCTGCAGGCGGTCGATTTCCTGGATGCGTTCACGGGCCTCCTGCCGGCGATGTGCCGGAACGTCCGCCATGTCGCTGACGGCCGCGTACTCGCGTTTTGCCGCGGTCAGGTCGCCCTGGCGGAGGAGCCCGGCGGCGGCACGCAGCCGGGCCATACTCTGAGGTGCGGCGGACGCATCCCCTCCCCCCGCTTCATGCCCCGAAAGCCCGAAGCCGCCGGACACGAGGCACACGACAATCCAGCCCCTGATTCGCATGCAGCTCATATCAGTCTCTCTCATGCAGGGTCGCGATGGATGATCCCGGTCGTTGTCGCCGCCGGCCGCGTGGCCGGTCTCGTACACCTGCAGCCATCGGCAGTGAAGCGGTTTGTAGCCAGCCGGCCCCACTGTATGAAATCAGCGGGGGCCTGCAACTCCTGCGGCCGCAGACCCTGTGGAGAGTCGGGGCGGCCATACTTCAAGGCGACTCAGGCCGGCTGTTCGTGTCAGCACATCCTGTAGTTTCTCCCGGCCTCATGGCGCGCCAGGAGATGGGACGGGTGCATTCCCTGACGCGGCAGCGTGCCGGAGGGGTGAGCGTGGGCCCGGAACGTACGGCTCAGCGCAGTTTGCGTTGCCCCACGATTCTGCTACGATACCTCTGACAGCTGACCCGGGGCGTAGCTCAGCCTGGCCTAGAGCGCTTGACTGGGGGTCAAGAGGTCGCAAGTTCGAATCTTGTCGCCCCGAATGGACGGGCTATCCGTGCGGTGGTCCGTCCTCTGGTCCGGATCAATCGCGCTCTCTGTTTGCCGGCGTAAGGGGTGCGTCCCAGGAAGGGGTGTGGGCCCACTGCGTCCTGCCCCCGCGTTCAACACCCGCCTATTCCGAACTCTCCAGGATGCGGTCACAATTGCGGATACAGGTCGCCCTGTAAACGGTGCCCTCATAAGTGCTTTTGTCCGGCTCCGGCATGGCTGCCACCAGGGCACGCACCTCCCCGATGATCTCGCGGCATCCGGGGCTCTGCACATCAGCCAGTGCCTCAACAAGCCTGCTGAGCCGATGGGCACGCAAGCTCAGTTCGCGCCGACGCTTGTCGGCCCGGTCTGCCCGCCCCGACAGCCAATTCTCGTGAAGCGTCGGCAGGGTCTCTCGCCAGAAGGGAAGTTCCTCCGATAGCATGTCGACAAGGATTCTCCCGGCATGATCGCCCGAACTCTGTCTGATAGCTCTCGTAGCAGTCAAA
This sequence comes from uncultured Planctomycetales bacterium, assembly GCA_964548565.1. Taxonomy (GTDB): domain Bacteria; phylum Planctomycetota; class Phycisphaerae; order UBA1845; family PWPN01; genus CAYLLT01. Next base: position 10,307 of record CAZJTF010000091.1, on the reverse strand, counting down.
TACAATCCGGAGAAGTTCTCCGAATACCACAGCCTCTTGAGAAACGGAACCGCTGCCTCGCCGCATCCCCCGAGGGCCTCGATGGCGTGGCCCTGCACCTGAAGACGTAGCCAACCTAAGTCGCCCTTCAGGTCCTCAAACGGGGTGTTGCGTGAGGCGGCCATCTCGAAGAGCGCTTGGGTACGATCGCGCACATGATTGTGCGCCATGGCCCGGTTGAACTCGGCTCGCCCTTGAACCACCTCAAGCACCTGCTGCTTCATTTGCGAATCGGAGAGCCCGAGGGCCACGAGCCGAGTTGGGCCCGGATTCACCACCTGGAGCAAAGCGTAGGCTTGCCCCCGCTCGATCCACACGCACGAGACGGTCATCTCGAGGCCGGCGGCTTTCCAGTGCAAACCTGAACCGGCCGGCCGGGACTCGGGAGCGTCTGACCTGCGAAGGAACAGGACCATTCGAAGACCGGTGACGTGTGTCGGCCCTCCGTCTTCAATCTCCCGGAAGAGAAACGCCTCGGAAATCAAGCGCGAGGTCTCGGACGCAAAAGCGGCAAGTTCTGGCAGGATGAGCTGGTCGCCCGGCGCGCAGTGGCCATGCCAGGCAGCGACCACTTCCAGAATCCCATCAATCTTCTCCCCTTCGGTGGCGATCACAATGTCTGTTGAATTCCAGGCGCATCGCTCCAGAACAAATGAAGGCAGGAGCCCTCCCCGGGCCGCGGGCGTCCCGGCGACTAGCAGCCATAAAGTGCAGTGGCGTATTCCCGTCCGCATGGTCAGCCTCTTCAGGCAGATTGTACACAGTTCTGCGTGCCAGAGCCGCATAGCCCTTCCCGGCTTTCCTGAATCGGGCTGCAAGCGTTCAGACGAACCAGAGCGAACCTGCCAACAAATGTCCGTGCAAACGGAAGCCGAAGTGAAGCTGGTAGCAGGTCTTAAGTCAGGTATTGCCCGCCCGAACCATTGAGGTCAACGCCCGCAGTGGCCAGTTGTCCTGCGTTTCCACGTTTCGATCCGCAGCCACAGATCGTCCCGTCTTGCCAAACTCCGCCGCCCACCGACAATGCCTGCCATGTCGGACGCTCCGCTCTCCGTCGGCCTCGCCCACCACTGGATGGTCTCCATGCGCGGCGGCGAGAAGGTCCTGGCCGTCCTCGCCGAGGCCTTCCCGGAGGCGCCGATCTATACGCTGCTCGCGCGCCCGGAGAACCTCGTCCCGCAGATCACGAGCCGCCGGATCGTCTCTTCCTGGCTCCAGCGGTTCGCACGCGTGAAGGACCTGCAGCGCCGGGCACTGCCCGCGCTCTTCCCGGCCGCGTGGTCGCTCGACGCCACGGGCCACGATGTCCTGATCTCGTCCGACGCCGCTTCGATCAAGGCGGTCCGGGTGCGTCCCGACGCCCTGCACCTATGCTACTGCTATTCCCCTATGCGGTATGTCTGGGACCTCTATGACACGTACCGAGCGGCTGCCGGGCCGGTCGGGCGGATGGGGCTTCGCCTGATGGCGCGTCCCACGCGCTGGCTGGACCGCCGCGCCGCCGCAAACGTCACCGCCTTCGTCGCCATCAGCCACTGTGTCGCGGATCGCATCGCCCGCAGCTATAGCCGCCCGAGCATCGTGATTCCGCCGCCTGTTGAAACCGATGAACCGCCCAACCTCGGCAAGCCCGAGGACTTCTACCTCGTTGTAGGAGAGCACGTCTTCTACAAACGCAACGACCTGGCGATCGACGCCTGTAACCGCCTCGGGCGTCGGCTGATCGTCATCGGGGCGGGCCCGAAACTCGAGGAAATGCAGCGTCGGGCTGGTCCGACCGTGGAGGTCCTCGGCTGGCAGTCCGACGAGGTCGTCCGCGATCACATGCGCCGCTGCCGCGCGCTGCTCTTCTGCGGCCAGGAGGATTTCGGCCTCGTACCGGTCGAAGCCCAGGCCGCCGGCCGCCCGGTTATCGCCTACGCCTCCGGCGGGGCTCTCGAAACGGTCGTGGAGGGCAAATCCGGCTTCTTTTTCCGGAATCAATCGCCGGAAGACGTGGCCGACGCGATTGGTCGCTTCGAAACGACCCCACTCGCGTGGTCTTCAGAAGAAATCCAGCGGCACGCCCGCTGGTTCGGTGTCGAGCGGTTCCGCGAGCGGTTCCTGCACTTCTACGACTGGTGCCTGGAGCGCTACAGCGCCGGTGGCGCGCCCGCCGTTCGTGAAGCCGTGGCGGCGCTCGACCGCGAGGCGTTCCTCGACCGCTCGCTGCTGCCCACGGATGCCGCTCGTTCGGGCGGTGGGGGGCTCAGCCCCTCTGCTTCTCCATGACGCAGAAGATCCGGAAGCCTGCCAGCCACCCCAGCGCGTCCAGCCGGCGATCGATCCACAGAACCGCATCATAGAGACGCCGGCTCTTCACAAAGGCGTACGGCTTGAACCCCCCGGCAAGCTGAAAGTCGAGGAATCCGAACTTGCGTGCGTGCACGATCCGGAGTGCCGGATGCCGCTCCGACCAGGTGCCCGCCTCGCGCCCGAAAACCTGGTTCGGCAACGCGAGGTTTCCTTCCCAGGGATCGTCCTTTCCGTCCGAGCGGTGATAGCGCCGGAAATCGATCCTCTCGTGGTGGAGCAGCCGGTATCCCAGGTAAGACACCGGCGTGATGTACGGTTCGATCGCCAGCACGCGCCCACCCGGCCGGAGTGCCCGCGACGCCTCATCAAAAAACAGGTGCGGATCACGCAGGTGATGCAGCAGATCAATCACGAGCACGTTTGCGATCGACGCGTCCGCTACCGGCAGCCGGTGCCCGTCCGCCACGACGTCGACCCAGGGCGTCTGCACGATGTCGGTGCAGATCAGCCCCGGCCACAGCGTCTTGACCTGCCCGGCCCCCGCGCCAATCTCCAGCGCCGGCCCCGGCACGATCCACGGCCGCAGCCGTTCGTACCAGGCGGCGTAGCACGCGCGAATCGCGTACTTCGTGTCCCACACCCGGCGACGTTCGAGGTGCTGGGCGACCGCGTCGCTGTGCAGGCGGGTCGAAGTCATTTCTTGCCCAATGCCCTCTGGCGGGCGAAGAAGTCCCGCAGGAGCTGCGCGCAGACCGTACCGAGCACGCCCCGGACGACCGGCACCCGGTGGTTGAGCCGCTCATCCGCGACGATATTGAACAGCGAGCCGCAGGCGCCGGCCTTCGGGTCTTCCGCGCCGTACACGAGGCGATCCAGCCGCGCGTTCACGATTGCCCCCGCGCACATCGTGCACGGCTCAAGCGTGACGTACAGCGTGCAGCCGATGAGCCGCCAGGACCCGAGGGATGCCGCCGCGGCTGTCAGCGCGATCATCTCGGCGTGCGCCGTCGGATCCTGAAGTTGTTCGCGTTGGTTGTGGCCGCGCCCGATGATCCGGCCCTCGTGCACGACCACCGCGCCGACCGGTACGTCCCCGGCCTCCAGCGCACGCTCGGCCTCCGCGATCGCCTGAGCCATCATCCGCTGATCGAACTCGAAAGGCTGTTCAGACACCGCCGCAGCTGACTCCCTTCACTGTGGACGCCGCGGCTGGGCCTCGCGTGCTACCATCCGGACCCACTGCCGCAGGTTGCGCCCATCCACACCGGCCGGAGCGAGCGTCCACGTTTCGCCCGTCCAGGTGTCGATCATGAACATGCTCCCCTCACTGCTCGAATCGAGCAGGAAGCGCATGTTCTGGTTGCCCGCAGCCGCACTCTGTGCCGTGGTCGGCTGTGCCGATCCAACCCACACGCCGCCCGCAAAGGCGGCCAGCGCCGCCGCGACGGTACTCAATCGTCCGAAATCTCGCATGATCCTGTCCTTTCCTGGCGGGGGAGGAGCGGCAGGCCTCATTATATGGACCGCCCCGCTTGGTGGGCGAGCGGAGGTCATAGATCAGATCAGCTCAGCGCGTTTCAGCAGGCCTCGGAGTGTGGCATTGTCTCGCCGGATCGCCGCGAGATTCCCGGTGTCGGCGGCAGAACCTGCGGGCCCGTCCGCTCCATACTCCATGTGGAGCGAGATCGGCCCCTCGAACCGTTCTTCTCGGAGTCGGCGCAGCACGTCGCTCCAGTTGACCATCCCCTCGCCGAGCGGACTCCACCGCGGCCTCCAGCCCCGCTTCTCGTCCTTTGCCCAGATGAAATCCTTGACCGCGAGCATCGTGATTCGCGGCGCCAGCAGCCCCAGCCCGATCCGCCAGCCGCTGCTCCCGCCCTCGACGGTCGCATGTCCGGCGTCGAAGTAGAATCCGATATCCTCCGCCGGCAGATCCTTGATCAGTCCCCAGGTATCCCACAGTGGTGCGCCGACCTGCTGCCCCGAGTGGTTGTGGTAGCCGATGTGCATCGCGTGCGCGTGCGCCAGGGCCGCCAGGTCTTTCATCCGCGCCCCCACGTCCCGGAGCGTCGCGTGGATCCGGCGGAGATCGCGGTACGGGTAGTACCCCAGTTTCGCATAACGGATGCCAAGCCCGCCGGCTGTCCGGAAGATCTTCTCGGCGTGGTCCTTCCGTGCGTCGAGAACGGCCGTCGTGATCATCGCAATCCGCACGCCTGCCTTGGCGAGTGTTTCTCGGGCGCGAGGCAGGTCGTCCACCACCCGCTCCGGGAGGACGTGTCCGCCGGGTCGGCAGGTCAAGTCGACCGCATCGAAGCCGAGTTCTCTCACGACGGGGCCGAGTTCGGCGACCGCCCGGTTCTGCAAAGGCTTGGAGAACAGGCACACCGACAGCGCGTTCGGTCGGCTCGCGGCGTCTGCTGCCCGGGCCTGCCGGAGCAGTCCGCCGCCCAGCAGCGAGGCGGCCGATGCGAGGAGCACGCGACGTTCAAGGCGGGGGGGCTGGTGCATGCGAAGGAGCATACCACCGCACCTGTTGAAATAAAGCGGTCTCCCTGCGGTTCGCGGTGACGGTTTGCCGATAGAAACCGTGGACCCTCTCTGTTGTGTTGACGGCGGGCCAACGAGGACTAGACTCCACGATCACATGATTCGTCGGCTGTTATTCCCTGCGTGCCTCGTCGGCCTGGCACTCGCGGCGATCGGATGTCGTGAATCCGATCGAGGCGGAGTCATCCAGCGTCTTCCCCCACCTCTGGTGAGACCGCCGTCGCCACAACAGCCGCGGGTCGAGCCCTCACCCAGGCCCGAGCCACCACCGCTGACCGCCGAACGGCCCCGCAGCCTGCGCGGCGTCCGGATCGTGGTCGATGCCGGCCATGGCGGCAAGGATCCCGGCACGCGTGGGGTCTCTGCCGTCTCGGAAAAGCACATCGTCCTCGCGATCGCCAACGAACTGTCGCGGATCCTGGGCGCCCAGGGAGCCGCAGTGACCTCCACGCGGACGACGGACCGCTTCCTGGAACTCGACGACCGGGCTGCCATCGCCGAGCGGAACCGCGTCGATCTCTTCGTTTCGATCCACGCGGATGCCGCCCAGAGGGCTGCCGCCTCGGGTGCGACCGTCTACATCAGCCGCAGCGCCTCCAGTGCCAGCCTGCGCGCGGCGATGCGCATCGATGCGGCGCTCAAACGGGCCGGCATCGAAAGCCGTGGCATCCAGCGCGCCGATTTTCGCGTTCTCGTCGGGCACTCTCGACCGGCAGTGCTGGTGGAATGCGGCTACCTGACCAACGCCGGCGATGCACGGCGCCTCAACACGCCTTCGTACCGTTCCCGCGTCGCCGCCGCGATCGCCGCCGGCATCTCCAGCTTCGCCGCGCGCTGAGTTTTCATCTCTGCCGAGCTTGACTTGTGCCTCTGCCGCTCGAATAGTCGGGCAATTCGGGACAGGGGCCGCCGTGCCGGCTCGCTCGCTTCACGAACAAACTCGGAGGTCACACGATGACGACGCGGATCGCTCGCCTGGCAGTTGCTGCGCTGCTGACGGCCACTCTGTATGGGGGTGGATGCTTCTTCGCCGAATTCGCCGGCTTCTCCGATGCGGCCGGGCTGATGGTGAACTGATGCGCGAGGTTACGGCCGGACGGGCCCGGTGGATTGGCGCGTCACCAGCGTCGGGCGCAGGGCCAGGTCGCAGAAAGCCTCGTCCTGTGTCCGATCGCCCGCGGTGAGGTGCTCGACGATTTCCCGCACCGCCATCTCGCCGAGCTGGCGCGTGGGAAACCGCGCGGTCGTGAGCGGGACCTCGCAAAACTGGGCCCACTCGGTATCGTCGAATCCCGTGACCGACACGTCCTCCGGAACGCGGATGCCCCGCTCCCGCAGCTTCCGCAACCCGCCGATGGCCATGTAGTCGTTCGCGTACACCGCGGCCGTAAAGACGACGCCGCTGTCGAGCAGGTCGCCCGTTGCGCGGTACGCGTCGGTCGGGGTCAGACCTGTCTCAACCAGGAGCGCCGGGTCAAACACGATCCCGGCCTCGCGCAGTGCGTCGTGATAAGCCGAGTGCCGCCCGTGCTTCTGGATGCGGTGGAACGGCTCCGAGAAACACGCGATCCACCGGTGTTCGAGCTGGATGAGGTGAGACGAACGGCTCGGGTGGGCTGTTTCGACGCCACAGATGAATCCTTTAAGCGACTTCTCGGATGATACCGAACCTCTCTCTCCTCGACCCTCAACCACGGCCGCAGCAGCGTCGTGACGTACAGCGACTACATGTCCGCCCGCCACCAGAAGCGGGCACACCTGGCCTATTTCGACGGCCACGTCGAGCTGCTCGACGCTGTCCGGTGGAACAACTACAAGGCGGGCAACGTCTCCGATCCGTACATCTTCTATAAGGCGCTCGGAGGGGGTACTCCGCCCGTCCTGAAGCCGCGGCCGTAACACCGCGCGCGGGGTCGTTGTTTGCTCCGCTCCAGATCGCCCCGGCGCCGCTGCTGCGCGCGGTGGTGTGCCGCTTGTCATGCCGCGCGTGGAGCGTCCCGCCGGCCCTCTCTCTCCTCTGCGATCGCACTTCCCGCCGGGCGCGTTCACGCCCCGGCGGTGATGCTGAAGCCGGCACGTCGCGGCCATCCCGCCCCAGGCGCTTTACGCTCGGCCGTCCGCATCCGTACAATGCCGGCCCCCTGTGGAAGGTGCAGCTTTTCAGCAAGAAGGAGGCTCCCACGTGCCCGAAATCCCCCTGAAGCGACGCGATCTCCTCAAGCTCTCGACCTGCGGCCTGGCGGCGGCGTCCGCCGTGGTCTCCGGTTGCGGCCAGGGAAACGAAACGGTCGTTCTCGGCCCTTCTGCCGAGCCCGCCCAACCGGCGCGGGTGTCCGCGAACGAGAAGATCACCATCGGCTTCATCGGCACCGGCGACCTCGGACGCCGTCACCATATGGCGGGCATCTGTCTGAAGCCTGACACACCCGTCGGTAAGCGGGTCGATGTGGTAGCGGTCTGCGACGTCGACCGAAACCACCGGGACGAGGCCGCCCGCATCTGCCTCGAGCGGACCGGGCGCCGCGTCGGTGTCTATGAGGACTTTCGCGACCTCCTCGACCGGAAGGACATTGACGCCGTCTTCGTCGTCACCTGTGATCACTGGCACGCCATCGCCTCCATCGCCGCGATGGAAGCCGGCAAGGATGTCTACTGCGAGAAGCCGCTGACCCTCACCGTCGAAGAGGGCAAGCGGATGGTCACTACCGCCCGCCGCTACGGCACCGTTTTTCAGACCGGCAGCCAGCAGCGTTCGGACGCCCGCTTCCGCCAGGCCTGCGAACTGGTGCGCAACGGCAAGATCGGCAAGATCCGCAGGGTCGACACCGTCCTTCATGCCGTGCAGCACGGCCAGTGGGTGCCGCCGCAAACCCCGCCCCCGGAGCTGAACTGGAACTTCTGGCTCGGCCAGGCGCCGTATGCCGACTACGCCCCGAACCGCGTGCACTACCAGTTCCGCTGGTTTTACGACTACTCGGGCGGCGTCATGACCGACTGGGGCGCCCACCACAACGACATCGCTCAGTGGGCGCTCGGCATGGACGGCTCCGGCCCGGTCGAGGTCGACGGCACGAAGGCCGAATTCAGCGACCGCGGCCCACACACCGTGCCGCTCCGTTTTGAGGTCCACTACAGGTACGCAAACGGCGTTGAACTCATCTGCCGGACGGACGATTTCACCGACGACGACGGCAAGTTCGGCAACGGCGTCAAATTCACCGGCGAGAACGGCTGGATCTTCGTCAGCCGCGGCGAGATCAAGGCTTCCAACCCCGATATCCTCAAGATCGAGCTCGGCACGGACGACGTCCGCCTCTACCGCAGCGACAATCACCACATGAACTGGCTCGACTGCATCGTCTCGCGCGAGCGGCCGATCTGCGACGTTGAAATCGGTCATCGATCGGTGTCGGTCTGTCATATCGGGAACATTTCGATGCGCCTCGGACGTCCCTTGAAATGGGACCCGGCCCTGGAAATGTTCAAGGACGACGCGCAGGCGAACCAGATGCTCAGCCGGCCGATGCGGGCTCCGTGGCACCTGTGATCGCGCGTGTGACCCGGGTACGTACGAATTGAAACTGACAAGAAATAGAGGATTCCGCACATGCCGGAGATCAAAGGTCTCGTGAAGGAGCTGGGACAGGACCAGGAGACGGCTTTCAAGGCAAACCGCGCCCTGATGGAGATGGTGACCCGTGCCGGAGCTCCCGAAGCGCAGGCTCGGCGCGACGAACTCGCCTCCGCTCTTGCCGCGGAGCTCACCGCGATGGCTCCTGCGGGCAAGGACAATCGAGGCAGGGACATTCCGCCGGCCCCCGTGCATGCGCCGGCCGTGCGCTCGCGCGTCGCGCTGCTCCTGTCGTACGTCGGCGGGGCAGATGCTGTCCCGGCGCTGGTCGAAGCCATGAAGGACCTCGGTGTGCGTGAGGCCGCCCGCATGTCGCTCGACCGCAATCGATCTGAGGAGGCAACCGACGCGCTCGTCAGAGCGCTGGATGATGTCGGCCCGGTGTTCCTCGCCGGTGTGGTGAATTCGCTCGGCCGGCGTGAAGGCCCGAAAGTCCTCCAGGCGCTGCAAAAGGCGGCCGGGAACGACGACCCCGCTGTTCGCATGGCCGCCCTGAACGCACTGGCGAACCTGCCCGATCCCTCGAGCGATGCCATTCTTGCGAAGGCGTCCGCCGGGGCCGGCCCCGAAGCCGCCGTTGCCGCTGTGGCGCGCCTGCGCCTGGCGGAAACACTCCGTCGGGCGGGCAACCGCGCCGCCGCCGCGCAAATCTATCAGTCTGTTTCGGGAAGCAGCGCCCCGGAGCCGCAGAAAAAGGCCGCCCGTGCCGCCCTGGCCACCAGCGCCTGATCCCCTCGCGTCCTTCTTCGCGCGACGCCGCACGAAGCAGTACGACCGGATGACTGCCGCGACGTGAATTGCGCCAACGCCTGAAAATACGGCAGGCTGCGGCTGAATCCGCGGGTTGCATAAGAAGGTAAACCGCCAGAAGGTAGCGGCCGGGCTCCGTACCGGCCGTCTTCCCTCCGTGGCGGATGAAAAACGTGAACCGCGAAAACGCCAAAACGCCAAGGCAGAGGGCTCGTACTGCTCTTGTCTCGTGGATCTGGATGCAACCTGCAGTGAAGTGGGCGGCATGCCCGCATGCTGATCAACAACTCCCGGCTTCCTGGCGTCCTTGGCGCCTGCGCGGTGATTCCTTCTGCAACGTTGGGGTTAACTGAATGGCGTTCGAGCCTGTTCCGTTTGAGTTTGCCGCCGCACGGCAGTCAGACCGTCCGTCCTCGTCGGATTCGCACTGCTGACCGGACAGAGTCACCCCACCCCGCCCCCGGAACCGCCCGCTGGGCGGCCCTGTCCCCTGGCTATCCGGCTCGATATACCGCCCGACCGGCCCGTGGCCCAAAGGCCTTGAATCCGGGCTGATCTGGAGGCGGGAGCCTGAAAAGCCGCCAACTTTTCTGGAGGAGAGCCTGAAATGGCGATTGGCACTTGGGTGGAGTTCGGTCACGCGGGCAACGGGGCCGGGAACAGTGACGGAACCATTCAACAACCTTGCCGACGCCGTTGGCGCCGCCCAGATGGCGGGTTTGTCAATATCCAGGCTGGCTCTTCCAGCGAAACCATAACGATTTCGAAGCCGGTGACCCTTCAGGCATGGTACGGCGCTGTTACGATAGGTCAGTGATGCGAATCGAGAACAGAATTGGGATAGTCAACGCTAATGCCGTGGTGCGTTTTCTGTTAACGCCTTCCGCAACACGGATCATGAGCCTGTTGTTCAGAGGATGCGCTCAGCAAAGAGCGCATAATCAGGAGCTGAACCATGAGTTGCACAGTCACGGTGAGAAAGTTGGTGAGATATAACCAGAAGCTGTGGATGACGTAAATACAAAGGCGGCGTATCCTGGGT
>CAZJTF010000090.1:0-20402 GCA_964548565.1 uncultured Planctomycetales bacterium | reverse complement strand
TCAACGTCAACGACTCGGTGACCAAGAGCAAGTTCGACAACCTGTACGGCTGCCGGGAGAGCCTCGTGGACGGCATCAAGCGGGCGACGGACGTCATGATCGCCGGCAAGAAGTGCGTCGTGTGCGGCTACGGCGACGTCGGCAAGGGCTGCGTCCAGGCGTTCAAAGGGCTCGGTGCCACCATCTTCGTCACCGAGATCGACCCGATCTGCGCGCTGCAGGCGGCGATGGAAGGCTACCAGGTCGTCACCATGGACGAGGCGTGTAAATGGGGCGATATCTTCGTCACAACGACCGGCAACGTGGATGTGATCACCCGCGCACACATGGACCAGATGAAGAATGAAGCCATCGTGTGCAATATCGGGCACTTCGACAGCGAGATCCAGATCGACGCGCTCAAGAGCCTCACGTGGGAGGAGATCAAGCCCCAGGTCCACCACGTCGTGTGGCCTGACGGCAGGAAGATCATCGTCCTGGCGGAGGGCCGGCTCGTGAATCTCGGCTGCGCGACGGGCCATCCGAGCTTCGTGATGAGCAACAGCTTCAGCAACCAGACGATCGCCCAGATCGACCTCTGGCTCAGCAGCCGGGGCAAGCCGACGATCTCGGGGATGAAGTATGAAAAGGGCAAGGTATACACGCTGCCCAAGAAGCTGGACGAGAAGGTAGCCGCACTCCACCTGGCCAAGCTCGGAGCGAAGCTCACGAAACTGACGGAGAAACAGGCGAAGTACCTGGGCGTCTCGGCGGACGGGCCGTTCAAGCCGGAGCACTACAGGTACTGAAAGAACCCCAACGTTGCAGAAAGATGAACCGCCAAGACGCCAGAAACGCCAGGAAGACCGAGGTCTGATGAGCACGCGAGATGCCGACCTCACTCCAGGTGGAATCCAGGCCCCCAGGCGAGGAGCAGCCACAAGTCCTTCTCTTGGCGTCTCGGCATCTTGGCGGTTTACTTTCTGATTCAACTGGAGGCAACAGACTCTTGGATCCGGCCTGAGGATCCCGTTCAGCGGCGGTGAGCGGCGTTCGCTGAGACGTGAAATTGATGTGGCGTCGCCAGATGTCCGGGCAAGTCGGTGATGCGGGGTGTGCGCTGAACGCAGAGGTGGTGCCCTCCGCTGCGCGGCCTGAGAGACCGCTTTCACGTCCAGGCGGAAGCGGGACAGGAGGCAGGATGCAGCCCGGCGCGTAGCAATGGTTCACGCGCGTTCGGGGTCGACGGCGCCGGGCGGCGGAGCAGCCTCAACCGCAGCAGCGCACCCCATTCACCCCGGCCCGGCGAAAAACAGCGCCATCACCAGTTGCGGCAATCCTGCCTGACTCCCTGAGAACCGATACCACGCATCGACGTAGGGGACGTAATACGGCGTGCAGAGGACGGGCGCATACCCATCGAACAGGACGCCCTGTCCATCATCCCGCGCACTGATGATCGTGCCATCGGTCACGTGCGCGGCGATCCTCGACCCGCGGGGAAGAACGAGCGGCTCAACCGCGCTCATCGCCTCCACTCCCCTGCCGGGCCTCTGCATGGCGAAGAAGCCCTGCATCATCACGGTCAACTGCTCGAACATCGGTACGTAATGGTCGTAGAAGTCGCGGCTGAACGCGCCTGGCGGCAGGTAGAGTTCGAAACAGTGGTCCGGCAGAAGGCGTCGGGCCGCCGCCCTGTAAGCAGGGGTGTCGGTCAGGCACGCCTGCGGCTGCTCCCAATGCTGCAGTGCATCCCGCAGCTGGTGTGAATTAAACGCGATCAGGACCTCCCGTCCGATCTGCGCCACGTAGATCAGGTTATACATCACCAGAAGCGTGGTCGCCTCGTGCTTTCCAACGGTGACTGTTCCAACTCGAGCAATCGGCGACGTGAGCTGCTTCAGGCTCTGCTGGAACGTCTTCGGATCCGACAATTCCGTGATCAGAACCGTGTTGTTCAGAGGAAGGATATCGCCGAAGCCAAACATCGGCGCGCCGCCGTACTGACGCGGCATCCGGTACACCAGGTAACGTGGTCCCAGCGTCGACAGCAGAGGCTCCAGGCCCTGGATCATGCCCGGGACGCGGCTCATCTCGCCGGTGCCCGCACCCATCGCCGCCATCGCGACGGCAGTGATCCCCGCGGCCATGCCGGGGCCGTCCCAGACACCGGTCGCAAAGCCGGTCGCGTTTGCCGGCACTTTCCGAACCCAGTCGAGCCGCAGTTTGGCTGCCTTCGTCTTCTGAAGGAAGCCCAGACGCCTCGCGCCCAGCTTCCAATAGTGCCGATTGCGATAGCCGTTGCCCTCGAGAAAACAGGCGCCGGCGAGTGCATCGATGCTGCGCCACGCCTGCTTGTCCCAGCTCCCGCCGAGCCGCTCCCACGTCGGTCTCAGGTCGTAGTAGTAGACGGCCACGGGTTTCGTCGTGCCACCGGCCAGAACGGGAGCGACAGCAGAGTTGAAAAGCGGCTCATCTCCCAGGCTCTGCGATGCTCTGGTTTGCGCCCACTCGGCGGAGGCGCGGTTGGCGGCAATATGGATCTCGTCGTCGCGGATGGTGCTCATGAGCCACTCGCTTGCGGCACCACACTCCGGACTGCTCGCGAGCGGCTCGAAGGTTCTGTCTCCGATGCGGATCCGGCTCGGCTGCCCCGCTCCCGCAGCGGCACGCAGCTCTTGAAGCTGCTGCGCGAACGATCCGCCCGAATCGCGAATGATGGCGACACTGCAGCCGACGGCGGCCCTCCGGCATCGGCAGGCGTGGCCGGCTGAGTGCGAGGCACGCGCGCACTGCCCGCGATCACGAGCTCCTGGTGCAGGCCTGTCATGATCGTGCGAATCATGAGGTCGTATGGCTGGTCGGACGCACTCGGGCCGCTTCGCCCGATGCGTTGGAGCGCGGCCGCGACCTCGGGGTCTTCGATAATGGCCAGCGCAGGCTTTCCCGCCAGGCTCTGCTTCAAATCCGCCCACGCCATGCGGTAGACGTAGCTGGTCGCATTGGCATTGATGTGACGAACGTGCGGAAGACCCGAGGCCCCCGTGGTCTGGGCCGGCGCGAAGCCATTGCCCGTGAGCACGAGCAGCAGAGAAGCCCACACGGGCGCACTCTCGAGGAAGCGCGTGCACATGACGTGACCTCCCGGTTGAAGCCGACGACCGAACGAGGCAAGAAGCGACAGATGGCAGCGCACGATACTCGGTGGAGGTCTCCGGGGTCAAACCCTTTCGCCCGCTTTGCCCTGCGTTGGCTCTTCGCGTGGTCTGTCGTGCCCTGACGACGGCAGGAGCCATCGAGGCTTGGCTGGTTCTGCGTGTCGGCGGCGGTCGGAAGCGTGATCTGAACCGATCGCAGCGACGCCCGCTCATCGTACGACCGTCAGCGCGGCAGGCGGATCGTCCCTGCACGGTCGCCGGGGCCGCCGGCGGGGTCGGCGTCGTCCACAGGTCGATCGGCACCGCCAGTGCGGCCGCGGGCGGCGAGGGCACGGGCCTCGAGGCGGAGCGGCCGCAGCGGATCGGCTCCCAGCGCCGGCACCTCGTCCCCGAGTTCCGAGAACGTGCGGTAGCTCACCACGGTGGAACCGTCAGTCTCGTCCTCCCACAACTCCAGGATCCGAGCTTCCTGGGGGGCGTCCATTGTGCTGCAGGTCTCTATCTCGACGTAGCCGCCGCGTTCGACGACACGGTTGATGTGCCGGTGGCCGGCGAGATGCACAACGACGTTCGGGCAGGCGTTCAACAACGCCCGGAACTCCTCCGGACCAACGGACGAGCCGTAGAGGACTTCGAGCGAGTTGCTGGGGTGGTGCGTGGCGACGATCACACGCTCCCCCCGCACCACCGCCGCATCCAGCTCGTTCTGCAGGAACTCCAGCTGCCACTGGGAGATACAACCCTCGGCGTACGGCATACCCGCCACCGGCCCGGGCTCGTCGGACGTATCGAGGGCGATCAGCCGCAAACCGGGGACGGGGGAAACGCTGTACCACCTCCGCCCGCCGGGCGATGCAAAACCGTGGCCGTCCGGAGCGGTCTGCGTACCGAACATCGCCGAAACGAACTCCTCCCGCGTGAAGAAACGCCTGTCCGCATTCGCCACGACCGAGGCGGGCCAGTTCAAGAGCCGTGGCGGGCCGGGATCGGCGGGCGAGAGCGCGCTGTACGCCCACGATGCCGTCGGATCGAGGATCGTCGGCAGCAGAAGCCCCGGCCGACCGGCAAGGGGGAGCGGCGCAACACGGGATCCGCCGTCGCCATCGATGATCGGGAACGTCCCGATGCAATGGGTATCGTGGTTGCCGAACAGGACGTACCAGGGGATGGAGGGTGCATCGCCGTGAACACCCACCCGGTACAGGCCCTGAGCGTCGAAGGGTGCGTACGGATCCAATGTCGGCTCGGGACGTGCGTCCAGCGGGCGATCGTCGGGGCCGGACAGCGGCCAGACCGTCCCGCCTTCCATGACGGTCATGAACCACGCCAGTTCGTTCGTCTGCACGTTGTCCGTGACATCGCCGGTGTGCACGAGCAGATCGATCCGACTGCCGGCGGCATGGATCCGGTTCACCGAGCGGATGATGCCGTCCATCAACTGTGTCGAGCAGTTCTCCCAGGCGCGCCAGGCGCTCGGAACAATCGTGTACGTACCGGTAAACCGCGCGGGCGACTGGGAATCGACGATCTGCGTATCCGAGACGTGCGCAATCCGCGCAACCAGTCGCAGGCTGCCGGTGTCGGGCGGATCCAGTAAGCGTGCCGGCAGCGGCGGCGCGGGATCCCCCGCGCAGGAACTGCCTGAGAGCGGGAGAAGCGCGCAGATTGCCAGCAGCACGCTGGCCGCAAGCCAGCCCCGTTGAATCATGCGTTTCATGGTTTCCTGCTCCGGCAGCCCTCTCATCGCACACGAGGACTGTACCCGAAATGCGACATGACTCACAAACGGCCGCAGCTTTGCACTGCTCCGCAACGCTGCGACAATACTGCCATGCTCCAGCCAAGCCACCTGTCTTCGGCACAGTGCCGCGCGTTCGACCGCTGCGCGATCGAGCAACTCGGAATCCCCGGCGTGGTCCTCATGGAGAACGCCGGACGGAATGCGGCGGACCTGATTACCCGGTGGGTCTCCCCTTCCGGCACGGTTTCCATCGTCTGCGGAAGGGGAAACAACGGCGGCGACGGATTCGTCATCGCCCGACACCTGACTATCCGCGGTTATCGCGTCGGGCTCGCCCTCCCTGGCGATCCAGCCGACCTCAGCCCGGATGCAGCCGTTCATTACACGATCGTGGAGCGGATGGGGCTGTCCATTCGGTGGACGGGCAAAGGCTCGATCCCGGAGGACATCCAGGCCGACTGGCAACGCAGCACGTGCATTGTGGATGCGCTTCTGGGCACGGGCTTCTCGGGGCAGGTCCGCCAGCCGCTCCGGGGGGCCATTCAGGCAATCAACGCGCTGAACGGACCGCTTGTCGTCGCCATCGACGTGCCTTCAGGCCTGGACGCGGATAGCGGCGAGCCGGGCGGCGATGCGGTCCGGGCGCACCACACCATCACGTTCATCGCCTCCAAGACGGGCTTTGGCTTGCCGGACGCAGGCCGGTACACCGGGCAGGTGCACGTGGTGGACATCGGGGCGCCGCCGGAAGTGATCCTTCCCCGCGTGCTCGCGGTATGATGGGCTCATGCCGTCGGCCGCCCACTACCTGCGTCCCGAAGTGATTGCCCAGGTCCAGCGGCTGGATCTGCGAGCCCGCTTCATTGTCGAAGGCTTCATGAGCGGCCTGCACAGCTCGCCCTTCCACGGGTCGTCGGTCGAGTTCTCGGAGCATCGCAAGTATGTCGCCGGCGACGACCTCCGCCTGATCGACTGGTCCGTCCTGGCCCGCACCGACCGTTACTACGTCCGCAAATACGAAGCCGAAACGAACATGCAGTGCCACATGCTCGTCGACACGTCGGCAAGCATGGCCTACCCCGACCCGGCCGAGGCGCGGCGCAGCGGGCGGATGACGAAACTTGATTACGGCATCTGCCTGGCCGCCGCACTGGGTTACCTGATGATCCAGCAGCAGGACGCCGTAGGGCTCGCCTGCTTCGACACGCAACTCCGTACGTTCCTGCCTGCCCGCAGCAAGCAGTCGCACCTGATGCAGCTGATCGGTGAGTTGGCGAAGGTCCGACCCCAGCGTGACGAGCAGGAGAAGGGGCTGGGCACTTCCCTCCATGAGGTGGCACAGCGCGTCCACAAGCGCGGGCTCATGATCGTCATCAGCGACTTTCTGACGGAGCGGGACCCCGTCGTGAGCGGGCTGCACCACCTGCGCTTCCGGGGCCACGACGTGGTGTGCTTCCAGGTGCTGGACTGGACAGAGGTGGAGTTTCCCTTCGAGCAGGTGACGCGGTTCGAGGACCCCGAAACGAAACGGGCGCTGACCACCAACCCGCTCGCCGTGCGCAACGGCTACCTCCAGGCGCTCGAGGAATTCACACAAGCCTACCGAGATGCGACCGCCGCCCTGCGTGCGGATTTCGTGCAGGTCCACACCGGCATGACGTTCGACCGGGCGCTGATGGAATACCTGCTGAATCGCAGGCGGCGCGGGTAGCGACGATTTTTGATGCCGGCGACCGGCTCCAGGGATGCACCGTCCTCCCTTCGGACTCCCGGGTTCTGAGTATCTTCCTTTACCTCCGGCGGGTTGATGCGGTATGATCGTCGGCTGGTTTCCGTCCTGAATCGCCGTGACTGGAGTCTCGCCATGTCGCACCTGCAATTCGGCCCCATGTATGCACGCCGCGACTATGCCGGCTTCATCCGGCGAACCGTCGCACTCGGCCTCGATTTCCTGCTGCTCCCGGTGCTGACGATCGTTCCGCCGCTGGCACACGACCTGTTCATGTCCGAGATCCCGCTGTCCGACCGCGAACTGCTGTGGTGGTGGGGAGTCTCGCTGCTGCTCTGGATCCTCTACATGCTTGGTTTTCGCATGCTCGAACGAGGGACGCTCGGTTATCGGATCATGCGTATCCGGTACCAGAGTGTCGTTGACGGCCGCCCCGCACTCCTCATGCGTCTTTATCGCTCTACGCTGGCGTTCGTGTTTATCTGGCTCTTTCTGTGGGATCACATCTGGATCCTGTTCGACGAACGCAAGCAGGCGTGGCACGACAAGATGAGCGGCTTCTACGTGGTGAAGTGCGGGGCGCTTCCGGTCGGAACGGTAGCCGTCCAGCAAAGGGTCATCAACTTCATGGGGTTGACGCTTTTCGTGTGGGAGCCGGTCGCAGAGCTCTCCTCCGCCGACCAGGGTTCCGAGGCGGCCGCTTAGCTCCACGGAGTGAACTCTCCGACGGTCTGCACTCCCCTGCCTAAGCCGATGCAGCGGCCCGGGCTGCCGGACGGATCCGCAGGGGCGGCTCCTGCCGATGTTCATCGAGGCGACGGCGATGGGCGGCCAGAATATCGCTTCGGGTGATGATCCCGACGAGCGCGTGCGGCGCCTGGCGCGCAATCACCGGCAGGCGCCCGACGTCGTGATTCAGCATGTGGTCCATGGCTTCTCGCAGTGTGGAATCCTCGTAAACGAGCACGGGGGGGCGTTTGATCAGGTCAGCGATGCGAGTGTCGTCTGCCTGTGCCGTGTTGAGCAGGTCCCGCCGGGTAACAACGCCCACCAGGTGCCCGGCCGCATTAACGACGGGAAAGCCCTGGTGCGACGAGCCCGGACTGCCTGCCGCAATCCACGCGCGGACCCCACCGACGCTCTGCGTCGCCGCCAGCTTCACCAGCGACCCGCCGGCCACCTGTGAGACGAGGCACTGGTCCAGAATGTCAGCGGTGTACTCCGAAGGCACCCGCACGCCCCGACGCGACAGCTTCTCCGTCATGATTGTCTGACGCATGAGGAGGCAGGATACGAGGAAGGCGGCGGTGCATCCCCCCAGCAGCGGCAGCAATCCCATCGGCTGAAGAGTCGTCTCGAACGCGAACACGACGGAGGCAAGCAGCGCGCGCGATGCACCCGCGAAGATGGCGGCCATCCCCACGAGCGCGGCGACCCGGGGATCAATGTGCGCCCCCGGGAAGAGTCGTGCCAGAGCCGCACCCGCAATCGCTCCTGCTCCGCCGCCAATCGTGAACAGTGGTGCAAGCGTCCCTCCGGAGGTTCCGCTGCCGAGAGCAACGGACCACGAAACGAATTTCATGACAGCGAGCACCGCTACGACTTTGAGCGGCAGGCGATCCGAAATGATGTCGCTGATGTTGTCGTATCCCACGCCGAGCGTACGCGGGGCCACGTACCCGGCGAGGCCGACCGCCACCGCCCCGATCGCCGGCCACCACATCCAGTGGATCGGCAGGCGGTCGAACGCATCCTCGATGGCGTAGACGATCCGCGTGACGTACACCGCCGCCAGCCCGAGCAGGCCGCCGATCAGCGTGTACGCCATCAGGGCTTCGCCGGAAGGGCGCGCCAGATCGGGCATCATGAACATCGGACCGGACCCCTCAAATGCCATGCGGATTCCGGCGGCCGTGGCGCTGGCCAGGGCCACGGGTACGAGAGACCGGGGCCGGAACTCGAAGAGAAGCAGTTCGATCGCGAGCAGCACGGCAGAGACGGGACTGCCAAACGTGGCGGCCATGCCGGCAGCTGCACCCGCAGCGAGCAGCGTTTTCCGCTCGGAGGGTGTCGTGCTCAGGATCTGCCCCAGAAAAGACCCGAGAGCACCGCCTGTCGCGATGATCGGCCCTTCTGCTCCGAACGGCCCGCCCGTACCAATCGACACCGCCGCCGAAATCGGCTTGAGCACCGTCACGCGTGCGGGAATACGACTGCGGTTCGTGAGGACCTGCTCCATCGCCTCAGGAATGCCATGCCCACGAATGGCCGCCGATCCGAAGCGCGCCATCAGTCCGACCACCGCCGCGCCGATGACCGGGATGACGACGACGAGCAGCCCCAGGTGATGACCTGCCGGCGAGGCATGCTCGGTTGAGAGATGACCGTAGAAAGACAGGTTGGTAATCACGGCGATCAGCCGGACGAGCACCTGTGCGACAAGCGCCGCCGCCCCGGCCAGCACAACCGCCAACGCGGCGATGACGACGGCCCGGCGATCCATCAGCGTGGCGCGCGGCGGGATCTGCGCATCGAGCAGCGTCGGTCCAAGCGACAGCGCAACCGGCAACCCCTCCGTGGTGGAGGAGCGCAACACCTCGTGATCGGGCATGAGTCAACCTCGCAGCAACTGCAATCCATCTGCGAGTGTATCGAAAGCAGGCCGGAAACCGAAGGTGAGCCGTTTCGCACAGGCGACCGGTCACATTCTGAGGAAATTAGCCAGCAGCTTGGGACCTTCGAGCGTCAGGAAGCTCTCGGGGTGGAACTGCACGCCCTCGATCGGCATGGTTTTGTGCCGCACGCCCATAATCTCCGTTTCGGGCGCATCCACCGTGCGGGCCGTCACCTCGAAATCGCTGGACAGCGTCTGGGGCTTGATCACAAGTGAGTGATAACGCGTTGCGGTAAAGGGGTTGGACACGCCGCTAAAAATGGTCTTCCCGTCGTGGCGGATCTGGCTGGTCTTGCCGTGCATGAGCCGGTCGGCACGGACGATTTCGGCTCCGAAGGCGAATCCAATGCTCTGGTGGCCCAAACAGACGCCCAGGATCGGCAGCTTTCCGGCGAAATGCCGAATGACGTCGACGCTGATCCCTGCCTCCCGGGGCGTGCAGGGCCCGGGCGAGACAATGATATGGTCCGGCCGGTCCGCCTCGATCTGCTCCAGCGACACCTGATCGTTCCGATAGACCTTCATCGCCCGCGAGCGGTCGAGTTCACCGATCCGCTGAACAAGGTTGTATGTAAAGGAATCGTAATTGTCGATCAGAACGATCATCCCGGGAGACTAGATTCCGGCAGGCGGGTTGTCAAACCGCGCGAAGGGGGCGAGGCGGCCGCAGGACAGGCGGATCTTTCGTCGCACGCGGGCTTTACGAACAACAGCCGACCGACGACAATCCTGCGGGGTGACGGGACGTCCCGGAAGGGCAGGCGCGGCTCCCGTCTGTCGGCAACAGACGATCGGCGACCCACTGGAAGCTGTTGTCCGTCTGCTGGACAGCCGGCCGGAAGCGTCCGATAGGTAGGCAGGGGCTCTCCTGCTCGCAGAGCAGGGGATATGTCCCGGGAGACGGCTCCACGCGTGAGCGGCACTGAACATTTTGTGCTCATGGAGGCAGTTGCACCCTGGCACGTCGTGCTTGCGCGCTTCTGGCCGGTGGCGGCTGTCTCGTTCCTGTTGGCGCTGCTGGCAACGCCGATCTGCCGGAGGGTGGCGCTGCAGCGCGGTATCGTCGACCGCCCCGACGATTACCTGAAGCCACATGGCAAGGCGATTCCCTACCTGGGCGGCGTGGCCATCTTCCTGGGCTGGATCGGCGGCATCGCACTTGGCATCCTGTCGGAAGCGATCAACGTCCGCACTGGATTCATGCTCGGAATCGCCGTTGCCGGGTGCGCGATCATGCTGGTGGGCCTCTTCGACGATCTCCGGGTGATGCGCCCGATCACGAAATTGCTTTCGAATCTCGTCGTCGCCGGATTCCTGTTGTGGTTGGGGCTCGGCGACCGGCTCATTCACGTGATTACCACATTCATGCACTATGACTTCCGGCCGGGCGAACGCTGGCTGGAACTCGCGTACTCCGTGCCGTTTGCAGTGCTGATCATCGTCGGCGCCTGCAATGCGACGAATCTCATCGACGGCCTCGACGGCTTGTGCAGCGGGGTGCTGGGAATCATCTCCGCCGGTTTCTTCATCCTGGCAGCTCATCTCCGCCTGTACGCCAACATTGACGTGGCCGACGAACGGATCGTCCTCGCGCTCGCGATGCTCGGAGCGGCCGCGGGATTCCTCCCCTACAACCGCAATCCGGCCAAGATCTTCATGGGTGACGCGGGCTCCATGCTGCTGGGCCTGAACGCCGCCATCCTCATCCTGATGTTCGGCCAGGCCAACATGGTCCGCTGGATGCTCGGCGCGCTGATGGTCTTCGGCCTGCCGATTGCGGACATGGTGCTGACATTGATCCGCCGGTGGCGGAACGGCCGCCCGCTGATGGAAGGCGATCGAAGCCATTTCTACGATCAGCTCCGCGATCGTGGTCTCTCCGTGCGGCAGGTCGTGGCCATCAGCTACCTTCTGACGCTGGGTTTCGTCTTGCTTGGCATCTCGGTGATCTTCATCCCGACGCGGTTCGCCATCCTCGTTTACTGCATCAGCGTCGTCGTCGTGGCCGCCCTGCTCGCAAAGTTCGACATGGTGAGCATCGAACGTGACCGTGCCCGCACGACTGCTGCCCCGCTCGACACGAGGGAGACCTGAGCTTGGCTATTCACGAGAACGTTCTGGCCCGCCGAAACTGGTTCCGCTTCTTTCCAGAAGGGACCGTCGAGTTCAATGCGATCGTACGTGTTCTGGCGGTGATGCTCCTGGCAACACTGCTGGTCGTGCCCGGTACGCAACGACCGATCGTCCTCACCGCCATCGCGGCGCTGCTCTGGCTGGATGCGGTGCTGCTGATCTGGTGGTTCGTGCAGGTGGTCACCGACCTGGATGAGATCGAGAGCCCCGGAACGCGCGGTGAGCCGGCGCGGCGCCGGTTCATGATCGGCCTGCTGGCCGCGCTGCCATCGATCCCCGCCGTCCTGCTGATCGCCCCATGGGCGCAGGCGCTGATCAGTCGCCAGGCAGTCCGCGTCTCGCTTCTGCAGGTGCTCGTTCCGCTGCTGCTGATCCTGTTCGTGGTGCTGCTGGTGATCGGGTACCGTCGGTTACAGGATCTGCGCCAGAACCCGCCCCAGTGGTCGGCCCTGCTCCACGGCCCGAACACCCAATGGTTTTACGTGCACCGCCTGCTGCCGACGCTGCGCAGGCGGATAGCCGATCAGACTGCCCGTGCGAATCTCCCGCGCCAGGACTTCGGCAGCGGGGCGACAATTGTTGCCGACGTCAGCCTGATCGCGAGCCTGCTCTGCTGGGGATTCGTCCTGGTGTTGCCGTCGCAGGGCGGCGTCGTGCTGCGGTTGCTCGACAAGACGGCATTCGGCGGCGGATTGTTCTTCGCCGCGGTATTCGCGATCTCCGAAATCGCGGCCATGGAGCAAGTGCAGCGCCAACTCGTCTGGCTGATCCGCAAAGTGGAAACCACCGAGTAGTCGGGAGAAAGACAAGATGAGACTTGCAGTCGCAGGCACCGGGTATGTGGGTCTGGTCACGGGCGCGTGCCTCGCCGACACGGGCAATGATGTCGTCGCATACGATACCGACGGCGAGAAGGTGGCGGCGCTGCAACGCGGCGAATGCCCTCTGTTCGAGCCGGGCCTGGCCGAACTGCTCACGACGAACGCGCGGGCGGGACGCCTGCAGTTCACGACGGATGCAGCCGCCGCGATCCGGCACGCCGATGTGGTCTTCATCGCGGTGGGCACCCCCCCGCAGCCGGACGGTTCGCCTGACCTGACCGCCATTCGCGCGGTCGCAGACTCGATCGCCGCCCACGTAGACCGCCCGAAGGTGGTGGTCATCAAGAGCACCGTTCCCGTGGGCACGGGCGATGAGCTTTCCCAGCGCATCAACGCCAAATCGGCGCACCGGGTGGCCGTCGTCAACAACCCGGAGTTCCTGAAGGAAGGGACGGCGGTCGAAGACTTTCAGCGGCCCGACCGCGTCGTCATCGGCGCGGACGATCCCCAGGCGGCCGCCTGCATCCGCGAACTGCATGAGCCGTTCGTTCGGAACCAGCGACCGATCTTCGTCGTGAGCCGTGCGGCCGCCGAGATGACCAAGTACGCCGCCAATGCGTACCTGGCCATGCGTATCAGTTTCATCAACCAGGTGGCGATGATCTGTGATTCGATCGGCGTTGATGTCAACGAGGTGCGCTCCGGAATCGGCTCGGACGCACGGATCGGGTTTCATTTCCTGTATCCCGGCCCCGGATATGGCGGCAGCTGCTTCCCGAAGGATGTGCAGGCGCTCGTGCACGTCGCCCAGCGCGCCGGGGTGCAGGCGGATCTGCTCGATTCCGTCCACCAGGTCAACCAGCGCCAGCGCGAGGTGCTTTTCCACAAGATTACAAAGCGCTTCGGAACCGAACTGAAGGGTCACACGTTTGCCATCTGGGGCGTCGCTTTCAAACCGAAAACGGATGACATTCGCGAGGCTCCAGCGGTGGTGTTGATCGAGCAGTTGGTGAATGCCGGCGCCACCGTCCGTGCGCATGACCCGGCGGCACTGAAGAATCTGCGCAGGAGATTCGGGGACAAGGTCACGTACTGTGAGCAGAACTACAGCGCGCTCGACGGCGCCGACGCGCTCGTGATCGTAACGGAGTGGAACGAGTTCCGTTCGCCCAATTTCGACGAGATGCGCCGCAGGCTGAAGAACCCCATCATTTTCGACGGCCGGAACCTGTATTCGCTCGAAGCAATGCGTCATCGCCAGTTCGAGTACTATTCGATCGGCAGACCGGCGCTCAACGCAGTCAATCCCGAGGCCGTTCGGGGGGTCACCGGCAGAAAATGCGAAGGGCCGACAACCTGAATTCCGAATGGCCGGGTTGTGTTCTCCTCCCCGGAGCTATGTCTGTGGCAGCGCGGCGGAAGTCTGCCGCTGCCATCTGATTCTGTTGCACGCATTGCTGCTCCTCGCCGGAAACATAGCCTGATCTGTGTGTCAGCCAGCGAACCCGGCAGCTCTCCAGCAGCCTTGCTATAATCGTTCCTATACTGTATGTAAGTGCTTTTTGTGCGCATGCCGCGCTGGAGAAACACAGATGCCACGAGGTATTAACGCAGACAAGCTCGCAGCAACCATCAAGAATCTGCAGAAGCAGCGGCAGGAGTTGCAGCGGGAAATCGACCGCATCGACGCCATTTTCGCCCAGTGCGGGATTGGATCCGCGGCGGCGGCCGCCCCGCAGGTACGAACGGCCGCTGCCGCCCCGTCCAGTGGTGGAGGCCGGCGCCGGACACGCGGCAAATTCGCCAAGAGCGCCACTCAGTCTCTGCTCGAAGTGATCAAGGCGGCCGGCAAGAAAGGTGTCACCAGCAACGAGCTCTCGAAGCACTGGAAGAACGAAGGCCGCGCAGGCGAGCCTTACGTCGCCCTGAGCCAGCTTGCCAAGAGCAAGAAGATTCGCAAGCAGGACATCAAAGGGCAACGCGGCAGTCTGTACTTCGCGGCCTGACACGTCCGGGGCCGCCGGCCGCTGCTCCGGAGCGCCACGCACCGCAGAGTTCGTGCGCAGTGTCTACCTCCGTTCAAGCGGCTGCAGCGCTACGCGGCAGACCGCACCGGGGACAAGTTCCGCCGATCAACCGCGGAGGACACGCACCGTGCAATACGAAGTCGAAACCGTTGCCGACTACCGCAACGTGTGCGGCGAGGCACCCACATGGGATCCCAGGACGCGGAAACTCCTGTGGGTTGATAACGAGAGCAGTCTCGTCTACGAACTCGACGCGGCGACCGGTCGCAGCCAGGTGATCAGCCGCAATCTCCACGTCGGCGCTATCGCGCTGACGCGCGGCACCGCTTACCTCTTCGGCGGCAACGGAGGCCTGCACGTCTGGCGCGGCCAGGACGACTATCGCACGGTCGTCGCAGCGGACGGAGACATCCCGCTGCAGTTCAACGACATGATTGCCGGGCCGACGGGTGCGGTGTACGGCGGAACGATGTACTGGGGTCCGTCCGGCATGGAGCGATACGGTAAACTGTACCTGATCAGCCCGTCCGGCTCCCTGCAGGTCCAGGATGACGGGATCGAAGTCTCCAACGGGCTCGGCTTCAGTCCGGATGACCGAACGCTCTACTACGCTGACTCGACCGCGCGCCAGATCTATGCGTACGACGTCGAGCGGACCGGCGCGCTCAGCAACAGGCGCACGCTCGTGCAGGTCACGACGGATGAAGGCATCCCTGATGGACTCACCGTCGATGCGGAGGGTTTCATCTGGTGCGCCCACTGGTATGGCGGCGAAGTCGTCCGCTACGACCCCGAGGGGAACGTCGAACGGCGACTCAAGATGCCCGCCCGCCAGGTATCGAGCGTGATGTTCGGCGGCAGGGATTTGACCGATCTCTACGTGACGAGTGCCGCCAACGCATGGGCGAGCACGTATGCCCCGCCCGGCTTTGACCCCAAGGCGTCAAACATCGGCGGAGCGTTATACCGCGTGCGCCTGGATGTTCGCGGTCGCGAGGAACACCGCGCCGACTTCGCATAACGCGCTTCGCCTCGCCAGGCCTCCTCCCGTTCAAACCGCCAGGGACTCGCGCCCGTTTGCACGCGGGACAGACGGGTCCGGCCGTGAACCGCACGCCCCGAAGCCGCCCTGACGCAGTCGACCGCGTTCCACAGTGGTTCGGTGCGGGCATATTTGACAGGGAGCGATCGCAAGCCGTATGGGTATCGCGCATGTACGCGCAGCCCCGGGAGGTGGCAAATGGGCATCCTCGACAGGCAGGTGGCGATTCTCACGGGGAGCGGCACGGGCATCGGCGCGGCGGCGGCCGTCCGGTTCGTACAGGAGGGCGCCTTCGTTGTCCTCGTCGGACGCCGTAAGTCCATGCTCGAGCAGACGGCGGCCAGCATCAACCAGCCAGATCGCGTCGCGATCGTCGCCGGAGATGTCACCGCGCCGGAAACATCCCGAGCCGCCATCCGCGCAGCCACCCAGCGCTTCGGGCGACTCGACATCGTGATCAGCAACGCCGCGACCTGCGAGCCGACCCCCCTGCTGACGTCCGACTACGACGACTGGCGGCGCATCTTCGACATCATCATGCTGGGCTCGTACCGCTTCACACGTGAGGCCGCCCAGGCCATGATCGACGCGAAGACCGCCGGGCGGATCGTCAACGTCACCAGCATTCACGGAACGCAGGCGGAATCGGGCGTCTCCGGCTATGGAGCGGCCAAGGCGGCGGTCAACCAGTTCACGCGGTGCATGGCGGTCGAACTCGCGCCCCACAACATCCGGGTGAACGCCCTCGCGCCGGGGTTCGTCAATACGCCCATGTCCGTCCGCGACGGCATCAACGAACTGGACGACCCGCGTTTCCTCCAGCAATACTGCCGTGAGCGGCGGATTCCGCTGGCCCGCGCCGCTCTGCCCGAGGAAATGGCGGGGCCGCTGCTGTTCCTCGCGTCGGCGGATTCCAGCTACATCACAGGCCACGTGCTTGTCGCGGATGGCGGGCTGACGTGCACGTTCTGACGGTGTCTCTCCTCGCACAGCCGGCGTTGTCCGTCCCTCGTTGCGAAAGCGCTTGATGAGCCTGCAAAAGGCTCTGCGGAGTGCAACATCATGCGAATCGAGTCGGTTGAGCTGTTCTACTTCGCCCTGCCGGACGTTCAGGACCGCGCCGACGGCTCACAGGACAGTTTCGTCGTGCGCGTGCGGTCAGACCACGGGCTCGAGGGCCACGGCGAGTCGGATTCGTCGCCGCTGCTCGCGTTTGCCGCCTACTGCACACCCCCGTCGCACAGCAACATCGTGAACCTTCGAGAGTCGCTCGTCGGGCAGACGCTCGACGGCCCCGAGGACGTATGTCGCATCTATGAACACGCCCGTCGCCGGGCGCTCGACATAGCGCAGTTTCCGCATGCATACGCCGCGGCGGATATCGCCCTGTGGGATCTGCTCGGACGCCACCTTCGGCAGCCGGTCTATCGGCTCCTGGGCCACACGCAGTCGCTGCCGAAGACCGCCTACGCGTCGCAGCTTTTCCAGGAAACGCCCGAAGAGACCGCATCGCTCGGGCGGCGGGCACGCGATCAGGGCTTCCGCGCCGGGAAGTTCGGCTGGGGTCCCATGGGCCGTCGGGGCGAGGCGTTCGACATCGAACTGGTGCGGGCCGCACGTGAGGGGCTCGGGCCCGACGCGGCCTTGATGATCGATGCAGGAGTCGTCTGGCAGGCCGACTGGGAAACGGCGCTGCGGCGGGCAGAAGCGTTTGCGGCATTCTCTCCCACGTGGCTCGAGGAACCGCTCTCCACGGAAGCGATCGCGGCTTACGCGAGGCTGGCCGACCCTTCGCCCGTCCCCATCGCCGCCGGGGAGGGCTGCAACACCGTGCGCGCAGCCGAGGACATGCTCGACAATGCGGGACTCTCGTTCCTGCAGATCGACCCCGGACGGATCGGGGGGATCACGCCGGCATTCGAGACGTACCGCCTGGCACGCAGGCGCGGCGTCACCTGGGTCAACCACACCTACAAGAGCCAGATTTCGCTCGCCGCGGCGATGGCCGTGTTCGCCGGCGACGCGGACATGCCGTGGGTGGAGTACTGCGAATCAGGATCGCCACTGATCCGGGGGATGGTCGGCGCGCCGATCGAGTTGGACGCCCGGGGCCAGGTCACGCTGCCGGACACACCCGGTCTGGGCATCGAGGTCACGCTCGACCACGTGCGGGACTACGCCCGTACGATCGTCATCACGATCGACGGCAAAACCATCGGCACGTCCGCGGTGCCGTAGCCCAGGCAATGGAGACGGGGAACGGCGTCAACCGCTGCGGGCACCGGGGACGCGGAAGTCCTTCTTGCCGGAGAGCATCGTCCGCCCGTCCGAACGCCTGTACTGGACGATCATGCGGATTTCGCGGCCGGCGATATCCAGATCCCCCCAGGGCAGGTGAAAGCGGTATCCCCACCCCTGTGTCGTCTGCTTCTTAGACCGGTACGGTATGCTCTCCGCAGCCGTGAAGTTCCACTCCTTCGCGAGTTTCCAGTCCGGCTCGCCCTGCTCGTCGACGGTGCGGACGTACATCCGGGGACTGATCACGCCATCGCCGAACACGCCCTTGCCGGGGCGATTCCCCTCGAGATAGAGAGCCTGGATGACGATCCCCCGCGGGCGTGTCCGGTTCTCGTTCCACAACCAGGGGTTGTACGGGTCGTAGTAGGCCACCACGCCCACAACATTCGGGTCGAGCATCTCCGCGACCTGCTGTGGCGTAGCGGTGACCGGCCCCTGCGCTCCCGCGCCTGAGGGGGCCTGGCAACCCGCTGCCCCGGTGATCAGCGCGCAGGCCAAAACCAGTACGCGTGCAGTACCCCGTTTCATGAATGGCAACTCCCTCTCTACTACTGGGCCCGCACCGCGATAGTCTCGCGCTGAGGTCCGAGTTCGATGGATGTCGTGGGAGGTCCGAACTCCTCCAGTTCCGGACCCAGGATCTCCATCCGGTCAGTGCCGGCCGGCTGCGTGGTGGTGAACGGCAGCACCGGCCCCGTCGGACAGAACTGATCCTGCTCGCTCGTGACCTGCAGACCGCCCATGAGCGGGCTCTTGCGGATGTTCTCGTTCAAACCCGTCTGGTCACGCATCTTGACGGAGATCTTCTGAGCATCCTCTGGGGTCCGGATCACGTGCGGCGTCAGGACGATCAGGAGCTCCGTCTTCGTCGACGACTTCGTGTTCGCCCGGAACAGGTTGCCCAGAATCGGCACGTCGCCGGCGAGCGGCACCTTGTTCTCGGAAGCGTTCTCACGGCTCGTGATGAGGCCGCCGATGATGATCGTCTCGCCGTCCTTGACGCTGACGGTGGTCTCGGCCTTTCGCTGGGTGAACGTCGGCAGCGTCACGCCCGTGGCGACCGTCACGCTCGACGTACCGATGGCGGAGATCTCCGGCGCCACCTCGAGGTTGACGAAGCCGTCCGGGTTGATGATCGGCGTGACGGTCAGGATGACGCCGACTTCTTCGTACGTCACGCTCGGAGTCACCACGCCCGCGGCCGAGACGGTGATGTCCTGCACCGTGGGGACGCGTTCGCCGATCGTGATGTTCGCCTCCTGGTTGTCGCGCACGAGGATCGACGGGCGGCTCAGCACCTCCACCCGGCCATCCGTCTGCAGCGCACGCAGCAGGAAGTTGAAGTCCTCCCCCGTGACGGTGAAGCTCATCCCGGCGAGGCCTCCGCTGCCCTGCGCACCGACGTCCGTGCCAAAGATCACGTCCTTGCCATCGCCCTGGAGCGTACCATTGGCGCCGACGGTTGCATTTTCGCTGAAGACGAGATCCTGGAGGGCGAACTCCATGCCCATCTCGAAGTTTTCGCTCAGCGTCACCTCGGCCATGAGTACCTGGATCATGACCTGCGGCGGCGCCTGATCGAGCTCGCTGATGATGTTGAGAATGCGCGACTCCATCTGCGGGCTGTAGCTCAGGAGCAGGGTATTCGAGGTCTCACCGGCGTCCTGGATCGTAACCTGTCGGCGGAGCTGCCTCGGCGCTGCCTCCTCCTGCGCGGCCTGCTCGATCGCCTGGCTCTCCTCCTGGAAGTAGTCGCGCATCGTCGTGGCGACGTCCTCCGCCTTCGCATTTCGGAGGTGCACGACCCGCACCGTCCGCTCCTCGATGTCCTTGTAGTCGAGTTGAAGCACCAGCTTCTCGACGATCCGCAGGTACGCGGGGCTGCCCGCGGCGATCAGCGTGTTTGTCCGTTGATCCACCGCGAAGGCGATCTCGATGGCCCCTTCGCCCGCGGCCCCGGGTCCGGCCGCAGCGGCGCCGGCGGCTCCACCGCCTTCGCCCGCGAGGATCAGTGTACGCCGTTCCTGGCCCTGTCGTCCGCCGCCCCCCTGCCCGGTGAACAGCTCGTCGAGCAGGTCCTTCATCTCGGTCGCATCCGCATTGAGGAGCGTGAACGCCTGGATCTCCGCGGTCACCGGGCGGACGCTGTCGAGCATCTCGATCAGCATCTGCATCATGTCGATGCTGGCATCCGGCGCCATGACGAGCAGCGAGTTGGTCGTCGGGTCAGGCGTGATGGTGATGTCCTGATGGACGAGGCTTCGCACCATCGACTCGCCGGTTTCAGGATCCAGGTGTGTAAACTTGATGATCAGCTGCCGTGTTTCCTCGCCCCTTCCGGTGCCCGCCGCCTCAAAGAACTGCTCCAGCCGGTCCGACAGCTCTTCCGCCTTCTGGTTCACCAGCGGGAACACGCGGACGGCCATTTCGCTCTTCGGGCGCGCGTTATCGAGCTTCTCCACGATGGATCGGACATTGCCCATCAGGTCCGGCGGCGCGAAGACAACCAGCGAGTTGGTGCGCGGCTCGGGGACAACCGCAAAGCCCGAGCTCCTGGCAACCTCCCCGCGCTGTTGCTCAACCAGCTTCGTCAGACTGTCGGCAAGGGCCTCCGCCTTGGCTTCCTTCAGCGGAATGATCTCCATCTGCTGCGCGAGGCTGGACCGAATGTCGATCCGGGACAGCAGGTCGGCCAGCGCGGCGTGGTCCTCCCGGGAGGCCGTCACGATGAGGCTGTTGGATCCCTCGTCCGCGATCACCGTAATCGGAGTTCGCTCCGTCTGTCCCCCGCCCTGGTGGC
>CAZJTF010000089.1:0-20474 GCA_964548565.1 uncultured Planctomycetales bacterium | reverse complement strand
CGCGGAAGGCGGCCCGCACGTACGGGCCAACGCCCCGGTCGCGGATCACCTGCGTGAGCACCGGGGAGTTCTTCAGACACTGCGGGCGATCGTAGGCGGTCGCCTCGTTGACGACATCCCAGATATCCACGCGTCCGCGGAAGCGCGTCACGTCGCGTTCGATGCGGGCCATCTGCGCCTTGCCGGCGAGGTGCGCGTCGGCCGGAATCCACCGGGGGTCGTAATAGTTCCACGCGAGCGGGTGCCCCTTCGTGACAATGTTGTGTGCTTTGCACCAGGCGGCCATGCGATCGACGCGGGCGTGGTCGGGCCTGCCCGCCTCGAGTTCGTAGTGCCACCAGTAGAACGGCAGCGTCGCAAAGTTGAACAGCGCGGCAAAGTGCTTCTCGTAGGCTGCGTTGTCCGCTGGATCCTGGTAACGCCCGAGGCTGAAGACGTTCGAGCCGAACAGGAAGGCGTGGCGGGTCTGGGTGATCTCGACGGGGCCGCGGATGGGCCGGTCGTCGCTGCCGCGGAGGCGCAGCACGAGTTCGCCGGTGCGGTGCTTCTGGATGCGCTCATCGGCGCCGCGCAGGATCTCGTCCTCGTCGGGCGTTGCGGCGAGCGTGAGGCAGGATGCCAATGTCCAGGTCAGCAGGCTCATGCAGTCCTCGGCAGCGTGCCCTGAACGGGCGGCAGGTTCGATTGGCGACCGGTCACCGGTGTCCGGCGCAGCGCGACGTATCCCACCACACCCGCCAGGATCACGAGCTCGCCCAAAGTCGCCCAGACGCTCTCAGGCCGGCGCCAGTAGACGAGCAGACCTGTCCATGCGACCAGAACGAGACCCAGCGGAACCATGCCCCGCCAGGCCAGGCGCATCAGCTGGTCAAAACGGAACCGCGGAATCGTCCAGCGCACCCACATATAGAAACAGATGAACAAGCCGATCTTGAGAAAGACCACGGTGAAGCGGCAGATGGCCGCCGGCAACGTCTCCGCGTGGTTAAGCCACTGAATCGGAGCCCAGCCGAGCCGGTCACTGAACGGGAACAGCTCCCAGCCGCCGAGGAACAGCGCCGACATGAACGCGCTGGCCGTGATCATATGGGCATATTCACCCAGATAGAACAGGGCCATCTTCATCGAGCTGTACTCGGTCTGGTATCCGCCGATCAGCTCCTGCTCGGCCTCGGCCAGGTCAAACGGAAGGCGGTTGGCCTCCGCGAACGACGTGATCAACAGGATCAGGAAGGAAACCGGGTGCAGCAGCAGATACCACGTGGTGCCGAGCTGGGCGGAAACGATGTTCTCGAGGCGGAGCTCACCCGATGTCATCACGACCACGAGGATGGCCAGCGCCATCGGAATCTCGTAGCTGAGCATCTGGGCCGTCGCGCGCATGGCGCCGTAGAAGGAGTACTTGTTGTTGCTCGCCCAGCCGCCGATGACGATGCCGTAAACACTCATCGAGCCGACGGCGAGGATGTACAGCAAACCGACGTCGATGCTCGCGACCTGCACGAGCACGCGGTGGGCGTCATCAAAGCGGATCGCCCCGCCCCACGGAATCACGGCAAACCCGATCATCGACACGACGAACGCGACCGCGGGGGCGAGGATGAAGAGCGGGCGGTCGACGTTCCGCGAGATGATGTCTTCCTTGAGCAGGAACTTCACGCCGTCGGCGAGCGGCTGGAGCAGCCCGCCGGGGCCGACCCGGTTGGGGCCGATGCGGTCCTGCAGCCAGGCGGAGATCTTCCGCTCGAGGAGGATGCAGTAGGCAACGCAGGTCATGATGACGCCGATGAGAATCGCCATCAGGACGATGCTGAAGCCGAGCTGAGTTTTGAAGAAATCGAGCATGCCGTTTATCAGTCTGTCATCCGTTGATTCGTCTTCTTAATGTGCGTGCACCGGACGCGGCGGCGGCACATGTACCTCGGTGAACATCGGCATCGTCGCCACCATCATCTCCCGCACGCGTGCGGCCGTATAGAGCCCGGTGTGCCCGGCGAGCGTGA
Organism: uncultured Planctomycetales bacterium; assembly: GCA_964548565.1. GTDB lineage: Bacteria > Planctomycetota > Phycisphaerae > UBA1845 > PWPN01 > CAYLLT01. The sequence goes on along the minus strand of CAZJTF010000089.1, from coordinate 18,471 downwards.
AGAGATACTGCCCGTCAGGCATTGCCCCTTCCGGGGGCATGACGGACCGCTCGAACGGCTGCAACTTGTCCTGGGCGTTCACGAACGTGCCCTCGCGCTCGGTCCAGGCGCAGAACGGCAGCAAAATGTCCGCTTTCTGCGTGAGCGGATTCGGGAACAGGTCTTGAACGACCAGCAGTTCCGCCGCGTCTGCCGCTTTCAGCAGATCCGCGGCCGGCCAGCCCTCCCGGAGGTAACCGCCGACGACCCAGAGCGCCTTGATCTCGCCTTTGGCGGCCTGCGACCAGAGGTCCTCGCGCGGCAGGACGTTCCCGCTCATGCCCTGCACCACGGCCTGGACGCCACGACGGTTGGGATTCTTCTCGGCACGAATCATGAACTTCTCGGTGCCGGGAGCGCACCCAACGGGAAAACGTTCGTCCTCGCCGACCACGTGGACGTCGCCGAGGGACAGCGTGGCGCCGCCGTCAATTGAGCGGACGAAGCTCGCCAGCAGCCAGGCCTCTTCACAACTCATCTCCGGCGACAGCTGAACGCCGATGCGGCCCGGGCCGTGCTTTTCAACAATATCCCGCAGACGCAGCCGGATCACCGCGGAGAGTTCGCTCCAGGACGCGGGCTCGCTCGCGCCACCCCGACGCAAAATCGGCGCGGCGATGCGGGTTTCGGCCAGCGTGAACTTCCAGCCGAAGCGGCCCTCGTCGCACATCCACCAGTCGTTGACTCCGGGATTCCAGCGCGGGCGGAGGCGCCAGACACGGTTTTTGTTGTGATCGACGTGGATCGCGCAGCCGGTGCTGCACGCGCGGCACACGGAGCTGGTGCTCCGGAGGAACCAGACGCGCTGCTTGAAGAGGAAGTCCTTGTCGAGCAGCGCCCCCACCGGGCAGATGTCAACCACATTTCCCTGGAGTTTGTTGTCGAGCGGGATGCCCTGGAACACGTCGATCTCCGCCCGGTTGGCGCGGTTGACGATGGCCAGTTCGCCGGTGCCGGCCACCTCCTGGGCGAATCGCACGCACCGCGAGCACATCACGCAGCGATCCTGGTAGAGCAGCGTGCGCGGGCCGATGTCTTTCTTGGGGTTCTTCAGCTTCGGCTCGACCATTCGCGAGGTGCCGTTACCGAACTGGAAGCTGTAATCCTGCAGCCAGCACTCCCCCGCCTGGTCGCACACCGGGCAATCGAGGGGGTGGTTGACCAGGTAGTACTCCATGACATGGAGCTGGTTGTTCTTCACGGCCGGGGAGTTGAACCGCACCTCCATGCCGTCGCGGACGGGGGTCTGGCAGCTCGGAAAGAGCTTGGGCGCCCAGTTCATCTCCTTCGACTTCGGATCCGGCATCTTCATTTCCATCAGGCAGAGCCGGCACGAAGCGACGATGGAGAGGCCCGGGTGGTAGCAGTAGTGCGGAATGTCGTAGCCGGCCTCCAGCGCGGCCTGAAGCACAGGGATCTTGTCCCTGCATTCGACAGTCTGACCGTCAATGGTGATCCTGGGCATCAGTCGACTTTCATCTCGCGTGCAGCCGCTTTCTTACGGTTGCGGTGTAGACAATACTCCCGCCGCCTCGACACTCCGACGGCCCAGGATGGGCAGCGACCAGGCCGAGGGCACGGCGCGCTGAATGGCGGCGGCCGCACGACCGGGGTCCTGGCGCCGGATGTGCTCCTCGAATTCAGACCGATACTTCTCAACGATCGTGCGGAGCGGGTACGCGGCGCCGTCCGGCAGGCCGCAGATGCTCATCCCCGGCATCATGCCCATATTTTTTGTGAGCTCGACGATGAGGTCGAGGTCCTCGTTGCGGCCCGCACCGTCCGCGATCCGCTGGGCGATGCGGTGGATCCAGCCTGTGCCCTCACGGCAGTGGGTGCACTGCCCACATGATTCAACCGCATAGAACCGCGCAGTATTGAGCAGGACCTGGCGGATGTCGTGGTCCTCGCTGACCACGATGGCCCCGGCGGTACCGAGGCCGAGCAGCCCGCACTTCTTGACCTCTTCGAAGTCGAGTTTGCAGTCGAGTTCATCGGCCGTCAGGATTCCCATCGAGAGACCGCCGGGAATCACGCCTTTCACCCGACGGTTGCCGATCATGCCGCGGCCAAAGTCGTCGCCGTGGATCAACTCCCGGACGGTGAGGCCGAGCGGAGCCTCGTAGCAGCCGGGGCGGTTCACCGGGCCGGAAATCGTGTACAGCTTGGGCCCGGAACTGCCCGGCGTGCCGATCGAGAGGAACCAGTCGGCGCCGCGCTCGATGATGTGCGGCAGGCATGCGAGCGTTTCGACGTTGTTGACGACGGTGGGCTTGCGGAAGGCGCCTTCGATCGCCGGGAACGGCGGCTTGATGCGGGGCCACCCGCGCTTGCCTTCGAGGGACTCGATCAGGCCGGTCTCTTCGCCGCAGACGTAGGCGCCGGCGCCGCGATGAATGTAGCACTCGAGCGAATAGTCGCTGCCAAAGATGTTCTTGCCGAAGAGTCCGGCCGCATACGCCTCGTCGAGCGCCTTCTGCAGGATGTGGAAGGTCTCGTGGAACTCGACGCGGATGTAAATGTACGCGGTGGTAGCCTTCGTCGCGAAGCCCGCGATCAGGATGCCCTCGAGCAGCATGTGCGGGTCGTGATCGACGAGGTAGCGGTTGTTGAACGTACCGGGCTCGGATTCGTCGAAGTTGACGCACAGATAGGTGATCGTGCGGTCCTTCGGGAGGAACGTCCACTTCACGCCGGCCGGGAAGCCCGCGCCGCCGCGACCGCGGAGGTTGGACTTCTTGACCTCGTCGGTCACACGGTCAGGCGTCATCGTGGTGAGTGCCTTGCGCGCCGAGGCGTACCCGCCGCGCGACTGGTAGGTCTCGAGCGCGCGGGAGTTCGGCACGCCGACGTTCTTGAGCAGGACTGGTTCAAACCTGGGCATACGCGTCGCTGACTATCCAGTTCGTCCTCGGGGACGACACAACCTTGCTCTTGCGGTCTCTACAATGGCGGGTCTGCCACAGCATCCGACGCTATGTCTGCTCCGGCGCGTCGTACAGGGTGCTGCGGGGGAGGCCGTGCTTGTCGTTGTCGGCATCGGCCAGAATCCGCGGAACGTCCTGCGGCTTGACGCACGCATGCAGCCGCTCGTTGATCAGCACCGCCGGAGCGTGCTCACAGACACCGAGGCACTCCTCGGTCACGAAGCTGTAGGCGCCATCTTCGGTCGTTTCGTGTTCGGCGATCTTGAGCTGATTTTTGAACGCGTCCGCCACGTCCTTCGATCCCATGAGCTCGCAGGAGAGGCTGCGGCAGACAACGATGACTTTTTGACCCTTCGCGTGGCGCCAATAATGCGTGTAGAACGAAAGCGTGTTGATCACCTGGGCCGGCGTGATCTCGAGCAGTTCGGCGATATCCCGGACGGCCCGATGGCTGATGTGGCCGTAGGCCTCCTGCACGATGTGCAGCGCCGGCAGCAGCACCGCCAGTTTGGTGGGGTAGCGCGGGAAAAACGCGCGGATCTTCTCCTTGACGGCCTCGCTCAGGAGCGGGGCCGCCGAGTCATCCGGCGCGGGGTTGATGCGGTCAATTGCCTTCCAGGCCATTCTGAACCCGATTCAGCTCAACACGCAGGCACCAGAGGTTGAAAAGCGAGCAAACTCGTGTGCTCCTTCTCGCTTTCCGTCACGTCTATCTGTCCAGTTCGGCGGCAATGATGTTCAGGCTGCCGAGGATCGCCACGATATCGCTCAACTGGTGACCCACAATCAGCTTCTCGAAACACTGGTAGTTAATGAAACTCGGAGGACGGCACCGGGCGCGGTACGGATAGTGTCCGCCGTCACTCACGATGTAGAAACCCTGTTCGCCGTTGGCGGTCTCCGTGGCGCCGTAGACTTCGCCGATGGGCGGTTCGAAGCCCCGGTTGGTCATCAGCATTTCGAAGTGGTGAATCAACCCTTCGATGCTGAAGTACACTTCGCGCTTGTCGGAGAGCGTCACCTTGCCGTCGGGGCGGACGTCCACTGATCCGGAGGGGATGTTGTCCACCAGCTGCTCGATGATGTGCTGACTCTGGCGCATCTCCTCGAGGCGGACCTGGTAGCGGGCCAGCACGTCGCCGGCATACGAGATCGGCACTTTGAACTCGACGCCGGAGGAACCCTTGCCGTCCCAGTTGTCGGCGTAGCACAGGTAGGGCTCGTCCTTGCGGAGATCGCGCCGCACACCGGAGGCGCGGGCGAGCGGGCCCGTCCAGCTCCAGGCGATCGCGTCCTCGGCACTCAGGTACCCGATTCCCTTGGTGCGTTCGATGAAGATCCGGTTGCGCGTGAGGAGCGCCTCGACGTCATCGAGCGCGGGCGGCAGGCGCCGGCAGAATTCCTTGACGTGCGCGGGCCATTCCGGGGGCATGTCGCGGAACAGGCCGCCCACACGGGTGTAGCTGTTGTGGAACCGCGAGCCAGAGATCTCCTCAAGGAGGTCGTAGATCCACTCTCGCTCGTTGAACCCGTAAAGGAACGCGGTGAAGCCTCCGAGGTCGAGGGCCGACGCGCCGACGGCCAGGAGGTGATCCTGGATGCGGGCCAGTTCCGCACAGATGGTGCGAATTGCCTTGCAGCGGGGCGTCAGCTCGATGGCAAAGAGCTTCTCGACGGCATGATGCCAGGTGATCGTGTTGGCGATCGGGCTGACATAGTTCATCCGCTCGGTGATGGTGACGTACTGGTTGTAGTCGAGGACCTCGGCGAGCTTCTCGAAGCCGCTGTGCAGATATCCAATGTGCGGGGTGCATGAAACGACGCGTTCGCCATCGAGTTCGACAATGAGGCGCAGGGTCGTATGGGTGGCCGGATGCTGGGGCCCGAAGTTGAGGGTCCAGCGACTGCCGGCGCCGACCGGCTCGGTCTCTTCCTGCACCAAAGTCCTTGGCTGTAGATCAGTTACCGCCACAAAACAGACCCTTCGGCCCCTGCTCGCTCGCCTGCTTGATTGTCGGGTATCGCTCGGGACTCCGGCCCTTCCAGAGAACCCGATTCGTTACGAATTTCACGAAGACGATAGGACTATAGCGGGCGAAGGGCAAGATGCAAGGCGCGGCCCCCTGGCGCGGGGTCACTTGACGTTGAGCTGCTCCCAGAGGGCGGTCTCCACCTGCGAGAAGCGGGAGAACGTCTGCTGGACCTGGCGCAGGACCTCTTCGATCTGCGCGTCTCGACCGGGAGAGTCGCTCGGAAGTTTTGAGAGCGCCTGGAGGCGGCCGAGGGCGTCGTCGAGCCGCGTGGCGGCCTCCGAGAAGGAACGGGCGGCGTCGAACACGTTGGCCTGGGCCGCTTCTTCGAGGGTGGGCTGATAGAAGAGGCGCCACGGGTTGCGGCGGATCTCCTTGCTCGCGGCCTTCAGGTGATCGCTGGTTTCCTTGAGGTTGACCAGCATCTGGCCGAGCTGCCCCTCGTTCACGACCACGAGCTGGCGCGCAGAGTCGGTGATGACGTTGGCGTCCTTGAGGGACGTGCCGAGGCGGTCGACGGCCACGTGCACCTTGGCGAGCAGGCCGGCGGCCTCGGCGGGGTCGAGTTCGCGGGCGATGCGCGCGGCGATCTGCCGCTCGAGGACCTCCGCCGTGTTGCGAATGTGCGTAATCGTCTCGGTGACGGGCTGGCGGTTCTCGTTGAGGACGGCCACCACGGTGGAGAGCCCGCCGTTCAACATGTCGAGCGTCCGGTGCACCTTGGCGATGAGCACCGCGTCACCGCCGGCGCGATCGAGCTCGTCGCGCAGGAGGCGTGTCGCACCATTCACGTTATCGAGAATGCCATGGAGCTTGGCGATGAGCACCTCCTTTTCGCGCGGGTTGAACTGGTTCCGCAGGCTGACCGTCACTGCGTTGATATCGTCAAGGGAGGCATGAATCTTGCCCATCAGCGACGCTGCGTCGCCTGCATCGAGCTGGCTCTTCACGATCGCCAGCAGGCTCGTCGGGTCCTTCGGGTCGAGTTGGGAAGCGAGCGTACGCGTGAGGGCGGAGAAGTCGGGAACGACCACGCCGTCGATCATCTGCGACGACTCCACCGGGCGGGCAACGCCGCGATCCAGGATGATCAATTTGCCCGGCCCGCCGAGGAGCAGCCCCTCGGGGATGATGCGGCAGTCCTCCCGCAGGCCGAGTGACGACTCGACCTTCGCGGTGACGACGGCGTAGAGCGTCGGCCGCGAGCCATCCGGGGGCGGCATTTCGACCAGCTCGAGCGAGCGCACGCTTCCAACGGTCACCCCTCCGCACACCACCTCGCTTCCCGGCTTGAGGATCGTCGTGAACGCGTGATGGGGAAAACGGACGCGCAGCGTCATGTCGCCGCCCCCGCGCGGGGCGAGGAATACGATCACCATCACGGCGAGGGCGATGAACACGGTGATCGAGAGCCCCAGCTTGAATGCGTTGCGTTCGACCGGCATCGGTTTACCCTGCAAGAATCCACTTTTCGAACTCGCTCATCCCCTCGGCGTCGGTCAGCGGCCCGTGCGTATCGCCGCGGACGAACTGGCGGATCAGGCGATCCTCGGATGTGGCCAGGTTCTCGGGCGCGGCATCGCGGAGGCGCTCGAACTCCGCGCGGTCACCCTGCATCAGTACGCGCCCGCGCTCGAGCATCACCATGCGGTCGGCGATGCGGAACGCGGAGTCCATTTCGTGTGTCACCACCACGCTGGTGACTCGCATTTTGCGCGAGAGATCCATCATCAGCTCATCGATGGCGGCAGACGTGACCGGGTCCAGCCCGGCGGAGGGCTCGTCGTAGAAGATGATTTCGGGATCGAGTGCAATCGCGCGGGCGAGGCCGGCCCGTTTTTTCTGGCCACCGGAGAGCTGCGCCGGCATCTTGTCGCGATGCGGCAGCATGCGGACGGCCTCGAGTTTGACGCCAACCATGATGTCGATGACGGCCCGATCAAGCGTCGTATGCTCACGGATCGGAAGAGCGACGTTTTCAGCCACGGTCATCGAGTTGAAGAGCGCGCCGCTCTGGAACAGGATCCCGAACTGCTTGCGGAGGGTGTCGAGGTCGGGTTGCGAGAGGCGGAGCAGATTGGCGGAGGCGACCATCTTGCGGGTGCGATAGAGGATCTCTCCCTCCTCGGGGCGAAGCTCGCCGATGAGGCAGTTGAGCAGTGTGCTTTTGCCGCAACCGGAACCGCCCATGATGACGAGCGTCTCGCCGCGCCGAACGTCGAAGGACACGCCGTCGAGAATGCGCACGGGGCGGCCCGCCTGGTCGGGAAAGACCTTCACCAGGTTGCGAATGGAGATCACGACGTCGGGCGCGGCGTCATTCACTTATGAAAGGCTCCTTCGGTGCGTTGAGAATTGAGAGTTGAGAATTGAGAATTGAGGAACCGCTCGGTCCATCACGTCTCCTTGGCTCCGGACCGCTGCCCCGCAGCAGATACACGCCGGCGGCAGTGCGGGCACGCAACTCGGACAATCGTGATCTCAATTCTCAATTCTCAACTCTCAATTCGACCTTTTCCTACCATCCCAGAACATAAAACAGAACGGTGAACAGGCAGTCGGTCGCAATCAGGGCGACGATCGAGCGCACCACCGTCGATGTCGTAGCGCGGCCGACACCTTCCGCCCCCCCGCGGACGTTCAGACCCTCGTAGCACGCAATCAGGGCGATCAGCATTCCGAACACGCCGGCCTTGACCAGTCCGGTGAAAAAGTCGCGATAGAGCAGCGCTGCCCGCGTGTTTTCAAGATACATGAGCGGCTGGATGTCGAGCACCAGCCAGCTTGTGAAAAGTCCGCCCAGAACGCCCACGACGTCGGCCATCACCGCCAGACCCGTGAGCATCACGACGGTCGCCAGCAGGCGCGGCGTCACGAGGAAGCGGACGGGGTCGAGGGCGTGCGCACGCAGGGCCTTGATCTCCTCCGACTCCACCATCGCCCCGATTTCGGCGGCAATCGACGCGCCGGCGAACCCGCTGAGGACGATGGCGGAGAGCAGCGGGCCGAGTTCGCGAAACATGGCGATGGCGATGATGTTGGCGACGCGATCGATGGATCCGTATGACTCGAGCGTCGGCGCCATCTGCAGAGCGAGAATGATGCCAATGAAGGTCTGCACGAGAACGATGATCGGGATACTGCGGACGCCGACGCGCACCATCTGGATCGCCAGCGCCTGCCGCCCGAGGCGGACCTCGCGCCGGACCACCGCCCGCCACAGCCAGCGAGTCGCGTCACTGAGCAGGTAGCCGAGACCGCCGAGGTAGCGTACCCGGGTGGCCAGGCCGCGGGCGCCGGCAATGGCGGCTTCGCCCAGCGCGGCCACCGCGCCTGCCAACCGACCGCCCTGTCGCCCCGGAACGACGCCGCTCATGCCGAGAGCGCCTCCTCGACGGTTTCACACATCTGGAAGAACTTGTCCAGCTTGGTGATCTCGAAAACACTCCGGACGCGGTCAGCGAGTCCGCAGACCATCAGGGCGCCGCCATACGCCCGCACGCGACGGTACACCTCCACAAGTATGCCAATACCCGACGAATCCATGTACGAGACCTGCGTGAGATCGACGACGAGTCGTGCCGGCTTGCGTTCGCAGGTCGTCACCAGCGCGCGGTGCACCTCGGGACTGTGGTGCAGGTCCACCTCGCCCTGCAGCACGACGACTGTCCCGGCGGTTTCCCAACGGATTTCCCGGACGCACCTGCTCTCCGTGGTCATCACTTTCGGCTCTCCTCGATGGGCCCGGCGTCGATGTATTTCAGCATGCGCAGGACCATTCCACGTTCCTGTCCCCGACTGTAGCAGATTTCGTCCATCACGCGGCGGATGATGTGCGTCCCCAGCCCGCCGGGCCGCACGTGATCGAGATCCCGCCCGACGATTGTCGCAGGATCGACCTGCCGGCCCTCGTCCATGATAACGAACTCGAGTGCCCGGCGGTCCGAACGCAGGACCGGCACAGCCATGACAACAATGGGCTGGCCGGTGCGGCCCTCGTAACCATGGCGGATGACGTTGCAGATGGCTTCATCGATCGCGAGCTTCACCGCATCGACATCGGACGGGCTGAAGCCGGCTGTCCGCGCAGTCTGCTCGACGGCATGACGAACGAGAGGCACGTTGGCGGGGTCGCTCGTGATCCGGATCTGGAGCCGGCTGCCGTCCTGCTTCACGGGAGTGAGCCTCCGGTCTCGATGGATGGAGCCTCGGCCGGGCGCGATTCGAGCAGATATCGCCGCCAGCGCTCGATCGCACGAAGCCGCTCGGGCTCCGGCGCGTGATATGCGTATCCAAGACGGGTGCCGGTGATGCGCTCGAGGGCGAGAATCGCGAACATACGGACGGCCTCGTCGTCGTCATCGAGACGATCGACGAGCAGGGGCACGGCGTCGCGGTCGCGTCGCTCGGCGGCGAGGCACGCAGCGGCCGCGCGCTGATCGGGAGACTCGGAGTGCAGCGCCTCGGGGTAAACGGCGGCGGGCGGCCTGCATGCAGGCGCAGCCGCGGCCAAGAGGATCATGAGAGCCCAGCGCGTCATACGCTTTGTCCGGTGCCCAAACCGTTCAGCAGAAGCCCAGGAATGGAATGCCGACCGGCAAGGCCACCGGTTCCTTTGCCGCTCAAACGGCGTGTGGATTATAAGGCACAACCGCAGCGGCTGCTATCCAGTGGCCGGCGCGGAATTCAGCAGCAGAGGAATGCGATGAAGATGCTCCTGGCAGGGACCCTGGCGTGGATGATCGGCATGAGTGCGGCCGCGGCAGCGGCGCCGTCTTCACGACCCGCCGGGACGTGGCTCCCGCTTCGAGGCTACCCCAGACCCGCACCGCCCGACACCGGCTGGGGCATCCATGACAATCCGAATTGCGGATGGGTGCCCGACCGGCCGGAGGCGTTCTTCCATGACCTGAAACGGCGATGGGGCTTCAGTTGGTTCAAGGTACTGGCCTGCGGACAGAACAAGCTGGGGGTCGTCGCGGCCGCCCGGCGCGCGGGCGTTGAGCCGGTTGTCCGGCTGTACGCATCCACGCCCCACCCCCACTTTCCGGCGCCGGGGCCGGAGGAGACGGAGTTCGTGAACGACGTCCGGGCATATGTGAAGGCCGGGGCGCGATACTTCGAGTGTGGAAACGAGCCGAACCTCTCGGATGAATGGGCGACCGGCGAATGGGACAAGCCGCAGCGCATCGAGCGGCTCTGCCGGCAATGGCTGCGGGCACGGCGGCTGGTGAGCGATGCGGGCGGGATTCCGGCGTTTTACGCCCTGGCGCCGGGGAGTTCGGACCGACGGTCCGCACCTGACTGGTGGGAGGACTGCTTCAAGACTTTCCAGCGTTGGGGCAAAACTGATGAGGCGTTCGCAGGCGCGGCGTTCGGGGCACACCTGGGGACGCTCAACCATCCGCTGGATTACCCGTTTGACGCGAGCCGCGACCTGCCGGGGGGGACGGCGCAAGAGCGGATCGCGTCGCTCCGAAAGGACTGCTGCACGTACCAGTGCGTCCACCTGATCGTACACATGATGGACACGTACCTGCCGCAGCGAATCCCGATTCTGAGCACGGAGGGCGGTGCGTTCCCCGACAATCACGACGACAAGGACTACCCGGCGGTCACACCCGAGCGGCACCGTGCGCTCAACCTGGGGATCTTCGCGCGTTTCAACCCGCGGCACCCGGAGTACTGGGGAGATGCGCTCTTCGCGCAGATGAGCTGGATCTACCACGCCGACGACGGCCCGTTTGCCCGCGACAGCTGGTTTGAGAACCCGGTGTACGGGGACATGCCGATTCTCGATGCTCTGGAGAAGGCAGAGAAGTTCGACCGCGGGGGACGCATCGAGCCCTGAGCCTGGATAAGTCCCAGAGCACTCAAGCCGTTAACCGGCCCCCGTATGAAGGAGCTCTTTGATCTGAGCGGGAGAAAGCGCCTGGCGGTACAGACGCACGTCGCGGATGTGTCCGCGGAAGAAGTCGTGGGGTCCGGCGCCAATGCGCAGCGGCTGCCTGGTTGAGATATCGAGGGGGCGCTCGAGCCGTTGCGACTCCGCCTCAAGCGCACCGTCAAGATAGAGCTGCAGCCGGCCCGCGCGTCGAACGCCGACAACGTGCCGCCAACCAGGCCGGAGTTCGCGATCGAGGGTCGCGCATTGCCCGGCGCTGATGGAGTACACGCGCCCTGACGGCAACGTGCCGCAGAAGAGGCGTCCACGGTAGACGGCCATGGACCAGACGCGGCGATACTGCACATCGGGCGTCTGATCGAGCCGTCCGGTGAGCGTCCAGGTGGTTCCACCGTCGTAGCGGTAGACCTGCCCCAGAGGAAGCGTGCCGGCGTAGAGTTTTCCGTTGTAGACGCTGACGCCCATGACCTCCGTCTGATCGCCGAGTCGACCGCGATGGACCCAGTGACCGCCGGGATCGAGTTGGAACACGCTGCCCGTCGGCCAGGTGCCCACGTGCAGGCGCCCGTCGTAGACGACAAATCCGTACGTCTGCGTGGCTCCCGGAACGGCGGGCAGATCCGTCCAACGCCCCTCGGGCTCGTACCGGGAGACGATGCCGCCGTCGTACGAGGTTGTGTACAGCGCTCCGTTGAACACGGTGAGCGTCTCGACCCGTCTGCCGGGGCTGCCGCGGTAATTCCACGACGCCCCCCCGGCGTACTCATACAGGCCGAAGCCTTCCCGGTTGATCGTGCTGGCATAGAGTCGGCCACGGTAGACCGCGAGGCTGTGGACGTTCACCGCGGTACCGGTATCCGAATTCTCAAGCCGTCCGCAGTCGACCCAGGTGCGACCACCCGCGTACCGGAACACGCGACCGCCGGGCGTCTCGTTGGGGGAATCCGGCAGCGCTGAGCCCCTCGCCAGGTAGCGAGCCGTGCCGGCATAGAGGTGTCCGTCGTACTCCGCCAGGCAAAAAACCGCGTTCGAGCGGTCGGGGCTGCCGCAGTCCAGCCACTCCTGGCCGCCCTCGTACCGCCAGACGGTACCGGCCGACTCGCGCGCCCACTCGAATGTCCCGGCAAACAGGTGGCCATCCTGCACAGCGAGGCCGCAGACGAACTGGTTCATACCGGGACGCCCGCAGTCAGTCCATGTGTCGTCGAGCCGGGCATGATCGATGCCGAAGGTGAGATTGCGGTGGTTCGACTGGCTGGAGGTCACACCCGCGAAATTCATGACGCCGAGCGTGAGACCCTTCCGGGCGGCGGGATCATACATGCACAGAACGTCACCGACGACGTCGTCCAGTTCGCGGTCGGTATGCATCCACAGGGAGACGGAGAACTCGGACGTACCCAGTTCCAGTGAAGCGGACGGAGGGCTCTCGAGATAGCGGTCGCGCCCGTCAAAGGCGGCCGCTTCCCGCCCTTCCTGAACCACGAAACGCGCCCCGTTCACCACGGCGTGATGGCCCTGGCCGGAGACATCTTTTCCGTCGCGCGTGAGGGGCCAATGGGCGATCAACGCGGGGGCCTCAGCGGCGGCGGGCGCGGATTCGCCGGCGCAGGTGGATGAGACGAGGAACGCGAGTGTGAGCATTCGCATGGGTTGACCTCCTTGCGACGGGCGACGGTGCGTGCGGGAAAGACTCCCGCCTTGAAGATCCTGGCGCGGTCTATGTTCTCTGAGTCTTCCGCCAGATCCAGTAGACCGGCACGCCGGCGCCGATTGATCCGATGCTCACGAGTGACCAGACCGGCTGGCCGCGCACCGCAAAAACGATCATCCAGACCGTCAGCAGCAGAAAGACGGCCGGCACCACCGGGTAGCCGGGCGTGCGAAAGGGGCGGGGCATGTCGGGACGCCGCACGCGGAGAACAAAGACTGACAGGATTACGAAAAACGACGAAAGCGACAGGCCGACCCCGGCGTAATAGACGATGCTCTGAAAGCTGCCGCTGAGCAGCAGGAGCAGGGTGCAGACGCACTGGGCCACGATGGCGGCCGCCGGCACGCCATCCGCGTTCAGTCGTCCCGCCAGTTTGGGGAACAGGCCGTCGCGGGCCATCGCGTAGTAAATGCGCGGCCCGGTCAGAACGAACGCCGACACGGTCGCGAGAATGCCAATTCCGATCGCCGCCGACAGCGGGCGAGAAACCCACGGACCGAGCAGGCGTCCGGCAGCGACACCTGCAATCGCCTCCACCTGGGCACCCGAGAGCGACCGCACGTCCTCCACGCTCAGGGCGTACACGTACACGAGGTTGATGAGCAGGTAGAGCACGATCACGCCCGCGAGCCCGAGCAGGATGGCGCGCGGCAGGACGCGTGGCGCGTCGCGCACCTCGCCCGCCAGGTAGGTCGGCGAGTTCCAGCCACTGTACGAGAACATGACGTACACGAGCGACGCGCTCATCACGCCCAGGCGGATGGGCTCCCCCTCTGCCGGAGCGCCGAGGTGCGCGAACGTGCCGCGTCCGAACGCGAATCCTCCCACGATCAGCGCGCCGAGCACCGCCAGCTTGAGGAGCGTGGTCCAGTTCTGCGCGCGCGAGCCGGGGCCGGCGCCGCGGAGATGGATCCACGTGAACAGCACCACGATCAGGGCGGCGAGGCCGACGGAGACTGTCTGCGCTCGCGCGCCGCCAAGCTCCGCGAACGCGCCGACGAGATACCGGGCGGCCGCGTGAGCCGAGGCGGCGGTCGGCGCGGAAAAGCCGATTACGAAGGAGACCCAGCCGTAGAGAAAGCCCGCCAGCGGCCCGTATGCCTCGCGCATGTACACATATTCGCCGCCGGCATGCGGCATGGCGGCGCCCAGTTCGGCGACCGTCAGCGCACCGCAGAGCGCGAGCCCGCCGCCCACGAGCCACAGCGCCAGCATGGACCAGTGGCTGCCTGTGTCGCGGACGATGTAGCCGGAGGTCGTGAAAATGCCCGTGCCGATGATGCTCGCGAGGACGATGTAGGTCGTGGTCGCGGGCCCGAACAGCCGCGGGAGTCCTCCATCCGGGCGCTCCGGCGTATCGGAGCGCACCGGTGAGTCATCCGCGCGGGCCGCATCGTTCTCGCGGTTCACTCCGCCGCACTCTTTGCTTCATGCTTGCGATAACACACGGCGAACCCGTCGCCGCCGATCTGGACGATGGTCGTGACGAGCCGCTTGTCTTTCTTGATCGCGTCGAGAAAGTCCTTCATCGGACCGGCGGAACCAATGACGTTGTGGGCGAGGATCAGACCGCCGGGCCTCAGCTTCGGCATGACCATGTCGTAGTACTTGATGTAGTCGGGCTTCCAGGCGTCGATGAACACCAGATCAAACGGCCCCTCGAGTTTGGGAATCTCCTTCAGAGCGTCGCCGAGACGGGCGTCAATCAACTTGTCCATGCCGGCCTTCTTGAAGTTCTCGAGCGCCTCCTTGTGGCGGGCCTCCTCGATCTCGAGCGTAATGATCTTGCCGCCCGTCACTTTCATCGCGCGCCCGAGCCAGATAGTCGAGTAGCCGTTGGAGGTACCGATTTCGAGCACGTGCTTGGCGTTCGTCGCCTCGGCCATCGTCCAGAGAAACCGCCCGTGCTCCGGCGGCACGTTAAGCATCTTGTTCTGCCGCCCGTAGTCCCAGAGTTGGTCGAGAAACGCGTCGAGGTCCTTCGCCGCGTCCGCAGCGCCGGGACCGAAGATGCTGAACGCCATGACCGCACACCACAACAGGGTCTGCATCGAACGACCTCCTGGTCCGGCAGAATCGTATCCGTTCGCCGGCAGGCACCGGCGCGAGAACAAGAGGATACCTGCGCGCCGGGTGTCACCGCCAGCGCACCGTTTCCGGGCCGCACCTTTACGCGGAGTCGAGGCCCATCAGTGAGAGTGCCTCACCCGCGGCCATGCGTACGGTTGGATCTGCATCTTCGGTGAGTCGCCGCAGCGCCTCGTCCGCGCGCGGATCCCGCAGCCGGCCGAGCGCCCGGGCGGCGCTCGCACGCACAGCCGGAGAGCCGCCTGTCACGGCGAGAAGCAGCGCGTCCACGGCCGCCGATCCCATCCGCACCACTGCGTCCACCACCTGCGAATGCTGCGTTGGCGGCATCCATTGCAGCGCCGCGATCATGCCCGGCACCGCGCGCACGCTGCCGATCGCCCCAAGAGCCTGCAGGGCGGCCTCGATGACGTCGGCGTTGCCCAGCGCCGCGCAGAGGGCATCAATGGAGGCCTCCGCGCGCAGCATGCCCAGGGCTTCCGCCGCGGCCCTCGCCACGTCCGGGACCCGGTCGGCGAGTAGAGGCAACAGCATGGGCACGGCGGAGGGGCCACCGATCTGGCCGACGCAGCGAATCGCGGGCACCCGCACCGCGCGGCGCACGTCCGCGACGGCCGCCGCAAGGTACTCCGCCGCCTGCGGACCGCACGCCACGACGTCATCCCAACGCTGGGCCGCAACGGCAAAGATCGATCGCTGGGCGTCGGATGTCGGTTTCCATCCGAGTTTTGCCAGAACGCGCGCCGCCGCCTGGCGTACGTCGGTGTCGCGGTCGGTCAGCAGCGGCACGAGCGGCTCCACTGCACCGCGGCGGCCGAGTTCGCCGAGCAGTTCGACGAAGCGGACGCGCCACTCGCCAAAGCTGTCGGAGACGAGACCCTCGCAGAGCGGCTCGACGGCGGCATCCCCGAGCCTGACCAGCGTGCGTTCAACAGCCTGTCGCACCTCGGGCGAGCCGCTTCCTACCATGCGCACGAGGCAACATGCCGCATGCGACCCGCCGATCCGGGTGATTGCCGTGGCGGCCGCTTCGCGGACATTCGCTTCCTTATCGCCGAGGGCGAGAGCAAGCGGCTCGACCGCCCTCTCGTCGCGGATCTGCCCGAGCGCATCGGCAGCGGCTGAACGCACCCAGCAGTTCCAGTCCTGGAGGAGGCGAATGAGCGGCTCGACCGCCGGCTTGAGCATGCGCGCCAGCGCCTGGACTGCAGCGGTCCGCACGTCGGCGTCCCAGTCCTCCCTGATGACGGCGCTCAGCGTGTCGATGGTCTTGAGTTCACCGATGTGCCCCAGCGCGTGCACGGCCAGGCGCCGGACGCTGCGGTCCGGATGTTTCAGGGCGGCGGTGAGCGGCTCGATGCCGTGTTCGGCCATCTGGGCGAGTGCGCCGGCCGCATGGGCCTGACGGGAGTCCCCCACCTGCTCGAGGAGCCACGTGAGCAGCGGAATCGCGGGCCGACCGATCTGTGCCAGCGATTGAATGATGGTGTTGCGAACGGAAGGTTCTGGATCAGACAGCGCACTGATGAGGACGGGAGCGCCGCGACCGTCCTTGACGAGCGCGAGCTGTCGTGCCGCTTCGATGCGGACCTGCGGCTCGGCGCTTTTAATCCTGTGAGTCAGCCGCCAGAGCATCCACCATCGCATGTCCGGGGATGATACCCGAAGTCAAATCACCCCTCACCTTTTGGCGGGGCACGGCGCACGGTTGCCTCCCCTGCACGCTGGCGCTACATTCGTCCGCATGCCGATTGCGGTGCGTGGTCTGACACTGGGCCTCGACGAGCCGGAGGAGCTGCTTCCCCGCAAGGCGGCGGCGCGCCTGCGGGTTTCACCGGATGACATCCGGCTCTGGGCGATCGTTCGGCGGGCGATCGACGCGCGCCGGCATGCGGTGCAGTTCACCTACAACCTCGAAGTTGCATTGCACGGCTCTCCAAAACGCGAGCAGCAGCTCGTCCGACGCCTGCGGCGCCCGGATGTGGCCATCCTGGCGTCGGATGAGCCGCCGCCACTGGAGCCGGGGCGGGAGGCGATGCGAGGGCGTCCCGTCGTGGTGGGCTTTGGGCCGGCGGGGATGTTTGCCGCGCTGCTCCTGGCAGAATACGGCTATCGCCCGCTGGTGATCGAGCGTGGATTCGATGTCTCGACGCGCCACCATGACATCATGGTGGACTTCTACCGCAAGCGCGAGTTTCACCCCGAAAGCAACCTGCTGTACGGCGAGGGCGGTGCGGGAACATATTCCGACGGCAAGCTCTACACGCGCGTGAACGACGTGCGCGTGCGACAGATCCTGCAGGTTTTTTATGAGCACGGTGCGAACCCCGATGTCCTGATCGATGGCAAGCCGCACGTCGGCTCCGACAAGCTGCCGGGGATTTGCCGGCGCATCCGCATGCACATCGAACGACTGGGCGGGGAAGTGCGCTTCGGTGCGAGACTGGAAGACGTGCTCGTCGAGGACGGCGAGCTGCGGGCCATCCGCGTGAACGATGAACAGATCGCGTGCGGGCCGCTTCTGCTGGCGATTGGGCACTCGGCCCGCGATACGCTGCGGCTGCTGGCCGCTCGCGGCGTGACCATGCAGACGAAGCCGTTTCAGCTCGGTGTGCGGATCGAGCATCCGCAGGCGCTGGTGAACGGGTGGCAGTACGGCGCCGCCTGCGGACACGAACGCCTGCCCGCGGCCGACTATCACCTCGTCGCGAAGGGCGCGGCCGGCGATCGCGGGGATATGTTCAGTTTCTGCATGTGTCCGGGCGGTGTTATCCTGCCGACGAACGAATCGCCCGGGGAGATCGCCACCAACGGGGCGAGCCGCTCGCAGCGCGGCGGGCCGTTTGCCAACGCCGGACTGGTCGTGACACTCGATCCGCAGCAGGTGTGCCCCGGCGCTCTTGCAGACCCGCTGGCAGGTCTGGCGTTTCAGGAGGAGATCGAGCGGGCTGCGTTCCGGCTCACAGGCGGCAGTTACCAGGTGCCGGCCCAGCGCGCCAGCGACTTCGTCGAGGGCCGCGCTTCGGACGGCGTGCTCGAAACGAGCTACCCGCTCGGCGGGCAGTGGGCGGAGATCCGCGCGATTCTGCCAGGCGATGTCTGCGACGCGATCGCACGAGGCATCCGGCAGCTCGACACCCGGTTGAAAGGCTTTGGCGGCCCGGACGGGCTCGTTACGGCGCCGGAGACACGTGCGAGCGGGCCCGTGCGCATCGTGCGGGATGCACAAACGCGCGAATCGGTGTCGGCTCGCGGGCTGTACCCCGTCGGCGAAGGCGGGGGCTACGCGGGCGGTATTATTTCGGCGGCAATCGACGGTATGAAGTCCGCGGAGTTGATCATCGCACGGTATCGAGCGACTGGCTGAGAAAGATCGGAACGATGGGCATCAGGACCTACAAAGAGGGGCGTACAATGCGCACAAACACGTGCTTCCTGGCGGTTTTGCTGACGACTGCGACGGCGGCCTGGGCAGAGCCGATCCAGATCGGCGATCGGCGCCAGGTGTTCATTGATCAGACGTTCATCGCCGACAGCAAAAACGTGGAGCTGCGCGTCCACCCGCCGCGGAAGAGCGGTGAGATGAACATCAAGCCCGACCGGCCGTGGGAAGTCGGGGGCATCGGGCCCTACAGCAGCGTGCTCTGGGAGAACGGCACGTATCACGCCTGGTACCACGCGATGGACAACATCCAGTGGGACACGGGGCACACGAACGGCTCGGTGTGCTACGCCAGATCAAAGGATGGCATCACCTGGGAGAAGCCC
>CAZJTF010000088.1:0-20543 GCA_964548565.1 uncultured Planctomycetales bacterium | reverse complement strand
GTGCGGTGCAGGTGTTCGAACTACCCGACCGTCGCAGCGAGGTGGAGGCGACGATCGCGGAGATCCAGCGGCTGACACTCGGCCCGGCGGGGATGCGCTACCGCGATATCGCCGTCATCGTGCGGGATCTGACGGAGTACCACGACCTGGTTTCTTCGGCAATGCGGGCACACGGGATTCCGTGTTTCATCGATCGGCGCGAACCGACGACGCACCATCCGCTGGTCGAACTCGTCCGGGGGCTGCTGTCGATTGCGGCCGACGACTGCCGAATGGAATCGGTACGGTTGCTGCTCAAGACTGGGCTGCTGCCGATCGCGCGATCCAATGCCGATCTGCTGGAGAACTATATTCTGGCGTGTGGCATCGAAGGATGGAAAGCCTGGCAGGCGCCGTGGACATCAAGGCGGTTTTTTGCCCGCCGGCTCGAAGACGGCGGCTTGTACCCGTGGCAGCAGACGCAGCTGGCGAAGATCAATACGTTGCGCGAGGGCTGGTGCGGGGCAGTCGGGGCGTGGATGGCGGCGGCGCGGGAGCCGGGGGAGGTCGCGGGACGCAACTGGGCCGAACGGCTGTACGCATGCCTCAATTCGATGAAGACCGGGCGGCGGCTCATGAAGTGGGCGGAGCAGGCCGAGGATGCCGGGCGGGCCGACGAGGCGGACATGCACCGGCAGGTCTGGCAGGACTTTGTCGAATTGCTCGACGAGTTTGTCCGGGCGCTCGGCAACGAATCCATGCCGCTCTCGGAGTTCCGCGAGACGCTCGAGGCGGGGCTGGCGGAGTTTTCGCTCGGCCTGGCGCCGCCAACGCTGGATCAGGTGCTCGTCAGCGCGATCGAGCGCAGCCGACATCCCGCGGTCCGGGCGGTGTTCATCCTGGGTTTCGACGAAGCGCACTTTCCGCTGCGGCGGAGCCAGGATCCGCTGCTGGGTGACGCCGAACGCGACCGTCTGGAAGAGGCGGGCATCCAGGTGGGACCGTCGCGCCGACGGCAGCTGCTGGACGAGCGGATGCTGGCGTACATCGGGCTGACACGGGCGAGCGACCGGCTGTGGATCAGCTACCCGCGCGCCGGCAGCGATGGCAAGCCGGTGCAGCCGTCGCCGTACCTGCAGGACATCCGGGACGCGCTGCCGGGGCTGGAGCCGGTGCGAATCGGCGATCCGCGAATCCAGCGGCAGCCACTGTGGATCGCGCGGGTGGGGGAACTCGGCGGACGGCTCGCGCGGGAGCTGCGCACGCGCCCCCCGCTCGAAGAGGATACGGCGATTTCCACACGCGCGGCGTGGAACGCGCTCTATACAACGGCAATTGCGCAGAGCGACTGGCTTTATACGCTGCGGGGGGCGATGGCGGGGCTCGCCTATCGCAACGGAGCGTCTCTTGAATCGGGTCTGATCGAGCAGGCCATCGAGTTGCCGTTCGTGGCAAGCGTCAGCCGCCTGGAAAGTTTCGCGAAGTGTCCGTTCGCGCATTTTCTCGACGCGATTCTGCGCCTGGAGGAGCGGGCGGAGGCCGAACTCGATGAAATGGATCTCGGATCGCTGTGCCACGACGTGCTCGAGCGCTTCATCGACGCGCTGGTGAAGGATCGTCGTCGGCTGGGTGAGCTCGAGGACGATCAGATCGCCGAGCGCATCGAGGCGGTCGCACAGGCGATCCTGCCGGATATAGAGGCCGACCTGCTGCTCGGCACGCCGCGCAACCGGTTCCTGTTCGACCGCAGCCGCGAGCACCTGCGGCGATCGGCGGCGTGGCAGCGGGACGCGGCACGGGTGGGGGGGTATTCGCCGCGCTGGGTGGAGCTGCCGTTCGGCTACAGCGGGAAGGGCTGTGCGCCGCTGACGCTGAGGACGCCCCAAGGACGCACCATTTACCTGCGGGGGCGCATCGATCGCGTGGACGTGGCGGAACTCGGCGGCGAACTGGTGGGGATGCTCATCGACTACAAACGCACGACCTTCCGGAGGCTGGACCTGACGGAGGCATTCTATGGTATCGCGCTCCAGCTCGTCGCGTACCTGCTGACGCTCGAGCAGATCGGGGAGTCGCTGACGGGACGTCCGATCCGTCCCGCGGGGGCGGTGTACGTGCCGTTGCTGGAGAACTATCAGACCGTGTCGCATCCGTCGGATGAGACATCGCGCGGTTTCAAGGCGCGAGGTATCCTGTCGAGCGAGCATCTGCAGGCGCTGGATCAGGCGGCAGGGCCTTCGTGGAAATCCGCGTACTGGGGGGCGCAGCTCACGAAAGATGGCCGACCGCACGCGAACTCTGATGTGGCCAGGCCGGACGAGTTCAAAGCGCTGATGCGGCACATCGGCAAGCGTATGGGTGAACTCGCCGACGCGATCCTGGACGGGTGCATTGACATCAAGCCGTATCGCCTGCGGCGGCATCTTCCGTGCGCGTGGTGCGCGTACAAGCCGGTGTGCCGATTCGAGCTCGAAAACGACGGGGCACGTAACCTGCAGCCGATCAGGGGGCGCCAGATGCTCGAAGACCTCGCGGGGGGGAAGAATGGCTGAAAGATCCTCGCTCACGCCGCGGCAACTGGAGGCGGTGCGGACCGTCGATCGGAGCCTGCTCGTCTCGGCGGCGGCCGGTTCCGGGAAAACGACCGTCCTGGCGGAGCGGTGCGCGTACCTGGTGTGCGACCTGCCGCCGGGGCAGCGCTGCGACGTCGACGAACTGCTGGTGGTGACATTCACGGAGGCGGCGGCGGGCGAGATGCGGTCGCGGATCAGCAGCACGATCCGCAAGCGGCTGGAGGGGATGAAGGCGGCCCGGGCTTCCGTGCGTGAGCTGGATCGGTTGCGGCTGCAGATCCACCTGCTCGACAGCGCGGACATCTCCACGATTCACTCGTTCTGCAAGTCGCTGATCACGCGGTGGTTCCCGCAGGCAGGCGTCGACCCGCAGGCGTCGGTGCTGAGCGAAGAGGAGGCGGGGCTGCTCCGGCGCGAGACGTTGGATGCTATTTTCGCGGAGCTGTACCTCTCGGAGGGGCCGCCGGGCGAGGGTTTCCGCGCACTGGTGGACGATTACGCCGGCGGAAAGGACGCCACGATCGCCGACACCATTCTGCGCGCGCACGCGTTCGTGTGCAGCCTTCCGGATCCGGCGGGATGGATCGAGGCGTGCGCGTCCGAACCGGCGCGTCTGGCGGAACGGATCGACGCGGTGCAGCGGGAGCGGATCCGGGGCGAACTGCGGCTCCAGATCGACAGCGCGGAGGCAGCGGCCGAGACGATTCGGCGGTGCTGGCCGGTGGCACAATCACGGCTGGAGAGCGTGAATTGCATCATCGCGACGCTGCGGGGGTGGCTGGAGCGGATCGAGGCCGCGGGCTCGAGCTGGGAGGCGTTGGCGCAGGAGATCTGCGGGCACGAGTTCGAATCGTGTGCCAGAAAGCCGAAGGGAGTCAGCCCCGCGGATGGTTCCGCGTACGACCAGGCGCTGGCCAGGCTCAACGATCTGAAAAAGACTTGCCTGAAGCGGCTGACCGATGCGATGTGCCGGTTCACCGCAGCCGAGTATCATGAGGGCCTCGAACGCATCGCGTCATACACGCAGACCATCGCTCAGATTGTCGCGGAGTTCGACCGGCGGTACTCCGAAGTCAAGCGGCAGCAGGCCGTCCTCGATTTCAACGACCTGCAGCGGTTTGCGCTGCGCGTGTTGTGCGAGGATGGGGATCCGGATGGCCCGTCGGAGGTCGCGCGGGAGCTGCAGCGGCACTACCGGTACGTCCTCGTGGACGAATTCCAGGACGTCGATCCGCTGCAGGCCTCGATCCTGCGCCTGGTGAGCGGTGAGGCGGCCGACCCGCCGCACGGGAACCTGTTTGTCGTCGGCGACATCAAGCAGAGCATCTACCGCTTCCGTCTGGCGGAGCCGCAGCTGTTTATTGACCGCACGGAACTGTTCGACCGCCTCAGCGCCGGCGAAGCGGTTACCGGCGGATCTTCGCTGGGCAGGCTGATCCGCCTGCAGGAGAACTTCCGGAGCCGCGGCGACGTTGTGGATGCAATCAATTGCGTGTTTCGGCCGCTGATGACGCGGGAATTCGGCGGCAGCGATTATGACAAGGACGCGGAGCTGAACGCGAAAGCGGTGTTTCCTCCGGCGGGGACAGCGCGCACCTTCGGTCGTCCGGCGATCGAACTGCACCTGCTCGAACCGGTGACGCAGGCGACGCGGGTCGACAAGGAGGCGGGGCAGGAGTCCGGCGGAGTCGACCCGGAGAGCGCAAACGGTGAAGAAGGCAGTCCGGACACGGGCGACGAACTGGAGGGTATCGAGCGCGAGGCGTGGCTGATCGGCACCCGGATCCAGGATTGGATGAACGGTGCGTCCGGGAGAGTCCAGGTCGGCGAAAAAGGGGGGACGGCGCTGCGGCCGATTGCGTACCGCGACATCGTGATCCTGCTGCGATCCACGATGCACAAGGCGGACCCGATCGCGGATGTTCTGCGGCGGATGGGCATCCCGGTGCGGGTGGACCGCGGTGATGACAGCCTGGATTCGACCGAGTTCCGCGATGTGCACAGCCTCCTGCAGGTGCTCGACAACGGCCGGCAGGATATCCCGCTGACGGCCGTCATGCGATCACCGTTGGCGGGGCCGCCGTTCAGCGCGAGCGATCTGCTGCGGATCCGGCTCTCAGGCGGGAGGTTGCCGTTCCACCTTGCGGTGGAGCGGTACGCACACAAGGGCGAGGACACCGACCTGAAAGAGCGCGTGGCCACCATGCTCGCGCGCCTCAAGCGTTGGCGGGAGCGCGTCAGCCGCACACCGGTCGCGGACGTGCTGTGGGAGATCTACGGGGACACAGAGTACCTGGCGTACGTCTCGGGGCTGCCGGACGGAGCGCGTCGGCGCGAACACCTGGTTCGCCTGCACGAGCTCGCGCGGCAGTTCGGCCAGTTCGCGCGGCAGGGGCTGCGGCGATTCCTGCGGTTCCTCGACGAAATCGTCGCGTCGGAGCAGCGGGGCGGGCCGGCGGCGCCCGGTGCCGACGACGACGTCGTGCGAATCATGACCATCCACGCGAGCAAGGGGCTCGAATTCCCGGTCGTGATCCTGGCGGACATGCACAAACCGTTCAACCTGTCGGACTGCAACGCGCCGGTGCTGCTCGATCGGGCGTACAAGATTGCCATGTGCGCGGCCGATCCCGAGCGGCGGATCAAGTACCCGACGCTCATTCAGCAGTGCGCGCAGGAGCACGCGCGGCGCGAATCGCTTTCGGAGGAGCTGCGCGTGCTGTACGTCGCCCTGACGCGGGCGCGCGAGCACCTCATGCTGGTCGGGCGGGTGAGTCCGTCCAAGGTGGAGGTCTACCGCAGCCTTGCCGGCGAAAGCGGTGGGGGTGCTCGAATCCCGCGGCTGGAATTGCTGACGGCAAGCCACGCGTTGTGTTGGGTCCTGCCGGCACTAGCCGCCGCGCCACCGGGGATGGTGGACTGGTGTGGGGGCGACTCCGCGCTGGTGACCGTCTCGGTATATGACCGCGCCGCGACGGATCAGTGGCAGATTCCGGCCGCCCAGGAGGAGGCACGACGTGAGGCGCTGGCCTTGCTGGCGGATCTGCGGTCCCTCCCGCCGTCCGAGCCGATCGCGCCGGAGGAGAGCGTGCGGAAGGTGTTCGAGCCGCTCTGCCCGACCTACGCAGGGTTGGAGCTAACGACAATGCCGGCGCGCGTGGCGGTGACGGACCTGAAACGACGATGGGATCCGCTGCAGGACCCCGACGAGCGGAAGTCGTCGCGGGGTGCGGCTGTCCGAAAGAAAGCGAAAGACCGCCGGCCTCCTCCAGTGGCGCAGCCGGTGTTCTATTCAAAGCGGGCGTTGATCGACCCCGTGCACCGCGGCACGGCCACGCACCGGTTCCTGCAGCTGATTGACCTGGCCCGTCCATGTGACGCCGCCGGTCTCGCGGAGCAGCGGGACGAGATGGTGGCATCGGGGCGGCTTGCGCCCCCGGATGCCAACGTGGTGATGCTCGAGGCGGCCGCGTGGTTCCTGGGAACGGAACTGGGCAGGAGGCTCCGGGTAGGCGCGCCTCACGTGATCCGCGAGATGCCGTTCGTCTCGCGAGTGCCACCCGAGGCGTATGACCCTCTGGTCCGGGCGCGTGATACCTCAGACCTCCTGTTGATCCGCGGGATGGTGGACGCGATGCTGAGCGGGCCGGACGGCCTGGAACTCATTGATTATAAGACCGACGCGATCCGCCCGGCGGAAGTTGCCGATCGCGCCGAGTTCTACCGACGCCAGGTTGACAGTTACGCGACGGCAATGCAAGGTATATACCAGCGCCCGGTCGTGAAGCGTTGGCTGGTGTTCCTGCATGTCCGCTGCGTCGTTGATCTCAGCCCCACCGATCCCGAGGGTGGCTCCGCGCCCGGAGGCCTCGCGTCTCCGGCAGATGGAGGACTGGCTCGCACGTGAGCCGCTCGTCCCGCCCGCCATCGGGCTCTGCGCCGGGATCGCGCTCGACGCGGCAGTGCCCCTCGCCCTGTGGCTGAACGCTGTGGTATTTGCCGCGTGCGGGGTTCTGCTCCTGCGGGTGCGTCTGAGCGCACTCTGGAGACACCTCCTTGTGAGCGTAGCGGCGATGGCGGTCGGCGCGGCGCTCCACGACCTGGCTTTCAGGCGGGTTCCCGAGACACATATCGTCCGTTCGTGCGGGACAGAGCCGCGGCTGGCACGCGTGACCGGAGTGGTGGTGGGCGGGCCCGTCGTGCGGCAGGGCGGCTTCCGCGAGGACAGCGTGCGGAGCCGGCTGCTGGTTCGCGTGGAACGCCTGGATCGGGCGGGGGGCAGTCGCGCGGCCAGCGGGCTCCTGTCGGTGATCGTATACGATCGAACGGAGGTCAGGCCGGGCGACTACGTGGAACTGATCGGGACGTGGCAGCGCCTGCGCCCGCCTTCGAATCCGGGCGAGGTCGACTGGGCGTTGTCCCAGCGGCGCCAGGGGGTGATGGTGCAGATGACCTGTCGGCGGGGTGAGCACGTCCGCCGTCTGACGGAGGTGAGCTTTCATCGGCGTGCGATCGGTCGCATCCGGGCGATGGCTTCGGCGGCGATAGTCGACGACACGTTCGAGCCGGAGTCGCCGGGCGCGCGTCTTCTGGAGGCGCTCGTGCTCGGGCAACGCAGCGCCATGGATCCGGCGGTCAATGACGCGTTCGTGCGGACGGGGACGGTCCATTACCTGAGCGTCAGCGGCTCGCACGTCGGCATGCTCGCGACGCTCATGTGGCTTGCGGGTGTGATCACGGGGAGGTCGTCGCGGACCTGCGCCCTTGCTGCGATGATCGTGCTGTCCGCGTATGCCGTCCTGACCGAGTGGAACGCACCGGTCCTCCGCTCGGCCGTGATGGGGGACCTCCTCTGTGTAGCGGTTCTGAAGGGTCGACCGCTGCGCGCGGCGAACTGGCTGGCATTGTCGGCGATTGTGCTCCTCGTGTGCGGGCCGATGCAGCTTTTCGAGGCGGGGTTCCAACTGTCGTTTGCGACGCTGATGGGGCTGATCTGGCTCAGCCCGCGCGTACATCGCGCCGGGCGTGTTCTTCTCGACATCCTGCTGCGGCGGACGGATCCGCTGCTGCAGCCGGAGATCCAGCGCATGCTGAATCCGCCGGGGCCGTGGCGACACTGGTTCAACGTGTGCACGGATGCGGTGGGCCAGTTGCTGGCGATCGGCGTGGCGGCGTGGGGCGTCGGGGTGATCCTGGGCGCGTACCATTTTCGGCAGGTTCCCACATGGGGGTGGCTCAATTCCATCCTGATTGCCCCCGTCGTGTGGCTGGTGCTCGTGCTGGGGCTGCTGAAAACGGTCTTGTCGGCGGTGGCGGCGCCGCTCGGGGGCGTTCTGGGGTGGCCGCTGGGGCTGCTGACGGACGGGCTCATCACGCTCGTGCAGTCGCTCGCACAGCTCCCCGGGTCCGGCGTGCGGACCCCGGTGATTCCCGAATGGCTGGCGGCGGCAGGGTTGACCGTGCTCGGATTGTGGGTGCTCGCGCCGTGGCTGCGCGTGCGGATGCGGTGGGTCGCGGCGGCGGGCGGCATTTTCGTCCTGATGGCCGTGCTGGCTCTTGTGCCGTCGCGACCTGACGGCCTGAAAATGATCGTCCTTTCCGTGGGCGACGGGCAGGCCTGCTGTCTGCGGCTGCCGAACGGGCGGACGCTGCTGTGCGACCTCGGCGCACGCCCGCCGTTCGACCTGGAGCGGTGGGTCCTGACGCCACTATTCGCATCGGAGCGGATCTACGGAATCGACAACGTCATTTTGAGCCATCCGGATCTCGATCACGTGTGCGGTGTGCCGGAACTGCTCGCGCGGCGCAGGGTCGGTGCAATCACGACGTCAACGGTCTTCGCGCGGATTGGCGGGGACCCCGCCCTGGTCGGGCGCATCTCGGAAACGGCCGCGACATCGGAAATTCCGATCCGGGCCGTGAAAGCCGGCGAACTTCTGTCCGACTGCGGTGACACGCAGATCGAGGTGTTGTGGCCGGCGGAGTTGTCGCGTCGCGTGAGCAGCAATGATGCCTCTCTTGTGCTCCGCGTGACGTATGCCGGACGCCGGATCCTGCTCAGCGGCGATATCCAGGAGCAGGCGCAGCGGCGCCTCATCGGGACGGCCGATCTGAAGGCGGACGTGCTCATCCTGCCGCATCACGGCGAGTACGGGCGGTTGACGGGGGCGTTCATCCGGGCGGTGGATCCAGATGTTTGTATCCGCTCGAGCGGTCAGCGCGACTCCAGCACGCGGGTGGAACTGCTGCGGGCGGTGGAGGGGCGACGATACTTCAACACAGCCAGTGACGGGGCGGTCGAGGTCACGCTTCGGAGTGAGGGAGTGTCTGTCCAGACGTATCGACGGCGGGACGGTCCGTGATCCAGCGGAGCATCAGGGCGACGATCGCCAGCCCCGCGACCAGCAGCAGGGCGAAGACGATCGGCACGCCATTCTGGGGGTAGACGGCCCACGTGCCCAGCGAGAAGCTGCCGGCCTGGGGCCGCGCGAGCATAGCGTGCCGAACCTGCTCCCGTCCGACCAGCATTCCCGACATGACGAGCACCGCCAGCCCGGCCGCCACCGCAAAGGGCACGAACCGGTCCGGGCGCTGCAATGCGAACATGAGCGTAAAGAACAGCAGCACGGCCACTGGCAATGTCATTGTCCAGACGGCCCCGAGCGCGGTGTTGAACCCGAGAAGCGACGCGCGGACGGACGGATCGAGCCGCATGAGGAACGTGAACCCGACGAGGATCTGTACCATTGTCAGGCCGGTCGCGACACCGAGGCCGATCCGAATGAGGCGCCCGGGAACCTGGGGGTCGGCCGGTCCGCGTCGGCGCAGCCACCAGCCAATGGCCGCGACCCAGAGCCCGCCGATCGCGGTCGCGCCGGTCATATCGTGCATGTAGCGCGGGATCAGGGTGGGTGACGGGATGCGCAGCCGCGGGCTGAGCCAGTGACCGCCGGCGGCCCAGAGTTCGGGGTGCAGCGAGAGCTCGTGGTTGTTGGCCAGGGTCCAGCCGATCGCCAGGAAACAGAGGGTCGCGAGCAATGAAATGACGAGGCGGCGGACAGGCCGGGCGTCCCAGGCGCCGATCCGCTTCTGCATGACGCAGCTCGCGCGGTAGGTCAGCAGGTACGCCAGGTAGAAGCCCGTGAGCAGAAAGCCGACGAGCATGAGCCAGGTGAAACCGAGCAGGACGTTCGCGCTGTAGAAGTATGGGCCGTAAAGAACCTGAACGAACAGCAGCGGCGCCACACCCATCGTGATGGCCATGCTGATGGCGGGGGGCATGACCTGGTAGATCACGTTCACGAGCGGCGTGGTACGCAGGCCCGCACAGGCGGCAACATTCAGGCCGAGCGCGATGATGTTTCCGCCGACCACAAAGTTCATGAACACGAAGTGCAGCAGCATGGTCAGCAGCAGCAGGAAGACGAACCAGCCCGGCGCGGCGGGGAGCCCGATCGGGTCTACGGGCGGGACGACAGCCTGGGCGAGGAGCATCATTGCCGGCCTCCTGCCTCGGAGAGGGCGGCCGGCCGGGCGGTCGCGGCGTAGCCCTGGGGATCGGCAACGTACAGCTGGTACTCCACGAGGGCGCGTTTCTCGAGGTCACTGCCCATGAACGGCGGCATGTAGCCTCCCAGGCGGTCGAGTTCATCCGTCATCCGCGTGACGAGCTCGCGTGAGGCACGGCTGACCAGCGGACGGATGCCGTTGGGCCCGCCGGGTTCGTGACACATGCGGCACTGAGCGTTGAACACGTACCGCCCGAGTTCGTGCGGCGGAAGCGCGTGCAGTTGGTCCTGCGTCATGCCGGCCGGGTAGGCAAAACGCGCGTGGGCGAGAAGACCCTCCTGGCGGAACCGCTCGCGCCAGGCCGGTGTCGCGAGGATGCCGTTGCTGTACATGTAGCCGGGGATCAGGTACGGCTTGCGGACGCCCTCGCGGAGGAACTCCATCGCCCCGGTCGCAACGACAGCGAGCACGAGCAGCAGCAGGGATGTTTCGAGGTTGATGTACCGGCGGCGGAGAATCAACCCGAGCCAGGCATAGGCGCCGATGCAGAGGCTGGCCACGATGCCGAACATGAAGAACAGCGTCATGGTCGTCGCCCAGCCGAGCGCGAACCGGCGTGAGTCGACGGGTAGTACGGCAAAGTACCACACTGCCAGCGGGACCATGAGCACGATCGGGGCGAGGAGCCAGCTGGCGAAGTTGATGATGTGCCGGCGCTGCTCGCGGGTGTACGTGCGAACCAGGTTCGCGACGATTGCGGCGGAAATCGCCGCGAACGCCAACGATGAGACCGTCCGCAGCAACAACGACGGCCAGAAGCTCGGGTTGAAGAGAGCGGCCCAAAATGCCCGCTGCGGCGTGACTCCGACGAGTTCCGCCGGGGGACGCCAGTCGCCGGTCGTCAGCATGAAGCTGACAATGCCGTTGATCACGAAGAGGCTCATGAAGGCCGCAATGCAGTAGATCCACGCGACCGCCACGTGCCGGGACGGCGCCAGGCGCCCCCAGCCGTAGTAATAGACGTATCCGGCGGAGATCTCGACGATGAAAAAGACCCACTCGATCGCCCAGGCCCAGACGAAGAGGTGGATCAGCGCGCTCGTCGCGGCCGGACTGACGAGCGAGATCGTGATCCAGATGCCGACGCCGGTGACCGTGCCGGCCACGAAGGGGATCGCTACGAGATAGACGCTGTACCGCTTGAGGAAATCGAGAAGCAGCCGGTCTCCGCGACGCAGGGCTGCCGTATGGGCCAGAACGATCAGCAGCCCCGCCCCGATGGCCAGGTGCGCAATGGCGACATGGATGATCGAGACGATCGCCACCAACATGCCCGCGCCCAGTCGCGGCATCTCGAATTGTGGGAAATCCAAGGGGCTGTCTCCAGGTCCGCTCGCCCGTCATGCTAAGAGGACGCATGGAGGGTGACAAGACGGTCAGAGACAGACTGGCAAGGCAGGCGAACGGTCGCACCGATCACGTGTGACGGGCTTCCTGTTCCGCTGCGGAGATGCAATCTCCTCGAGCGTCGCCGCAGCGCAGTTCTGCAGCTGAATCTTCGACTACAGGCCCATGCCTTCCTTGGTGAAGACCGAGTCGGGAAGGTTCGGATTGAGCTTGACGTCCGTAATCATGTACTTGCCGAGGAGGACCTCGCGATTGTCGTCGGCGTAGGCCTGGCAGAGGGTCGGCAGCAGGAGTTCGCGGTCGAGGTGGACGACGAGCACGCGGTCGGGCCACTTCTCGCTGTCGGCTTTCCACGGCAGCCGGCGTTCGAACACCAGCGTCGGGCGCTCGTCGACCTTGCCGGCGCCGAGATACGAGAAGTTCAGGACGTTCTCCTCGCGGGCCAGGTGGCAGTACTTGAGGGTCAGGGCGAGCGAATTACGGAGCCCGAACTGATCGATCGTGCGACGGGACGACTTGACGGCGTCGGCGCCGTGGATCGGACGCATGACGTAGGGGACGAAGAGCCGGGCGATCGCACCGGGCTCGACGACGGCGAGCTGCTGGCCCTCCTTCGTCCACTTGTCGGCGACGTAGAGGACGCGGGCGCACTTGTCGGGGTTGCGGACCCACTCGAGGCGGACGCTGAAGGGCTTCTCGCGAAACATGGCCTTCATGACCTGCTCGGAGGTCATCTCGCCGCCGACCAGCTCCTGCTTGGTGAATGTGCAGGTGTAATCGCGGACGCTGCGGTCATAGCGGTCGAGCGCGGACTCGAGGAAACCGATCGGATCGCGGGAGGCCAGCTGCTCGAGCGATTCGGCCGCTACGGGCGGGCGATCCTGGATGGAGGCGTAGGCGACACTCGGCCCCGTGCGGGACGGCCCCTGCACGGCGACGGAGGTCACAGCGGAGGGCCCGCTCAGCAGCGCGCGCTGGCATTGGAAGACCAAACCTCCGAAGAGAATCAGGCCTACCAGTACCCGCATGCGTCGGTTGCTGAAGTGTCGTCGGATCATGGTTCATCCTGACCTGGTCCGGCCGCCCCGGCGAGAGGGCCGCACGACCTATAACTCAGAAGGGGCTGGGCACACCGGCACATGCCGGGGCTTCGGACGGCATTGGCTCGCCTTCCATGACGTCTTCATCGACCGTTCCATCACCCCTGCTTGACTTAGCGGACCTTGCGAATTCAAGCGGTTTTGTCGGGCGAGGACCGGCCCCTCGCCACCCTGTGAGTCATCCGCGCCACCGTGTCGTCAAGATAACCGCTGAGCTTCGCGCCTTCAATGCTTAAGTTCAATAAAAATCGCCAATTCCGTGCACCGACGCAGTATCCTACGAGATTACGCGGCGCGCGGCTGCGGAAAACTTACGATTCAGGGCAAGGATAGGGCAAAGCCACCCCCCGAGCATCAAACATGGCCCAAAGGCCTACTCGGAATGGGCGCAATCAGGCGGGAGTGAAACGGAGCAGACCGTTCCGCCGCCCTCGCGGGAGGCCAGGCTGACGGTGCCTTTCAGGTCGCGGACGATGCCGTGGACCACCGCCAGGCCGAGGCCGGAATGTGGTCCCCGGTCCGGGTCCGACTGCTTGGTGGTGAAGAACGGCTCGAAGGCGCGCGCGACCTGCTCGGGGGCGATGCCAACACCTGTGTCACTCACGCGGAGGAGGATCCGGCCGTCGGGAGCAGTACCGAGCTCGATCCGGAGCGTTCCGCCGTCGGGCATGGCCTCGCGGGCATTGGTCGTGAGGTGTTTGAGGATGGTGTTCACGCGCCGCGTGGGGAGCCAGGCCTGCACCGGCTGCAGGTCGGTCTCGAGGCGGATGCCCTGCCGGGTGAGGGACGGCTCCAGGATCGACGCGAACCGCGTGACAATCTCACAAACGCTCTCGGCGGGGCACTCAGTGCGATCGCCCTCGGCGAACGCCAGGAGATCGAGTGTGAGCTCGTTAGCGCGGGTGAGGGCGGCGGCCGTCGTCTTCAGGACGCGCCGCAGTGTCATGACGTCGTCGCTGTCCTGCACGAAATCGATGGAGGTGATGATCCCGCCAATGATGTTGTTGAAGTGGTGAGCAACCTCGCCCGCCATCGAGCCGAGGGCCGTCATCTTGCGGGCGTCCGCAGTCTGCCGCTCCAGGTTCATCCGCCGCGTGACGTCCCGGACGAAGACAGACACACCGACGGTCGATCCATCCTGGAAAATCGGCGAGATCGTCACCGCCAGCCAAATCGGGCTGCCCGTCGGGCTGCGGTGGGGGAACTCGAACTCGCTGACTTCGCCGTGATGCAGCACCCGCTCGACGAGCCGGGTCGCGGTCTCGCGGCTCTCGTGCGGAACAACGGACACGATCGGCTGGCCGAGCATCGTCTCGACGGAGCCGCCGAAGATGCGACCGGCGGCGGGGTTCCAGAAGCGGATCCGCAGGTCACGGTCCGCCGCGATGAGCGCCACGCCGGCGTGAACGCACAGATTCCGGAAGAATTCCGCGTAAGAGTTATCCGCCATGTGCGCGTCTGCTCCTCCGCCAGGCGCCATCACCTCGTGAGCGACTGCTCGCTCCGGATGACCCGTGGAGTCAGGAAGTACATCGACTCCCAGGGCGCTCCCTGGATCTCCTCGCACAGCAGCACGGACCCCATCAGGTACCGCTGCTGCACGGTCCGGCCGGGCCCGATGGCGCAGAACTCGTCGGGGCCGATCAGCATCCGGCACGCGAGTTCACGAAACACCCGCGTGGGTTCGACGATCGGCTGATCCAACTGCCCCAGTTCGTTGATGGTGAGTTCGGATGCTCCCGGCCGCTGGCGGATCTCGGGCATGACTTCGAGCATCACGCTGTCGGGATCCGTCGGCGGGATGGCGTACTCCACGTGCAGGTAGTTCGTGCTCTGGGGGGACGTGACGCCGCCGAGTGAACCGTCGGGCCGGTAGAGAAAGAGCGTCTGCTCGCGGTAGCGCGGATCGATCTGCAGACTGAGCGGCAGGCCATTGTTGACCGTGAGCTGGCTCTGCGAGATCTGGATCTGCTTCTCGGTCTCGAGAATCGCCTTGATGGGAGACCAGGCCGCGGTCTTTCCCCGGCCGACGCGGAACCCGTTCCGCCGGAGCATGGCGGCGCTGTCCTCGGTCACGGCGCCTTCATCGATATGGTTCCAGATTTTCTCCGACTGGCTGAAGAAGCCGCGTGGCGCTCGGGCGCGGAGGATATCCAGGTTCACCTGCAGGAAGATCACGCCGCGTCGGTCGGGCGCGGGTGCCGGAGTCGGCGGGGCCGTCGCGTCGACTGCCGGTTGGGTATTCGGGGACGGCGCCAGCTGCCACGGAAGCCGCAGAGCCGTCGGATTCGTGCAGCCGGTGAGCAAGAGAAAGATGCAGGCCGGGAGGAGCCAGCGCGGCGGACGGTTTCCGGGTGATCGACAGGCAGTCCTGTACGCGTCAGGCACGGAGCACCGGAGTGAGTGAATCATGCGCGGCACCGACAACGAAGCATAATCTATGCTGCCACCCGATGTTATGTCAAACGTGCGTCAGTCCCCGGCCAGTTCGGGGGGTGTTCCCGGGTGAGGCTGCCGGGACCAGAGGGCCAGCGTGGCTCCCGCGATGAGAACGCCTCCGCCGAGCCACTGCAGGGACGTGAACCGCTCGTCGAGGAACAGCCAGGAGCCCAGCAGTGAGATGAAGGGGGTGATCATCAGGGTGATTGCGGAGACAGCCACACCGAGACGCTGAATGGCAACGTAGTAGAGCCCGTGCGCGAATGTGATCCCGATGTACGCGGAGACGACCAGCAGGGCCATATGGGCCGGTCGCAGGTGCAGGATTGAGCGGGGTTCGCCGAGGGGTGCGAGGAGAATGAGCCCGATCGAACTGTAGTTGCCGATGACACCGAAGACGACGAGCGGGTTGATCTTGCCCATGGTGTGGCGGACGGTCACGTCGTAGAGGCCCCACAGCATGCTGCAGGCGAGAATGATGAGCGCGCCGGCGAGGCTGACGCGGCCGGCCGCGCCGCCGGCCACCGACATCACGATGAACCCGACCACCGCAAAGGCGGCTCCGGTCCAGAACACCGGGCTGCGGGCGAGTCTCCGCTCGTCCGGAAACAGCGCGAACGCGCCGAGGACGCTCCAGATCACGGAGATCCTGGCCAGGAAGGACATCATGCCGGCCTCGAGGTAATAGGGCGCTATGGCAAAAAATGTCTGCCCGACGATATTCACGAGAGCGGGGACGATGGCCGCCACCCAGAACCGGCCGAGGCCGCCGCGCCGGGCGGTGAGGACGAGGAGCGGGATATAGACGACCGTCGCCAGCGGATATCGCACGAGATTCGTGGTAAAACCGTCCGGGATGAAGCCGGTGAGGTACCGCAGCATGATCGGGGGAATCGCCCAGCAGAAGATCGAACCGATCAGGCAGAGGGATGCGAGGATCTGCGGTTTGCGGTGAATCGACGGCTCTCCTGGCTGCGGGGGCGGCTCCGGTGCAGCGGGCGAAGAGGATAACAAGTTCGCTGATCGGCGGGTACCCGGGAGGGAGCCGGGCATCGCGGCCGCAGAGAGTCGCGGGCTGCGCTCATCGAGTGGGCGGTGCGGATGGTCCGTGGCCTGGGTGGGTATGATGAGCGGAATGGACGAGCAGATCCAACGGCTGGCGGATCGGCTGCGTGAAACGGACGCAGCCGTGGCGTTCACAGGTGCGGGGGTCAGCACGGAGAGCGGCATCGCCGATTTCCGGAGCCCGGGCGGGGTGTGGACGCGGTACCGCACGGTGTACTACGACGAATTCGTCCGCAGCGCCGATGCGCGGCGCGAGTACTGGCGGATGAAGAAGGAGCTCTATCCCGAATTCATGGCGGCTCGGCCGAACCCCGCTCACCGCGTGCTGGCGGACTTCGAGAAAGCGGGGCTGCTCCGGGGGGTCATCACGCAGAACATCGACGGCCTGCATCAGGAGGCCGGCAGCCGGCGCGTGCTCGAGCTGCACGGGACCGGACGCTTCGTCGAGTGCATCGGGTGCGGTCAACGCTGGCCCTCGCCGGAGATCTTCGAGAAGTACCGCGACGCCGACGCGGTGCCGGAGTGCGACCGATGCGGGGGTGTGATGAAGCCGGCAGTGGTGATGTTCGGCGAAATGCTCCCGGAAGACGTGCTCGAGGAGGCGCGCTCCCTCTCGAGTGCCGCGGACGTGTACCTGGCGATCGGCTCATCGCTCGTCGTCGAACCGGCGGCCTCGCTGCCGCTGCACGCGAAGCACATGGGTGCGTTCCTGGCGATCATCAATCGCGATCCGACACCGCTGGACGCCTATGCGGACGTGCTGCTCCGTGGATCGGCCGGTGAGATCCTGTCTCGTTTGGCGGCCCTGGTTGTTGCACGTTAGCGGACCTTCCGAGGCTGGTTTTCGAGGTGGCGCGCAGAATCGCTGCGCACCTGCGTGCCCAAGGCCGCCCGCCGGTTGAGGCGACCTCCCGCGATGTATAGAATCATGTGGTCGCGGATGCATTGCAGCGTGCAAGCGGTTGAGGAGTGCGCATGGAGTGGGCGGTTTCACCCTGGGTGAGCAGCCGGTGCCGGTTCTGTATCGTGGTCGCCTCGCTTGCTCTCCTGGCCGGGGTCGAGTCGGCGTCGGCGCAGCGGGCGAAGGGCATTGACGTCTCGCAGTTCCAGGGCACCAACATCAACTGGAACCAGGTGTACCAGGGCGGGTACGTCTTCGCTTTTGTACGGGCGAGCCACGGGTCGCTCGTCGACACACGGTTCGTGCAGAACATGACCGGGGCGAAGAACGCCGGCCTGTACGTGGGTACTTACCACTACGCAGTTCCCGTCGATCAACAGTACGGCAGCGTGTACCTGTACGGTGCGGATCCGGTCACCGACGCCAACTACTTCCTCGATTCGGCGGGGGCGCGCAACTACATCACGGCCGGTTACCTGCGCCCCGTGCTCGATCTCGAGCTGGGCGGGGGCCAGACTCCGGTGGGCGCATCGAGTCTCGCGGCATGGGCGGTGGCCTGGCTGAACTACGTCGAACAGCAGACGGGCGTGCGCCCGTTCGTGTACTGCAACACCAACTACGCGAACAATTATGTCAACTGCTCGGTGACGGCCTTTCCGCTGTGGATTGCCAACTGGGTGGACACCGAGGCGGAATCGCAGACGTGGAGCCCGCCGGTCGGCAAGTGGAGCACCTGCACGCCGGCTAAAACGTGGGTCTTCTGGCAGTGGACGAGCAGCGGCAACACCGCCGGCTACCCGACCGTACCGGGAATCGGCGCGCGGGTCGATCTGGACGTGTTCAACGGTCCCGCGTCGGGCCTGCAGGCGTATGTGATCGGGGCGACGGGCGTCATCACGCGTTCGCCGGCGACCCTGTCCCAGACGGCGCGGCACCGGACCACGCCGGCGGATCAGAGCTTCACCGTTCGCAATACCGGCAGCGGCACCATGTCGTATTCGATCTCGACCAGCGACGCCTGGCTGCAGGTCAATCCGAGCAGCGGCAGCAGCGCGGGCGAGACAGATACGATCACGGTGAGCTATGCGGCCGGCGGGCTGCCGATCGGGACACACAACGGGACGATCACGATCACGAGCACGCTGGCCACCAACTCACCGCAGACGATCCCCGTCGCGCTGACGCTCACGCCGGTTCCAGGTGACCTCGACGCGAACGGATTCATTGACGATCTGGACTTCACCCTCCTCCACGGCTGCATGACAGGGGCCAACCAGGGGCCGCCGACACCCGGGTGCGAGGGCGCGCGATTGGACGCCGACGATGACGTGGACCAGTCGGACTTCGCCATTCTCCAGCGGTGCTTCTCGGGTTCGCTGACGCTGGCCGATCCATCGTGTGCGCCCTGAGGCCGGGGGCAGAAACCACGACCTTTCCCGATCGCAGGGCGGGGCATCGCACACGCCGAAGCAGTGGGACGTGCGTGGCGCACCTGGCGGCCCCGGGTCGCCATCGAGAGCGGCCGCGCCGGGCGACACTTCCCTCTTGCGGGCGGCAGGATCACTGGTTAACATAAGGGCGGCATTTCTGTTAACCGTCAGAACTGGAAACGGAGATCCGGTATGGCGCCTGGACGTTCCACGACGGTCGGGCGGCCTCGTCCAGCCTTCACGCTGATCGAGGTCCTCGTCGTTGTCGCGATTATCGCGCTGCTGGTATCCATCCTGATGCCCGCGCTCAAGAGGGCGCGCGAACAGAGCCGGGCGTCCGTCTGCCTGGCGCATCTGCAGCAGCAGGGGGTCGGGTTCTCGGCGTACTCGGCGGATCACCGGGGACTCCTGCCGGTCGTGGGGTCGTTCCGCTTTTCGCTGATGGAGGGGGAGTACTACTTCATTGCTGAGCGGATGGACGACTGGTCGCGATGCAACTCGGGGCTGCTCTATCCCAAGTACGTTGGCAAAAACCCGGACCTGTTCTACTGCCCGAACAACCGGCGGTTCGACATTGACGGCGTCAACGGCAAGAAGAGATTCCTGCAGATTTACAGCCGCCCAAAGGGAACGGCATCCGGCTTCAACTCGCACACCTTTCCCGACTCGCCATTCGGCGCCTACGGTTACGCCGTGCCCGCCCAACCGGGAGTTTCGCCGCGTGATGCCGGAAGGCACATGTATCCCGAATCTGTCATCCGCCCGCAGGCGCCCGGCAGCACGTGGCCGTACTGGAACTATCTGAACGATCCGGGCGAGCCTGACCCCGCCTTTCTCGGGCCATTCCCGCAGCGGTCGCGCGGCAAACACTCCGTGCACGCCCTGCTCTCAGACGGGTACTTCGGCGGCTACGAGGGCTATCACTACGACGGCTACAACGTGCTCTACGGCGATTTCCACGCCAAGCGCGTCCGTGATCCGGGCGGCAGGATCCATGCCGCCAGACTCAACCCGGTGCGCCCGTGGAGTGGAACGGGGATCAAGAGCGACACCGCCCGGGTGTTTCTCGTGTGGGACTTTTTCTCCCGCAACCACTGAGCCGGCGTGATCAGGCGGAGGCCAGGAACCGCCGCGTCAACTCGCAGAACATGCCGATGCCGGCCGGCAGTGCGTCGTCGTTGAAGTTGAATCTCGGGTGATGCAGCCCGGGGTACGTTTCCATCTCTTTCGGTCGGACGCCAAGACGGAACATGGCGCCCGGCACCTTCTCGGCGTAGAAACCGAAGTCCTCGGCGCCCATGCTCGCGTCCTGCCCGATGATGACGTTGTCCGGGCCGAGAACTTCCCGCCCCGTGTCGCGGATGAGTTCGAACAGCCTCTGATCGTTGAACAGCGGCGGGTAGCCGGTCTTGATTTTCACGTCGGCCTCGGCGCCGTGCGCGCGGGCGACGTGTTCCGCGATCTCGTGGACGCGCCGGCGGATCAATTCACCCGTCTCCGGGCGGTAATAGCGAACGGTGCCCTTCATGTAGCACTCGGGCGGAATGATGTTGGACGCGGAGCCGCCGGTCAGCTGCCCGACGGTCACGACGCCGCAGTCCAGGGGCGGGACCGTGCGCGAGATGATCGTCTGCAAGTGGGTGATGATGTAAGCGGCGATCAGGACGGGATCGATGCACTTGTGCGGGTAAGCGCCGTGTCCGCCCCGCCCGCGCACGGTGATGTTGATCTCGTTGTTGGCGGCTGTCACCGGGCCCTGGTTGACGACGATCGAGCCGGCCACATCCGTGGGCCAGGCGTGCAGCGCGATTGCGGCGTCCACCTTGGGCGTCTCGAGCACGCCGCGCTCGCAGAGAACGCCCCCGCCCCCGCCATCCTCCTCCGCCGGCTGGAAGATGAATTTCACCTTGCCGGGCAGCTTGTCCGCCACGGCTGACAGCACCATGGCGGCTCCCATCAGGACGGAGGTGTGGCCGTCATGGCCGCAGGCGTGCATGGCGCCCTGGACCTGCGACTTGTAGGGAACGTCGTTCTCCTCGACGATCGGCAGGGCGTCAATGTCCGCGCGGAGGGCGATGCACGGGCCCGGGCGGTCGGGATTGAGCACGGCGACCACGTCCGTCTCGATGTACGGGGGCAG
>CAZJTF010000087.1:0-20677 GCA_964548565.1 uncultured Planctomycetales bacterium | reverse complement strand
CCGGGTGATGCCCGAAGGCTTCGCCTTCGATCGTGCAGCCGCCGGTTTCGCCGCCGATCAGGTAGATGTGATCACCGCGGACGACGGTCATCGGCAGGTTGTTGTTGAGCGGCAGCTTCGTGGCGGTTCCGAAGGTCTCGGTCTTCGTATCGTAGACAAACACGTCGTTGAAGTAGTCGCCCTGGTCCTTGTAGCGGGAGGCTTTCCCATACTTGTCGCGGAGCGTGCCGTCGGGGTTGCAGACCTTCGGGTATTGCGCGCCACCGACGAGGAGGATGTAACGATCTTTGTACGCGATGGCGCCGGAAGCGAAGTTACCGGTCGAAACGGGCGTGTCGCGCAGCCGCGACCACTTCTGCGTTGCGGTGTCGAACACCCAGTTGTCCACGACGGTGCAGTAGCCGGCGCCCGGCACATCACCGGTGGCGCCGCCGATCACGTAGATGCGTCCGCCCACCGCGGCCATTGCGTGCACCCAGCGCGGGGTGCCCGGACATTCGGGGAGACGCTTCCAGCCGGCCTTGAGGCTGGTCGTGTCGATCGTCAGAAAGCGGGCCCCCAGGCGTTTCTGACGACCGGCGCGGTCGGCGATCGTGTAGAAGTGCTCGGAGTCATAGTCGGC
This sequence comes from uncultured Planctomycetales bacterium, assembly GCA_964548565.1. GTDB lineage: Bacteria > Planctomycetota > Phycisphaerae > UBA1845 > PWPN01 > CAYLLT01. The sequence continues at coordinate 20,055 of CAZJTF010000087.1, read as the reverse complement.
GCCGCCCAGGACGTAGATCCGTGTGTCGATCGCGGCGATGCCGCTTCCGCAGGCGGGTGAGGGTAGCGGCGGCAACTTGTCCCATGTCCACGCGTCGCCTTTTTTCGAGAGGCGGTAGCCATCGGCATAGCAGAACGGGCTCGTGTAGCTGACGCCGCCCCACATGTAGAGCGCGTCGCCGACAGGGGCGGCGAAGAGTTCCTGGCGTGCCTCGCCAGGGAGCTCGGGGAGGTCTACCCACTGGTCGCCGCGATCCACGTCCAGCCCCCAGGCCTTCTTGAGGAAGCCGCGGGGGTACTTGTTCGGCTTGGCGGGCAGCACGCGGCCCTGGCAGAAGCCTCCCACGGTGATGAGCGTCGAGCCGATGAAGCCGCCGTCGCTGTCCTGGAATCCCTGGGGCAGGTCGGGGCCGGGTTTCCAGCTGATGGTGAGCATCGGCTTCAGCGATTCGGGCGCCTGAGGCGAGGTGTCCGCCGCGCGGCCAACTGTGGTCGCCAGCAGCGAAGCGGTGAGTGCGATCACCGGGCTAAGCGGTCGATTCACGGCAGTTCCTCTCACGACTGGCTGCGGAAGCGGATGGCGTACAAATCGGCGTCCTTCATCACGAAGCGCAGTCGCACGGGACGGCCCGCGAGGGCGGCGACGTCGGGCTTGCCCTTCCAGGTGACGACATGCTCGACCTCGTTACCGAGAATCTCGTCGCAGTCAGCAAGGGTGTAGCCGTTGATGGGCCTGCCCGCGGCGTCCTGGATCTCGACGCGCAACGCTCCGGCCGCCGAGGTGACGAAGTTGATCTCGAGTTCCCTGCCTTTGAATCGGATCGGGCGGGTGAGCATCTCCCCGCCGGCGTAGGGGGCCTGCACCGAGACGAATCCGTCGGTCCGCAGGGTGTAGCGGTGGAGTTCGTGCGACGGCTGTGCATATGCGTGCTGGGCGAAGAGCGAGATCTCCGACGGGCCCGTCGGCACGATGCCCAGCGCGGGGTAATTGGTACGGGAGACCCAGTTCTCGAGGCCGATGCCAGGGCGGATGAAGCCTTCCATGAAGGTGCGATCGTAGCGATCGCCACCGCGGGTGGTCATGAAGACAGCGTCGGAGCAGTCGTTCAACCAGTATTCGGTGGTGACATCGACACCGCTCGATTTTCCGGCCACGCGCCGGCCTGGCATGAAACGGGCGGCCACCGCGATATAGATATGAGGCGCGCGGAAGTACGGCGACGTCTGGTTCGTGTAGAGATGCTCCATGGGCGTATCGCCGAAGGTCATGGGGACCGTGTCGGTCCAGGTGAGGAAGTCCTTCGAGGTGGCCCGGCCGACGGAGCGGATGTTCCCCGCCGTGATGCGAAAATACGCGACATAGCAGCCTTCGCTCTCGGACCAGAAGCCGAGATTCTGCGAATCGAAGGCGCCTTTCGTGATCACGGGCTTGTCGGAGAGTTTTTTCCAGTGGAGGCCGTCGTGTGAGGCGAACGGCGTGAGCCCGCCGCAGCCGGTGAGGGCCTTGAACCGCTCCTGGCTCGGAACACCGGGGCGGTCGTCGAGGAACGGGCTGAAATTATGCGAGAGCGGCGCCATGTCGGCGAGGACGACGTTGTTGTTTCGCGTGCCGTTCACTTCGAAGATGCCGAGGTCGGGCTTGGTCCACGTTTTGCCGTCGGCGCTCTCGGCGTAGCACGTGGTCTCGAATTTCGAGCCGTCCGGGGCGTCCGCGGGGAGACCGCGGTAGTACATCATGTACTTCGCACCGTCGCGAAACACGGTGACGTAGCCACAGTAGCGGCCTTCCCACGGTCGATCGAACTTGAGAACGCTGCCAGCCGGGACGGGCTCGTGGAGTGCGAGCCGGCTGCCGGTCAGCTTGTCGATGACGTGCCGATCAACGAACAGCTCGCGTCGCGAGCCGATCTCGATTGCCTCCTGCGCGAGGCAGGCGACGTTCATGATGAAAAAAAGGGCGAGTCCGGCGCGGCGTGATTTCATGGTGTCGTGTTCTCCCGGGTGAGGTAGACCGCGTAAACAGTGGCTCGTTCGAGATGGAGGCGCAGCATGTACTGGCCAGGCGGCAGGTCGGAGAGGCGCCGGTCCTTCCAGGTGACCGGATGACGCAGCTGATCGCCCGTCGCCGGCGCACAGTCGTCGCGCGAGAAGCCGCGGACGCGTTTTCCGTCAATGTCGAGGATCTCGACCCGCACCGCGCCGCCCCGCGCGTCCGCGTTGACGTTGATCGCGGTGCAGCCCGCGAGATTCAGCGGCTTGAGCGTCACCTGGCCGCGGTGTTCGAGCGGCGCCTTGAGCGTGGGCTGGTCGCTGCGTTCGACGGGGCGAATGCCGGCAAAGCGGTCGCGGGGGATCGACGCGAATCCGATTCCGCTGCCGAGATTATAGTCGTCGCCCCCGGTCGCGCCCTGCGAGTACGCGCCGTAATAGAAGCGGATTTCGTCGTCGAGGACGATCGGCGTCGCGTTCGTGAAGATCGAGCCGCTGTCGAAGCCGTTTCCTGCACTGCGGGGGAGGACGAAGTTCCTGCGGAACGGGCGCTCCCAGCGGAAGCCGTCCCGGCTGATGGCGAGTTCGATATCGATGATGCCGCCGCCCTTGGCGCGGTCGAGAACCTGAATAGGCGAGAAGTAGACATCCTTGTACAGGAACACCGGCGCGGTGTGGAACTCGACCCACGGCGGGTCGAGATCGTCGGGCGCCAAAACGAGCTGCGGGCGAGACCAGTGGACGAAGTCCCTGCTTTCGGTGCGGCCCATGCCGTGCTTAAAGCCCATGCCGCCGTCCGGACCGTCGATCCACATCTGGCCATAAATCGCAAAGACGTTGCGCGGGGTGTCGCGGAAGACGTCCAGGGCGTCGGACATCGACAGGGAGACGTCCCAGTCGCGGCCCGCCTCGTCAGAGTAGGGCAGAGTGGTTCCAAAGTCGCCGTAGAACGAACGCAGCAGCGGCATCTCGGGGTGTTTCGTCCAGCGGATGCCATCGGGGGAAAAGGCGACGTGCAGGCCCGGGTACTCCTTCCCGGTGCTCTTCCCGAAATCGAAGTAGGACATCTTATAGCGGCGGGCGGGGTCCGGATCGTCGGGATCGACGATCACCGCGTTCGTATAGCGAACCGACGTGCCGCCGTTGCCGACCAGAACGATGTTGGTCTTCGGGATGTCGTTGAACGAGAAGAGATCGAGCTCAGGCTTGCTGAAATGGATGCCGTCCTTTGATTCCGCGTAGCACGCGACGCACTGATGTGTCCGCTGGTTGGCTCGATTTCCGGAAAACGCCTGGTACCAGAGCTGATAGAGCCCCGTCACCGGATTGCGATAGACGCTGTTCCAGGCAATCGCGACTTCCCAGGGTCTGTCGCACTTGAGCAGCGGATTCTGAGGATGGCGGTTCCACAGGGTGACGGTACGGACGGTGCCGGAACGATAGAGGACGTCGTGATCGTCCACGAGGAGAATCGTCTGGTCGCTGTTTGCAGCCGGCGGGGCGGCACTGGTCGCGGTGGCGCCGACTATCAGGGCAGTCACCAAGCTCATGGAGGCGATGGATCTGTTCGCTGGATGCATGCGAGCCTCCAAGCTTGTGGAACTGAGTGCGGGCGGCGTCCGACAGGTCGCTCTGACGTGGTCATCGGGTTGGCATCCCGACCTGTCGGGCTCGATTACGCATCATCGGGACGTAAAACCGGCCTTGACGCTGAGAGGAACGCCGGAGGTGGACGGCCCGCCCTTGAGGCGCGTCGCGGAGCCGGACCAGATGATATCGAGTGACCACATGTTCGGGCCCGTCTGGACGTTCCGCACCCATTGGACGTGCCCGTCGAGATAGCCCACGTTGATCCCGGTGCAGGCCTTGCGACTGCTCGAGGTCTGCCACTGGCTGTAGGGCGGGTAAAGGCCGGGCGCCCAGTTGGATCGAGCCGAATCGCCCTTGCCGTGGTTGAAATCGAACCGGTTGAAATCCGTGACCGAGGACCCGGTCGCGTCGAACAGGTCCTGAATGATGGGAACGGAGGCGGTGTTGCCGCCCCCGCGCCAGTCGGGTCGCGGTGCCCACGGCCTGCTTTCGGAGGAGCCCTTGAAGACGCATGTCGAGTTGTACAGGGCGTGGTATTGCCCGCCCATCCAGCCGTTCGCGTTGATGGCCACTTGGTTGGAGGGGTCTGCGATGGAGGGGCCGCCGTTCGCCGGGCACGTGAAGATATTCATGTCGCCCGCGTACCGCTTGAAGATCTGGCGGAAATCGAGCTTGACGGGCCCCTGCAGGCTGACCACGGTGTTGATGTAGTACCCGCCGCTCGAATAACCGAGCTGGGTGGGGTTCATGGGCATGTTCCCACGGTTGTTCTGGGCGTACATGAAGCACGCCATGATCTGCTGGCGGATGTTGGAGCCGCACTGGGCGCGTCGTGCCTGTTCGCGAGCCCGGGAGAGGGACGGGAGGAGGATCGAAACCAGGAGCGCGATGATCGCGACGACGACGAGGACCTCGATCAGGGTGAAACCTCGACCGTGCAGACGTCGGCCAACAAAGTGCTTCCGCGCGACAGCGGACGGGATTTGCGACATGTGCGGGCTCCCATTGGAGAGCGGATCTGAGAGAATTGTTATCCGGTAATGACACAATAGCCTCCGTTTCCGTTCTGTCAAGCTGGAAGAGGGGCGATAAAGGAGTGCACCGCTGCCTGTAAGCGAAGACAGACTGCATTGACACGCGAGTGCATCCGTTATACGCTGATGACAGTTTGCACGCCGTGCTGCATCTCCAGTCGTGTCGGAGGCACGTCCGTGGCCAGCAGGGGCTTCAAGCCTACTCCGGGTGCCAGTCGCGTTCTGCGTGAACTGCGGCGCCAGGTGCTCTCCGGCCATCTTGTCCCGGGTACTCCGCTCCCATCCGTGCGGACGGTGGCCGCCGGTACCGGGCTGTCCGCTTTCCCCGTGCACCAGGCCTTCAAGCAGATCGAAGCGGAGGGCTGGGCGACGCGACGGAACGGCGGCAAGCTGTGGGTGACGGAGAACGCCATCGAGCAGGCCCGCACTCACGTCCTCAAGGAACCGGGCGCGGTGATTCACTTTCTGTCGGCACTGCAGCACCGCGTCGGCATGGAGCCCCTGAAGTCGGCGTACGCGAGCGGCTTCTTCGAGGTGTTCGGGAATTGCTCGATCCGACACGTCTACGTGGACATCGCCGGGAGCCTCGATCCCGTCCGGCAGCTCCTGGCCGAATCGGAGCGGGTCGGCTGCGAAACGGGATTCGTGCTGCTGTCGCTTCCGCCGCGGTTCCAGGAGTTGCTGCAGTCGAGCGGTGTGCCGTGCGTGTTCCTGGGGCAGGCCAGTCCCGAGTACAACCTGCCCTGCATTTACGAGGACATGAGTCACATCGGGTATGTGGCGGGACGGCTGCTCTGCCGGTCCGAGCGGGTCTTCACCGTTTACACCGGCGACCTGTACGGCTCCGAAGTCTACCTGATTGACGGGGTGCGCCGCGCCGCGCGCGAGCGGGGGCAGTCGGAGCCCCAGTGGGGCGACTTTTACCGCTGCCTGTCGAACGACCCCGCGGAGTGCGAGCGGCAGCTGTCAGGGATGCTCTCCAACGGAGACGCGAGCGTCGGACTGTTCGCGCTGCGTCCGGATGTCGCGATGCTCGGGGCGAAGGTGGCCACGCGGCTGGGCCTGCGGATTCCGCAGGAGGTCCAGCTGATCGGCTATACGCACCAGATGATGTACACGTTAATCCACCCGGAGGTCACCTCCGTCGGCCCGCGGTCCCTCGAGAGCATCAGCCGCCGCGCGGCCGAGATGCTCGCCGACTCCATGGGACGCCGGCCGCAGGTCGCTCCGCGTGAGTCGGTCGAGTCAAGTCTGATCGAAAGGCAGTCCACGCTGCCGGAATGATCCGCCGCGGTGGTACTGCAGTGACGGAACGCAGGCCGTGTGACGGCCGCCAACTCAGGGAGAAGGAAGATGACACAGGCACGATATGTGTTGGTATCGGCGGCGGTCTGTGTGGCGGTGCTGGGATGGGTCCCGCCGGCCACGGCGGTGACGGTCACCGTTGACGGCACCGTGGTGTTCGATTCGGGCGGGTTCGAGGCGGATACGGCCGGGGAGTTGCCCAGCGTGGCAACGCTGGGGACGTGGGCCGCCGCCGATGCCGGCGACACGCGGGTTCGTGTCGTCGACAACGCGCCGGCAGGGGGGGCGTACCAGGGAACGAAGGCGCTGAATTTCTATCGCAACGAGGGTGGCGGCGCCGGCGCGACGGCGGCGATGACCACCGCGTCCACGCCGGGGCAGGTGGTGAAGGTCACCACGATGATCTACCTTCAGGAGTTTGCTCACCCCGGATTCGAAACCGCGGCCCTGTCTGCGCAGTTCTACCTGGTGGGCGGCGGGGCGTACATGTTTGACGGCATGCAGTTCGGCGGCGGCGGTGTTTTGCAGTACCACATCGGGAACGGCTGGCAGTCCACCGGCTTGACCGCCTCATTTGGTCAGTGGCACCTGCTGGAGATCGAATACGTTACGGGCGCCGGCACCATGGCGGTGGCGCTGGATGGCGCTTCGGTTTCGGTTCCCGTGAAAGCCGCGTTGTCGACCGTGGACCACGTCGAGTTCGGCGTGGCCAACTGGTACAACGACTGGTACCTCGACGCCCAGACCTCGAACGTCCCGGCGAACGATATGTGTGCGAATGCGAGCGCGGTGATCGACGGCACCTATTCCGGATCGACGGCGCTTGCCACGGCCGACGGGACTGCGTCCTGCGGTTCTTCGGACGGCACTCCGGACGTCTGGTACAAGGTGACCCCCGAGGCTGACGGCACGATGCGCCTCTCCACGTGCGGTTCTTCGTACGATGCGGTCGTGAGCGTCTACTCGTCCTGCGGCGGGGCGGAACTCGCGTGCAACGACACATGCGGGGGAACGCCCTGCGGCGGGCCCGATGCCTGCCTGGAAGTGCAGGTCAGCGAAGGCGAAACCTACTTCATTCGTGTGGGCGGTGCGAACGGGGCGACCGGCGGGTATAAGCTCAACGTCCAACTGCCGTCGGGCATCACGAACGACTACTGCACGGATGCGATCCCGATTACCGACGGTACATACACCGGGACGACTGTGGGTACAACCCAGGACGGCAGTTCAAGTTGCGGATCCGCCAGTTCGCCCGATGTCTGGTACGTCTATACGGCCGCCAAGTCCGGGGAACTGACGGCGGACATGTGCGGAACTGAGTACGACGGCACGCTCTCGATGCACAGCGCCTGCCCCGGCGATGCGGCGAACGAACTGTCGGGCGGCTGCGATGACGACGAGCCCGGCTGCGGGTTCGGGCCGCTACCGAATTCGGAGCCGAAGGTGACGGTGTTGGTCTCCGCGGGGCAAACCGTGTATCTGCGGCTCTTCGCATGGGCGGGGGCGACGGGCAACTACCAGCTCAACGTGCATCTCACGGAAATCCAGCCGCCGCCGGCCAATGATACGTGCGGCAGCGCGACGCCCATCGGTAACGGGACCTTCACAGGCTCAACCGCCTGGGCCAGCAACGACGGTGACGCGGCCTGCGGGAATTCGGGGACGGCGGCGGACGTCTGGTATTCGTACACGGCGACCTGCGACGGCGTGCTCTCGGCAGACACGTGCGGATCGACGTATAACACCGTTCTTTCGGTGCACAGCGCGTGCCCGGGCACGGCCGGGAACACGCTGGCCTGCAACGACAATTGTGGTGACGCGAGTACTTCCTGCCGGCAGGTGCCGGTCAGCTCCGGGCAGACCTATATCATCCGCGTGTCCGGCAGCGGCGCGGCCAACGGCGACTTCACGCTGCACACGTCCTGCGGACCGGCCGCCGTGAAGCCGAGCCTGCCGCTGGTCCAGTCATTTGAAAACAATGCCGTCGGTTCGACCGCCGGGTGGGAGACTGCGCCCTCTCTGGTCATCTCGCAGCCGCCTGCCTGCGCGGACACGCCGCCGCTCGAAGTGATCACGACCGATCCGAGCCCGGCGGGCGGTGGAGCGCACAGTCTCCGATGGTTCGAACCCGCCGGGGCGCGGCGCAGCGGCGTCGGGCGTCGCTGGCTGCCGCCCCCCAGCAGCACGACGGGCGTCATGAAACTGGAGTATGACTTCAAAATCGTGCAGCACACAGACCGTGGTTTGTCGTTCCCGCTCTCGGGATTCAATGACGGCGGCACATTGAACCTGAACGTTTACTCCGTTCGGTTTGACTCCACCACGCAAGACCTGCCAATCGGCTGGAATTTCCTGGACAACGGAGCGTGGAACAACTTCATCCCCATCACAGATGTAAGCGAGGTGATCGGGCATTGGTTCCATTACAGCGCCGTCGTCGATGTCGGCACACACATGGTGGACCTCACGATCACACCGCTGGATGCCGGCGGGGTGGGCGGGCACATCGTCGGCACGTTCCAGGGCGGCAACCCGCTGGACGCGGACATGGCCAACTACACTGGGTTGTTCGTGTTCCAGTCCAACCCCACCGCCACCAGCGAGGTCATCTTCGACAACATCAAGGTCGAGATCGCCGGGCAGGAGGCCTGCAACGCGGTGTGGGCAGACATCGACGGCGATACGGACGTGGACATGGACGACTTCGGTGCGTTCCAGGCGTGTTTCACGGGCGCGACGACCGGGCAGCTGCCGGGTTGCCACTGCTTCGACAACAACAAGAACTCGGCCGTGGACCTGAATGATTTCGCGCAGTTCAGGCTGTGTGCGAGCCGGGCCGGCGTGCCGTCGACTTGCGGAGAGTAACCCGGGCACCGCAGTCTCCGGCGCACCGGGGGATAGCGGAGGCGGGCAGGCGTGGAGCCTGTCCGCAGCGGGAGAGAGGGGCAGCGGGTTCTACAAGTGGCCGGTGGCCGGCCGGGGTGATGTTCATGCTCGCTGGAGAGCCTCAGATGAAGAAATACCGCTTGCGGTGCGCGTGCGCCGGCATGATTTCACGTGGGCGCGTGTCATGTTCGTGCCACGCATTCACGCTGATCGAAGTGCTGGTCGTGGTCGCGATCATTGCGCTGCTGCTGTCGATCCTGATCCCGTCGCTGAGCCGGGCGCGGGAGCACACGCGCCGGGTGGCGTGCCAATCCAACATGCACCAGCACCTGTACGCGATCAACATGTACGCGCAGGACAGCAAGGGAAACTATCCGCGCAACCCAAGCCAGCACACGAAAGGCAATGGGGCGAGTTCCTGGTGGATCGACACGGTGGTTGCGACCTACGACGGGCCTTACGGCAGCGGCGGGCGTGATCCGTTCGACTTGCGCCTGCTGCTTAGACGCTACATCGGCAAGCAGTTGGACGTCTTCTCATGCCCCAGCAATGGCGGCCCGAAGATGGATGATCCGGCCAACCTCGATTACGTTGCCAAGAACGGCTACATGGGCGCGCAGGTGATGATGTTCTGGAACAGCGTCTGCGTGTTCAAAGGCACGAAGCCGAAGAACGCGGCGGGGCCGGAGATCGCATGGGCGCCGCGCCCGGAGTGGGGCCAGGGGGGTCCCGCCTCGATGGTTCCGCTCGTGCAGGATGAGTTCAACGCCATCGGCACGTCGGTCACGGACCTGACCACGTTCTACTACAACCACGGGTACTCGACGGCGCGGTCGAACTTGAAGGACTCGCCGGTGTACACGAATTACAGGATTTCCGGAAACCGGGCGGATTGTTCCGGTCTGAACATGGGATTTCTCGACGGGCACGTCGGCTGGATGAGGAACGCACAACTGGGTGTGAATCGCTGGACGCTCGACGTGCCCTACAGCGGCAGCATGAACCGCGTGGGCGGCGGGCTGTCGTCGTCCGGTGCACCGGTCACACTACCGAGGCAGATCCTGTCGCGGTAGCCGAGGAGGCGTGTGAGGCTGGTGCGACATTGATCCAATGACGGAATCACGCCGGCAGCGTCGTCGGACGAAGGTTCTGCAGGACGCGATAGGAGGGAAGTGAAATGAAGCATATGGTGATAGCGGCAGCGGGAATTGCCCTGCTGAGGCTGGCGTTGCCGTCCTTCGCGGTGACGGTCACCGTCGATCATTGACAAGGTACAACTGCGCCGAAAGGGCCCGCGTTTCCCAGCGATGTCAGACACTTGTCACGCTGCTGATCTGGACGGGGATGCGGACGTCGATCAGGATGACTTCGGCATCTGGCAGCGATGCGTGAGTGGTGCGGGGCAGGCGGTGCGGATCGGGTGCGATCAGTGGCCTGACCCCGACGGCTGGTTTGTTTCCTCCCTTCCGGCAACAGGATAGACCCCATGTTCATGCTCACCACGAATCGGAGTGGCGCGATCGCCGTCCTGCTCGGAGCTTTGTGCCTGCCGCCGGTGGAGGCCCGCGGCCAGGCGAAGGGACTGGGCGATCTGACGGGACCGTGGCAACTGCTGGTTGACGATCACGTGGTTGCGAGCAGGACGGGAGTCGTCCGCACGTATCATGCGTTCGAGAAGTACGCCGGTAATCCGGTGCTTCCGGCCGACAAGCCGTGGGAGGGCGGCATTGCGTACGTGTACGGCACGATCCTGCCGAACGAGAGCGGCGGGGGCTACCGCATGTGGTACCACTCGTACGACGGCCAGTATCACATCCTCTACGCGACCAGCAATGACGGCATCAGCTGGGCCAAGCCGGAACTCGGGCTCGTCAGTTTCAACGGTTCGACCGCCAATAACATCCTGATCCGCCGCACGGCCGAGGACCACACACCGCAGGTCATGCACACGCCGTGGGAGACGGATCCGCAACGTCGCTACAAACTCGTGAATTTCGACTACGGGCGAACCCCGCCGAACAACACGGTCAGCGGCTACTACGGCGCGTATTCCGCGGACGGGATTCACTGGTTGGACGTCGCGAAGAATCCGATCCTGCCGGACCGGGGCGACGTGGGGCAGTTTGTGTGGGATCCGCGCGGGGAGAGATACCTCGGATATCCCAAGAAATTCACGAACGTGCGCGGGTTCCTGCGGCGCTGCGTCGGCTGGTCGGCAACAACGAATTTCGAGAGCTGGCCGACCTCGACGATGGTGATCATCCCGGACGCGATTGATGACCGGTGGATTACGCCCGGTACGAACGAGCACACTGACTTTTATGGACTGAGCGCGTTTGCGTACGAGTCGATGTACATCGGATTCCTGTGGATCTTCCGCACGCCGCACATGCCGACGGGGGGGCAGGACGGACCCATCTTCGTAGAACTGGTCACCAGCCACGACGGTGTGAACTGGGCGCGCCAGGAGGGTGATCGTCCGCCGGTGCTGCCGCTCGGGCCGGCCGGGTCCTGGGACGACGGGATGATCTTCACGCCGAATCATCCGTTGGTCGAAGGCGGCACGATCAAGATGTGGTATGGCGGCTTCGACGCGACCCATGAAGGCGCGAACGCCCACGCGGGCATCGGTCTGGCCACGCTGCGCAAGGACGGGTTCGCTTCGCTTGACGCCGGAGCCTCCGTTGGGGATGTGATTACGAAGAAGCTGCAGGGGATGAGCGGTACGCTGCGCGTGAATTACGCAGCGGCGGCCGGCGGCTCTCTGAAGGTGGAAGTGCTGGATGCGCTGGGCCAGCCGCTGCCGGGATACGATCTCCAGAACTGCGTTGTGCTGACAGGCGACAGCGTGGACCAGGCCGTGAGCTGGGGCTCGCGCAATACCCTCCCGAACGGAGCCGATCCCTTGCGGCTGCGTTTCGTGATGCAGAAGGCGTCGCTCTATTCGTTCGCGACCGGTGGGACGCCGGCCGTCGTTGATGATCGCAGCGGAGTCCTGTGCACGTTCGAAGGGGACGGTACGTCGCAACCGACGGACAAGTTGTCGGAGGACGGACGGCAGGTGGTGACGTTCGCAGGTGCGGCCGAGATCGACCGCGATCCCGCACATGCGGCCTTCGGTTCGGCAGCCGCGGTGTTCCCCAACTCCGGCGCGTCGACGAATTTGCTCAAGCTCGGGGGCACGTCCACGCCGGGTACGCGATTCACCCTGGCGGCGAAAGTGAAGCCGCAGGCGCAGCGACTCAGCCGGCTGTTCAGTTCCATGCAGGGGGCATCGACTCCCGTGGGGACCGACCTCGTCTTTGACTTCGATCCGCAGGGGTCTGCGATCCCAGGGCTGCGGTGCACCGTGAACGGGACGGCCGTCCAGTCATCGCCGGTGACATTCGCGGATGGGAACTACCACCACCTGGCGATGACGAGCGACAACGGAGCGGTCAAGCTGTACCTCGACGGTGTGGAGGTCGGGAGCGGGAGTGTCCCACCGGGGCCGGTTCTGCTCGAGCGCGACCTGACGTTCGGTGCGGACCTGCCGCGCGGCGGATCGTCGAATCACTCGCTCCCCCTGATGCAGGGGTTCGAGAGCGATCCCGTGGGTTCCGCGGCAGGATGGGAGGTCGGTTACTACCCCGGCCTGAACGGAGCCGGCGCCACCACGCAGCTCGGCGTCATCGACACGGACGCCAGCCCGCGTGACGGCGGCTCGCGGTGCGTGCGGTGGCGGCACGAGCCGGGCAGCGGGCGCGGGGGGCTGGCGCGGCGCTGGGGCACGCTGCCTTCGGGCACGGGAATCCTCCGCATCAGCTACGATTTCAAGGTGGTGGTCCACAATACGCGCGGGCTGGTTTTCGTCGTTTCAGGCTGGGACGCCGGCAACACGACGCATTTGAACGTGTACGCCATGCGGTTCGACTCCACGACCGAGGACGGCCTGGCGGTCGGCTTCAACTACTATCAGAACAACGCGTGGACGAATATCGTCCCGGTGAGCGACGTCAACGAGGTGATCGGCCACTGGTTCCACAAGGAAGTGACGATCGATGTGGCGGCGCGGACGGTGAACCTCACGCTGCAGCGGCTGGACGGGACGCTGGGCGTCCAGAACTACGCCGGTTCGTTTCAGACCCCCCCGGGTGTGAACCCGCTCGATGCGGATCTCGCCAACTACGACGGCGTGCAGGTATTCCAGTCTTCGGGCAGCAGCGCGCTTTCGGAGTTGCTCGTGGACAACCTGTCGGTCCAGCTCGATTCGCCGTCGGCGGCGGGTGCGCAGTTCGCAGGGTGGGCGGACGACGTCCTGGTACTGCAACGGGTGCTCGATGCGGCGGGAATCGAGGCGCTGAGCACGCACGGGGCGGGCTGGCTGTTCAACGGGCCGCTGCGGGGCGACTTCAATCGCGACGGAGCGGTGGACGGCGCAGACTTCCTGCAGCTTCTGTCGTGCTGGAGCGGGCCGGGCGGCGGCCCTCCCCGGGCCGGATGTGACGAGACGGACCTGGACCAGAACGGCGTCGTCGACCAGTCGGATTTCGGTCTCTTCCAGCGGTGTTTCACGGATCCACTCGCTCTGCCCGACCCGGCCTGCTCAAATTGAGCCGGTACGGGCGGCGAGGCCCAGGCTGTCCGGCATTTCCCTGGTGTGTGACAGGACAGCACCATGCAACTCGGCTATACAGCGGGTGTCAGGATCCTGACATCGCTTCTGGTCGGCGGCGTCTGTTCTGTGAGCGTGGATGTTGCCGGCGCGCAGACGGCATGCGGCTACCGCGGCGAGACGCGGAGGGCACCTCACATCCCACCTGTACCTGTGCGGAACGGCCGGCGAGGGTTGCGCGGTCACTGACCGCCAATTCGACGAGATCGTGCGCGTTTTCTGCCGGGAGATGTCCGGTCCCGATGATCACCCCATGCCCCCCAATCTCGTTGCGGTCAAGTACGGCGGGGGCAAGGACCGGCCGGGCGACTCGACATGCTCCGCAAGGCGCCGGAGCTGCAATTCTTCTTCACCGAACCGGGTTACGCGGAGTGTCGAGACGCATGAATGCGGTCTGCTCATTTCACTCGGCGTGGGCAATCCGAGACGGGCGCGGCGGTTCTTCGATGCGCGCGGGGATGACCTGCGCCGCCTGGGCGAAGAACTCGACGAGGTATGCCGGGCCGTCGTGGGCTCGGTCGGCGACGCGGGGCACATCGACGGGGCGTACGACAAGCTGTTCGTGAAGCTGCACCTGCCGGAGTTCCCGCTGCGTCTCCGGCCGCCGTACGGCTGCGCGGACGAGACGCGGATGCAGACGTTTCGTGCCGGCATGCCGCGGGACTGGCTGCCGGACTGAGGCACGCGCCGACGAAACGGCTGTTCGGCGAGGCGGGCGTATCAGGAGGAGCGTCGTCCGACGTTACAGGTGAGTGATCGTGTAGAGCAGGATCACGAGGGGCGTGGCCGCCGCAAGCGACCAGAACGTCAGGACCGGCCATCCTCGCCCGCGCGTCGGCAGGAGACTGAACACGCATCCGGCGACGAGTGCGGTCGTGAGCGACGCCGGATTGAGCCACATCCAGCTCACGCCCTCGCGTCCGGTCAGCAGATCCCAGTACCCGACGATCGCACCGGCGGCCAACCCGTAGAGCGCGCCGAGAAAAGCGCCGAACTTCGTGGCGAAGGGCACAAAGAGCGCCAGGAAAAACAGGCTGAAGAGCGGGGCCACGAACAGGTTCGTCGTTTTATTGGTCACTTCGATGATATTGCCCGGCACTTTCACCATGATCAGGCTGAGGAGCATGGTCAGAGCGCCGACGCCCACACTGATCCAGCGCGTGAGGTTCAGGCTGGCCTGCCCACCGAGTTCCGGGCGGCGGAAGCGATCAATGAAGTCCGTCGTGATCACGGCGCAGCAGGAGTTGTATCCCGACGAGAGGCTGGACATGGCAGCTGCCATCAAACCGGCGACGACAAGGCCGCCGAGCCCGCCGGGCAGGATGTTCACGACGAAGTAAGGGAACAGGTAGTCTGCATTCGTGACGAGGTTGTAGTCTGCGGGGAAACCGTGGGGCCGGCTGCGGAAGAACGCCAGCAGGGCGAAGCCCAGGAAGGCCAGCGCCAACGTGGTGAGCACGTCGGCGGCGTTGTTGAACAGGAATGCCCGGCGCGCTGCTCTGGCGTCGCGGGTGGAGAGATAGCGCTGGATGGCCATCTGGTCGGAGCCGGCGGTGCAGATCCACCACACCGTCGTCGTGATGATCATGCCGAGCACGGTCATGCGGACGTGCGGGTCGAAGCTGAAGAAGGGCTGCGGGTCCCAGTTCGGCGCCCACTCGGTCGGCCACCAGGGGCGCACGCCTCCCATGGTCCAGGTGACATACAGAATCGATACGATGGCTCCGCCGAGGAGGACGAACGTCTGGACCGCGCCGGCCGCGACGGACGCGCGGAGCCCGCCGGCGGAGGTGTACACGACGGTGACAAGACTCATGATCAGGCCGATCCACGTGCCGTATTCCGGTGCGACACCGAGTATGACGACCACGGCCTTTGACGACGTGTAAATGATCAGCCCCATCCAGACGACGCGTGTGGTCAGGAAGATGATGGAGCCCAGCAGGCGAACCTCGATCCCGAGCTTGCCCTCAAGGATTTCATAGGCACTGGTGATGGGCAGACGCATGATGTAGGGGATCAGCAGGTACCCTGCAATCAGGTAGATGATGGGAAGTGCCCCGATGTACATGAGGTACACGGGGCCGTGCTTGATCACCTCGCCGGGGACAGCCAGATAGGAGATCGTGCTGATCAGGGTGGCGAAGAGCGAGAGGCCGACCGTCCACGGTTTCAGGCGGCGTCCGCCCAGCAGGTATTCTTCCGTCGTGCCCGATTTGCGCGACGAGATCCAGCCGATGCCCAGCATCACCACGGCGTACCCGGCGAGCGCTACCCAATCGAGCATGGACAGACCGCCTTCGGTTGCCGGGCCAACGGGGGCGGTCGATGCGGGCGCGGGGCTCGGGGAGGCGTCCTGCGCGAGGCATCTCGCCGGCGTGCCAACGGTGACGGCGAAGACAAGCAGGGCGATCCATACAGCTGCCAGGATGGAGCATCGCGGGGTGTTCGATCGGCAGGAACGCTGCACATGTCACCTCTTGCGCCGGGGCTTCGATGCGTTGTCGGGTTGCGTGACGCCGGTTGTGCTTCCGTGTGAAAGCAGGTGTTCTTGCAGGATGCGCCTGGCCCGATCCGCTTTGCGGGCTCTCAGCGCCGCGAGGATCGCGTCGTGCTCCTCCGCGGTGCGCCGCTCGCCGGCCATCCAGACGGCCGGGTTCGCCATCTCCTGGTGGATGAGCGGCAGCGGGGCGCGGCGGTAGAGCATCGAGAGTCGGCGGCTCTCCGCGGCATCGACGAGCGCTTCGTGGAACCGGCGATCAGCTTCGGCCGAGCCGAGCAGGTACCCCTCGCGGATGCACTGGGCAAACCGGTCGGCGGCCTCCCGCATGGGTTCGAGACGTTTCGGGGTGCTGAGCCCGAGCGAGCAGATGCGGTCAATCGCCAGGCCTTCCAGTGCGAGGCGGATCTCGTTCACTTCCCGCACATCCGTCGGCTGCACGCGGGGGACAAAGTAACCGGTTTTGCTGCCCGCTTCGACGAGGCCCTCGGCCGCGAGACGGGCCAGCGCCTCGCGGAAGCTCGTGCGGTGCACACCGAGTTTGCGGGACCACTCCGTTTCCCGCAGTCGCTCGCCGGCGGGAATCTGCTGGAGGATCAGGAGCCAGCGCAGGCGTTCGTAGGCCTGCTTCTGCTGCGAGTTTGTCCGGGCGACGGGCATTGACGGAGCCCCGCGTGGTTGCTAGATTTGACGACAAAGATTTAGCATTTTGCCGACAAAAATGCGATGCTTTTGACGCCAGGAGCAGGATACGAACGGGCCGATCCGGCGTCAAGGCGGTGTCCAGTCGATCCGGTGCATGCGACCGCGGGATGATGATCAGGACGAGGGGCGGGATCATGACGATGAACGTGGCGACGATCTGCAGGCAGTACGAGGAAGAGGGCTTCGTGCGGCTGGGCGGGTTCTTTCCGCCGGCCGAACTGGAGCGTATTCGCGATGCGCTGGAACGCTACGTCCGCGACATCGCTCCGCGCCTGCCGCCGGCGGATCGTGTGCTGGAGGCGGACGGGACATCCGTCCGAAACCTCTGGCGGATGCAGGCGCACGACACGTTTTTTGCCGAGCTGGCGCAGCGGCCGGCGATCACCTCGCTCGTGGGTCGCCTGGTGCGGGGTGAACCCGTGCTCATGGCCGTCGAGTCGTTCTGCAAGCCGGCGCGGGTCGGATCGGCGGTGCCGTACCACCAGGACAACGCGTATTTCTGCCAGGCGCCGCCCGACGTGCTTACGGTCTGGGTCGCGCTGGATCCGACCACCGAAGCCAACGGGGCCGTCCGCTATGTGCCGGGCTCACACAGGTACGGCGTTCTGGCGCACAAACCATCCTTCGTGCAGGGTAATTCATTCGGGCTCGCGGAGCCGCCCGATCCTGCGACGACGGACGAAATCTGCGCCGAGATGCAGCCCGGCGACATCGTCATCCACCACAGCCAGATCATCCACCGGAGCACCCCGAACACAAGCCCGAATCCACGTCGGGGGCTCCTGCTGGTCTACCGTGGGCAACACACGCAGACAGATCCGCGGCTGCAGGCGGAATATGACGCGGCGAGAGCCGCATTGAACGCCACATGAGGCGCACATTACGCCCATCGCGTTCGCAGGAGATCCGATATGCACAGCAACTGGACGCGCACGCCGGTCGATGACGCGATCGCCGACGATGTGAAGACCTTCCTGCCGCCGCGGATGTTTGACATCCATGCGCATTTGTTCCGGGTCGCGGATCTCGCCACGTCCGGAGGCGTGATGGCCGAGGGCGGACCCGAGGTGACTTTCGATTTGTGGAAGAAGCACATGGCGGAGCACGTGGCGGACGGGCGGTGCGACGCCGGCCTTTTCTTCGCGGATCCGATGGTCAAACCGGGGCACCTCGAGGCCGCGAACACGTTCCTGCTCGAGCAGGTGAAGACGCATCCGGAAAGCCGCGCGCTTCTCGTCGTCAGCCCCGATTGCCGGCGTCAGGACATCGAACGACACCTGGAGAATCGGCAGATCGTCGGTTTCAAGGTGTACCACACGTTCAGCCGCTCCAAGCCGACATTCGATGCGGCGATCGAGACGTTCTTGCCGGAATGGGCCTGGGAACTCGCGCACGAACGGCGGCTGGCAATCATGCTGCACATGGTGCGGCGGCTTGCACTGGCGGACCCGGGGAACCAGGAGTACATCCGCGCGCGGTGCACGGCGTATCCCGAGGCGCAGCTTGTTCTCGCCCACGCCGCTCGCGGATTTCACGCGCCGAACACGACGCGCGGTATCCACTCGCTGCGCGGACTGCAGAACGTCTGGTTCGACACCTCGGCGGTGTGCGAATCCGAGCCGCTGGCTGCGATTCTCGACGCGTTCGGGCCGCAGCGACTGCTGTGGGGCAGCGACTTCCCGGTTTCGGAGGCGCGCGGCAAGTGTGTCACGGTCGGCGACGGCTTTGCGTGGATCGAGCCGGGGACGGTGGACTGGGAGCGGCTCGGGGCGCACTGCCTGCCGACGTTGGTGGGGCTCGAGTCGCTGCGGGCGCTGCGAACGGCGGCGGACGATATCGGGCTGAACGCGCGTGATGTCGAAGACATCTGTTATGGGAACGCCTGCCGGCTGCTGGCGCTGGAACCGTCGACGGCGAATGTGACGCACGAGCTGTATCGCCATGCCAAGCAGCGGATCCCCGGCGGGACGCAGCTGCTGAGTAAACGGCCGGAGATGCTCGCCCCCGAGCAGTGGCCCCCGTATTTCCGCGAGGCCCGCGGCTGCGAGGTCTGGGACCTCGACGGGCGGCACTTCTATGACATGTCGACGAACGGGATCGGGAGCTGCCTGCTGGGGTTCCGGCATCCCGGGGTGACACGAGCGGTACGGCGCCGGCTCGCCTTCGGGGCGATGTGCACGCTGAACCCGCCCGAGGAAGTGGAACTCGCGGACCGGCTCTGCGCGATCCACCCGTGGGCCGAGCAGACGCGATTCACGCGGACGGGCGGCGAGGCGGCGGCGGTGGCGGTCCGCATCGCGCGTGCGACAACGCGTCGGTCGGCGGTGGCGATCTGCGGGTACCACGGGTGGCATGACTGGTACCTGGCGGCGAATCTCGGCGAGAGCGACGCACTGAAAGGGCATCTGCTGCCGGGGCTGGACCCCGGCGGTGTTCCGGCGGAGCTGCGCGGGACGACCGTCGCGTTCCGGATGAACAGCCGCGAGGAGTTCCAGAAGGTGCTGGAGCGCTGTGGTGACCGGCTGGCGGCGGTGATCATGGAACCCTGCCGGTTCCATCCGCCGGAGCCGGGATTCCTCGAATTTGTGCGCGAGGGCACCCGGCGGTGCGGCGCGATGCTGATCTTCGACGAGATCACGATCGGCTGGCGGCTGTGCCTGGGCGGGGCCCACCTCCGGTTCGGCGTCGCGCCGGATCTGGCCGTTTTCGCCAAGGCGCTGGGTAACGGCCATCCCATCGGGGCCATTCTCGGGACGCGGGAAGCGATGGCGGGGGCGCACGAGTCCTTCATCAGCAGTACGTACTGGACGGAGAGCGTCGGGCCCACCGCCGCGCTGGCCGTGCTCGACCAGTTACAGTCGGCGGACGTGCCCGCCCACATCGCGCGAATCGGCAGCGCCGTCGTCCGGCACTGGCAGCGACTCGGCAGCAAGCACGGGCTGCCCGTGACGACGGACGGCGGCTTTCCGTGCCTGGCGCATTTCAAATTCGATCACGCGTCGGAGCCCGAGCTGCGCACGCTCTACACGCAGTGGATGCTGGAGCACGGCTTCCTTGCCGGGTGCACGATTTACCCGACGTTCGCGCATGACGACGCTGTTGTGAACGAATACGCGAACGCCATTGACGCGGTGTTCGGACGCATTGCCGATGCACTGAAGCAGGGTGACCTCAAACAGCACCTCAAGGGGCCGGTTGCACACAGCGGTTTCCGGCGCCTGACCTGACAACGACGCAGCGGGACCATCAACAGGGACGCATCACATGAGACTGCTCCTCAGGGCGATGAGCGACGCCGAGGTCGAGACACTGCACCAGCGGTCCCTCGACGTTTTCGAAAGCGTGGGCATCAAGGTGACGCACGAGGAGGCGCTCAGGGCCCTGGCACGACGC
>CAZJTF010000086.1:0-20727 GCA_964548565.1 uncultured Planctomycetales bacterium | reverse complement strand
ACGCTTCTTGAACATCTTGAGCATGCGGTCGGTGATCAGGAAGCCGCCGACGACGTTGATCATCGAGGCCGTGACCGCGATCGTGCCGAGCACGGTGCTGAACGTCGTGTCGCGCCGCCCGGCGATAACGATCGAGCCCACCACCGCAATCGCGGAGATGGCGTTGGTCAGCGACATGAGCGGTGTGTGCAACAGCGGCGACACCCGCCGGATCACCTGCAATCCGAGGAAGGTCGCCAGAACGAAGATCCAGAGGTCGGCGTGCATAAGGAGCTCTCAGCTATCAGCTTTCAGCTGTCAGCTATTCGCTGACGCTGTGTGGTTCCTGGTTCCCAGACCGTCGGCCAGCAAGGCCCTCCGCTCTCACGCATCACTTGTGACTCATCCCCGTGTCCATCGCGGCGAGCGTCGCCTCGTGAATCACCTTCCCGTCGTGCGTAATGGTCGCGGCCTTGAGGATGTCGTCTTCGAGGTCGAGGTTGAATTTGCCGTCCTTCCAGAAGGCCAGCACGAACGCCGTCAGGTTGCGCGAATAGAGCGTGCTGCCGTGAAACGCCATGTCGCTCGGCAGGTTCAGAGGCGCGCAGATTTTCACGCCGTGATGTTCGACGGTGCGCCCGGGCTCCGTCAGCTCGCAGTTGCCGCCGGCCGGCGCCGCCAGGTCCACGATGACGGAACCCGGCTTCATCCTGGCAACCATGTCTGCCGTGATGAGGCGCGGCGCCTTGATGCCCCCGATCAGCGCCGTGGTGATCACGACATCGGCGGCCGCACACTTCTGCGCAATCAGCTCACCCTGGCGCCGGTAGAAGTCCTGCGAGAGCTCCTTCGCGTAACCGCCTGCATCCTGGGCCTGTTCGCCTGTCTCCACACCGGCGAACTTGGCACCGAGGCTCTCGATCTCGGTCTTGACGGCCGGTCGCGTGTCGGTCGCCTCGACCGCCGCCCCGAGTCGGCGCGCGGTCGCAATCGCCTGGAGCCCGGCGACGCCGGCGCCGATCACGAACACCTTCGCCGGCAGCACGGTCCCGGCCGCGGTCATGAACATCGGGAAATAGCGGTCCAGTTCGACGGCCGCGATCAGCACCGCGCGGTAGCCGGCGATGCTCGCCATGCTGGAGAGCGTGTCCATCGCCTGGGCGCGGGTAATACGGGGAATCGCGTCGGTCGAGAAGGCGGTGACGCCTCGTGCCGCCAGGCGTCGGACAGCATCGACATTCCGCACCGGCAGCAGGCTGGTCAGCAGCATCGAGCCTTCGCGCAGAAGGTCGACCTCGTGTCGTCCGTCGGGCCGCTCGATGGGCGGCTGCACCTTGAGCACGAGATCGGCCTCGCCCAGAAGCTCCGCCACGTCGGGAACGACCGTCGCGCCCGCCTGCTCATAGGCGGCGTTGTCGAAGTGGGAGTGCTCGCCCGCGTTATCCTCGATCCCGACGGTGAGGCCGGCCTTGGCGAGCTTGCGGACCGACTCGGGCACGAGCGCGACCCGTTTCTCGCCCGCCAGGATTTCCTTCGGAACCGCAATCTTCATCTGTGTCGCACCTGTGACCTCGTACGGCCGCACGCACGGACGCAGCGCGCCGCCCCGCGTGAAAACCACAACCCGCCCGCGAAAACCGACGGATCGACTGTGGCCTGACTGTGACTGTCGTGCTATGCCCGATGCTCAGCGAAGTGTAGCGGATGCAGGCGCGGAACGCCAAGCGAGGGGCTTTCCGAACGGAGAGTTTTGGACGGGGCGGGGCATGTCCCCGCTTCGACTTCGTACTGTGAAGACAAGCGCTCGGCTGATTGTGGTGTGCACCACCGGCGGCGCGGTCCGGGAGGTGCGTTCGTCAGGATGCTCGGGCTTGCGTCAGGGATTGAGCCGTCGGACGTAGATCGTACCGC
Source organism: uncultured Planctomycetales bacterium (assembly GCA_964548565.1). Classification (GTDB taxonomy): domain Bacteria; phylum Planctomycetota; class Phycisphaerae; order UBA1845; family PWPN01; genus CAYLLT01. The sequence continues at coordinate 18,837 of CAZJTF010000086.1, read as the reverse complement.
CAGCAAGCACAGTGGTCGCGGCAAACAGCGGCAGTGCGGCGAACCAGAACCAGTCAGGGATCTTGTGATAGCTGGCGAGCCCGAAAATGTACGCGGCACTGACCCAGAAGACTGCGGTGATGCCTATCGCCAGTGCCGCGGCGAAGGCGGGACTCCGCAGAACGGACGAGAGCAGCCAGGCAATCCCAAAGCCCACCAGCCCGCACGGCACTGTCAGCAGCATGGCCGACGGATCCCGCTCGTTCAGCAGGTTCAACGCCAGCAAGACCAGAATCGGGACGACCAGAAGCAGTCCCGCGACGACAGCCTTGCTGCCCAGCGCGACCACCCGCGAGATCGGCAAGTACGCCAGGAACTCGGCGGAGCGGTCTGCGCGCTCCGCGGCGAAAGCGTTGGCCCCAATGAAGGGAGCCAGCAGCACCCAAATAAGCGAGGCGGCGAATGTCGCGCTGAGGAGCGCGGCAAGCAGGCCACCCGCCCAGGATTCTTCAAACACGGCAAAGTGCACACCCGCGATGATGTATGGCAATGACAGGAAGACCATCATCGCCAGCACGAGCGGCACACTCTGCCGGAAGTCTTTCCAGATGAGCGTTTTCACGATGCAGTCCTCCGACCGCGGATCACATCCTTGAAGATTTCTTCGAGGCTCAGGTCCACGACATCCAGGTGGGAGAGATCGTTCGCGGCCCGGATCTGCTCCACTACGGCCGGCGAATAGTCGCGGACGGTGATTGACCACTCGCGGTTGTTGACGTGCTGCCAGAGGGCATTGGGGGGAGGTGCGGCCGGCGCGCCGCCGTTGGGCAGGACCGCCCGCAGCCGCTTCGTCGAGCCGACCAGCGCGTCGACACTCTCCTCCAGCAAGAGTCGGCCCTCGTGCAGGATGCCCACGCGGTCGGCCAGGCGCTGAACGTCCGGGATCGTGTGGCTCGAGAAGAGCACGGTGCGCCCGCCTTCGCAGTAATCCGCGAGAACCGTCTCCAGCAGCTCCTCGCGAATCAGCGGATCCAGACCGGCCATGGGCTCGTCGAGGATCAGCAGTTCCGGCTCATGCGCGAGGGCGATCGTGAGCGCGAGCTTCGTCAGCATGCCTTTTGAGAGCTCACGGACGCGTTGCCGGCCCGCCAGGCCGAACCGTCGGGTCAGTTCCTGCTCTCGCCGGGCATTCCAGCGCGTGTAGAAGGTCGGGCAGAACCGCAGCGCCTCCTGCACGCGCATCCAGCGGTGGATGAAGTGCTGCTCGGGCACGTAGCCGACGCGCTGCCGCAGCAACAAGGGTTCGCGGAGCGGATCCAGCCCCAGCACAGCGACCTGCCCGCGGTCTGCCTCGAGCAGGCCCATGAGCATGCGGATGGTTGTCGTCTTCCCCGCGCCGTTTGGACCAAGCAGCCCGAAGACGGTGCCCGCCGGGACCGAAAGCGTGAGGTCGGCGACAGCCTCCCGATCGCGGAACCGGCGCGTCAGGTGCTGAACATGAATTGCCATGGCAGGACGCGCGGTATCCATCACTGCCCCTCCCGTGGCCGCTCGGCCACTGCATCGCCGACGCCCGTCGCTGCCAGCGACCGCTCGAAAACGCCCCGGATCTGTTCGGCCGAGAGCCCCGCCCGACGGGCGGTGCGGATCACTTCGGCGAATCGCCCCTGCACGATCTTCTCGGCGGCGCCCTGCGCCGAGGTGTCTCCGTTGGCCGCCACGAACACGCCCAGTCCCTTCCGCTTGGTCACGAGCCCCTCGCGCTCGAGTTCGCGGTAGGCGCGCTGGACGGTATTGGGATTGACGAGGAGTTCCAGGGACAGGGCGCGGATCGAGGGAAGCGGCTCCCCGGGGCCATGAACGCCGGCGGCGACGGCTCCACGGATGTGATCCATGATCTGCTCGTAAATCGGGACGTGACTCGTGAGATCAACGGGCATGGCAGCGTGCCTGCTGTATTAGGTTACTAATACAGTATAACCCAACATTCGGCCCGCAGGCAACTGAAAAGGCGTGAGCAGATCGCGCGCGACCCACAGATAAAAGGGGTGCACTCCGGAATCGGGTGCGGGCACCCCTTCCCCCCGCGTGTACGGACGAACCGCGGAGGAGCTTACACCGGAAGAGGCGTCGGATTGGGTTTTGGACGTAGGAGTGACGCGATCATGGAGATCGCCAGGAGCATCGCGACCACGCCAAGAGAGATCCCGACCGGAATCTTGTAACCGATCCCCGCGTGGAGCAGCATTTTTGCCCCGACGAACACGAGAATCGCGGACAAGCCGTAGGTCAGGTAGTGGAACATGCCCATCACGCCGGCCAGCGCGAAATACAGTGCCCGCAGGCCCAGGATGGCGAACACGTTCGAGGTATACACGATGAAACCGTTGGTCGTGATCGCCAGGATGGCCGGGATTGAGTCGACGGCGAAGATCAGGTCCGTCACCTCGATCATGACCAGCGCCACCAGCAGCGGCGTCGCGAACAGGCGCCCATCGATCCGCGTGAAGAAATGGCCGCGGTCATAGTCCTTGCTGACCGGCACGACGCGTCTCAGGAGGCGCAGCACCGGGTTCCGCTCCGGGTGCGGTTCTTTGCCTTTCGCCCAGGCCATCTTGATGCCGGTCAGGATCAGAAACGCGCCGAAGATGTAGATGGTCCAGTGGAATTTCTCGATCAACGTGACGCCGGCGGCGATGAAGATGGCACGCATCACGAGCGCGCCCAGGATCCCCCAGAACAGCACCTTGTGCTGATAGAGGGCAGGCACGCGGAAATACGTGAAAAGCATCAGAAAAACGAAGATGTTGTCGACACTGAGCGACTTTTCGATGAGATAGCCGGTCAAGAAGGCCAGCGCGGCTTCGCTGCGCCGCATTCCGCCGGTGCCATCGGGCCACAGCAGCCAGATGCCCAGGTTGAACAGCAGCGCCAGCCCCACCCAGAAAACGCTCCAGGCGACCGCCTCGCGGAACTTCACCTCGTGGGCTTTGCGATGGAAGACACCGAGATCCAGCGCCAGCATCGCCAGCACGAAGATGTTGAACCCGATCAGCCACTGGAATTGGTCACTCATGCGCTGCGTTCCTCGGATCGCGGCCGCGGTGCGGCCCAAAAATGGCCGGGGCAGCCACCCCGTTGCTCACCATCACCGCGGCTGCCCCGACCGATACTACTCTCTGCCAGTCCCATCGTCCTGGAAATCGTGCCGCGGGATGGCCTCCCGCCCTTGCCGGTGCACCCCGCTCAGCCGAAATCGAACAGCTCGGAGAGGAAGCTGCCCCGGCGTTTCTTGTACGGACGCCCACTGCGGTACGCATCGTCGTCGCCGCGGTCGAAGTCATCGTCGCGCGAGCGGCTTGCAGGGGCCGAGCGTTCGATGATCTTGTCGAGCTCGCCCCGGTCCAGCCACACGCCGCGACAGGTCGGGCAGTAATCGATTTCGATCGACTGCCGCTCACTCACCACGAGCTGGACACCGTTCCTGCACACCGGGCATTCCATCGGATGCTCCTTCTGTCGTCGGTCTCTGCCGTCAGCGGCAGTGATGATTCAAGGTTGTGCGGGAGTCTCCCCGGCCTCCCGCACCGGAGCCGGCCGGCCTCGATGCGTTCTGGGACGCCCGACCGCCTGCTGTCCTGCTCCGTACGCGGGAACGATACGAGGCATTTGGCCGCGCGAAAAATAGATTATTCGCCGTTGATGCATGCAAAAAAACGATGTATCCTGCGGCGGATGCAATGGCTCAACTACCACCACCTCCTGTACTTCTGGACAGTCGCCCGGGAAGGGGGAATCGGGCGGGCCGGGCAGCGCCTGCACCTCTCGCAGCCGACGATCAGTGCCCAGCTCCGGACGCTGGAGCGTTCCATCGGCCGGAAGCTCTTCGAGCGCTCCGGGCGCGGCCTGGCGCTCACGGAGACCGGGCGGGTAGTCTACCGTTACGCCGACGAGATCTTCTCCCTTGGACGCGAACTCCTCGACACGCTGCAGGGCCGCCCGAGCGGAGGCCCGCTGCGGCTGGTCGTGGGCGTGGCGGATGTCCTGCCGAAGCTTGTCGCGCGCCGGCTGCTCGAACCCGCGCTGCGGATGCCGCAGCCCGTGCACATCGTGTGTCGCGAAGGCACTTCGCCGGAATTGCTGGCGGATCTCTCCCTGCAGAACCTCGATCTCGTGCTCTCGGATGCGCCGGTCGGCCCGCAGGTGCGGGTCCGCGCCTACAGTCACCTGCTCGGCGAATGCGGCTCGACCTTCTTCGCGTCGGCCGGTCTTGCGGCGCGGTGCCGGCGCGGTTTCCCCGGGTCGCTCGACGGCGTGCCCGTCCTGCTGCCGGGGGAAGGGGCGATTCTGCGGCGATCACTGGAACAGTGGTTCGAGGCGAACGGCGTGCGGCCCGTGACGGCAGGCGAGTTTGACGACAGTGCGTTGCTCAAGACATTCGGCGAGACGGGTATGGGCGTGTTCTGCGCACCGACGGTGGTCGAGAAGGAGATCTGCCGGCAGCATCGCGTCGCGATCGTCGGGCGAGAGGCAACGATCCGCGAGCGCTTCTACGCCATCTCCGTCGAACGCCGCCTCAAACATCCGGCCGTCCTCGCCATCTGCGAATCCGCCCGCAAGGACCTCTTCGGCTGACACCGCGATCGCGGTCACGCACTCACGCCCACGGGCGGGGCTCCGCTGGTACGAGATTCCCATCTCGTACCACTCGTCGCCGGAATCGCTTCCGGCTGGACAATGGGCAAATTCCCGAAGGAAGTGGCCCGAGAAGGAGTTTCCGACCGTTATTAATGTTTCGACGTTTCGATGTTTCACCCGCGCGGCAGCGCGGGCTCGCCGGGAATGGAAATCTGCGGCTTGCGGGCCTGGCCGTCAATGATGATGCGGGTGAAGCTGGCGTGGTCGTCAAACGAACCCAGGGCGATGAAGCCCCAGTCGTACGTGCGGTCAATGATCGAGAAGAGCGCGGGCGTCGAGGCGTCGTAGGCGTCGACGAAGACCTTGATCGTGCCGGCATCGACGTCGCGCAGGACGTCCACCTTGTGCCACGCCCGGTCCGCAATGGCCGGCGGGATCGAGCGGCTGTCGGGCACGAGCTGCTGCCGCGTCTCCCCGTCCACGCGCATGATGCTGTTGTGGGTGCCGTCAGAGATCGACGAGAGGTGCACGTAATAGAAGTGCGTCTCGTCCCTCCGGCCGAAGATGATGCAGGCATCGCGGGCCTTCACGCTGACATCGCGGTCGAGCCGGAGCCGGCACGAGAGGCTGAACGAACGAAACTCCCACGCGATGTAGAGGGCATACTCCTGCGGGCGCCGCACGCCGGGCAACATCGGGCGCTCCGGCGGGACCGCCATCTGCAGAAAACGCCGGTCGCCCTCAACCGCCACCCGCCAGAGGGACGGCGTCCGAAAGCGCCACGCGTCCCCCGGGTCCGGCAGGTCGAAGTCCTCGCGCACTGTGACGATGAGGGGCTCCGGATCTGTTGTCCGCGTGACGGGCTTGCCGGCGCACCCCGACAGCAGGAGCGGAAAGACCGCAACCATCAGGGGAGAGCGCATGGCCGACAGCCGGCGCCCCCCGGGGAACAAGCAGCATCGAACCGACCCGGCTTCGCGCCCGGCAGGGGGCTGGAGGCCCTCCGGAGCAGTTGTGGCAGGCCGCGGGCAGCCCGCAGGCAGCGGGAGGCATCCCGGGAAAGGCTCCGGCGCGGGCCCGGGCTTGCGGGTCCGGCATAGTGAAGCGGCGACGTGGTGCATTATGATGGTCACGGTACCGGGCGGGGGCGCGCGCGTAAAGGCGAAGAGCGCCGTATCAGCCCTGCGCCGCGAGGCGAGCCGGGCGGGCGGCTGAACGGGCGGTTCATACGAGCGGACGGATGCAGCACGTGATCGCAGCCGTGGAAGGGACGTCGCTCGAGTTCCAGACGCCGGATCTGGCGGGATGGTTGTGGATCCTTGCCGGGGCCCTCGCGCTGGTGGAACTCGCGCGCTATCTCGTGGCGGGCCGGCGGCGCGGGGCCATGCTCGGGCGTATTCTGCTGCTCATTCCCGTCGCGGCACTCGCGGCCCTGGTCATTCGAACCGGTTTCCAACCGGGGCACGTGGCGGCCGCCCTCATCGTCCTTGTCCTCGCGTCCGCCTGGATTGCCCGGGGCTACTCGAGCGCGCCGGGCACGGGAGCGTCCCGCGGGCACCGAGCCGCCCTCATGACGCTCCGGATCGCCGTCCTTGCCGGCGTCGCGACGATGGTTGCCCGACCTGTCATCACGTACACGCGGATCCAGCGCGACCGGGCGTCGCTCGGGATCCTGCTCGACAACTCACGTTCGATGAGCGTGCGCGACGTCCCCGGCGAGAGCCAGTCGAGCCCGACGATCTCCCGGGCCGAGGCGGTACACCAGGCGCTCGAGAAGGCCTCGGACGCCCTGCGGCGAGCCGGCGACGACCTCGATCTCCACTGGTATCTCTTCGACGTCGACACGCGCGAGCGGCACACGCCACGGATCGCGGGCGACGGGCGCTACACCGCCCTGGCCGATGCCGCCGGGCGTGCACGGCAGCTCCTGACCTCCAGCGGGCGCAAACCCGCGGGGTTGATTCTGATTTCCGACGGGCGTGACACCTTTTCGCGCGCCGGCGATCCCACGGGCCCGGCGGATGCCCTGACCGCCGCGGGAATCCCGCTCTTTACGGTCGGGGTGGGCAGCGAGGAACCGTCGGGCGAAACCCGCGCCCTGCAGGCGCGCCGCCTGGACGCACCCACGCGGGTCACGGTGCTGAACCGCATGCCGGTGCGCGGCGAATTCCTCGCGCTGGGCCTGGCCGAGTCGGATGTGGCGATTGAGCTGCTCTACGACGACGCCGTGGTCGACACGCGCCGGATGACCCCGACAGAAGCGCGGGAACTGCTCAGCGCCGACCTGATGCACGTGCCGGACGCGCCGGGACTGCATCGCGTGACGGTGCGGGCCCGGTCTCCGCGTCTGCCCGGCGGCGACGCGGTGCTGCACCAGCTGGTGGAGGTCACCGACGAGCGGATCCGCGTGCTGTATATCGACCGCCCCCGCTACGAGCGGGCGGCCGTCGCGCGGGCGCTCGACGCGTCGGGCGAGTTCCTCGTGACGCGCACGGATACCGGACCGGGCGCACCGCTGGCGGACCTGGGCACGTACGACGTCGTCCTGTTCGGAGACGTGGAAGCCTCGTCGCTGCCGCCAAGGGCGCTCGCGCTGGTGCTGGAACTCGTGACGCGGTCGGGGCGGGGGCTCGGGCTGCTCGGCGGGCTGCGAACGCTCTCGGGGGGCGACTGGGACGCGACGGCCCTGCGGAGCATCCTGCCGATGGGCACACCCGCGCGGGACAAGGAGGAAACAGTCGCGTTCGAGCTGACGCCGGCCGGACGCGCGCATGCAATCTGCCGGCTGCGTCCCGAACCCGACGCGAACCTGGCGGCGTGGAGCGCGTTGTCTCCCGCTCTCAGCGCCAGCCGGATCGCTTCGCCCGGGCCGGCGGCGGAGGTGCTGGTCAAGGCTACGGACGGTGCACCGCTGCTGGTCGTGCAGGAGGCCGGTCGCGGGCGGACGGCCTCCATCGGATTCGACGCCACGTGGAACTGGTCGTTTTCGGCCGACGAAGGCGCGGAGCTGACCCGGCGGTTCTGGAGGCAGGTCGTTTTGTGGCTCGCCAACCGTCGACCGCAGGTCTGGGTCACGACCGACCGCGCCCGCTACGAGCTCGCCCTCCTGCAGGCATCAGCGGAGCAGGTCCTCGTGCGGGCGGGCGTCACGCGCCCGATCGGCGGCCCCCCGGGAGAGCCATCGCTCAAGGCGACAGTGAAGCGGCCCAACGGACGGACCGAAGACATCCGCTGGCAGCGTGGAGAGGACGGCTTCCACGCCCGTCTCGAGGTGGACGCCCCTGGCGCGTACCACATCCGTGTCGCGGGGAGCATCGGCGGCCAACCCGTGGGCAGGGCCGAGACCGCATTTACGGTGGAGGCGGTCGACGTCGAGATGCAGAACCCGCTCGCCGACCTCGAGACGTTGCGGCGCATGTCGGCTGCAACCGGCACGATCGGCGGCGAGTATGTTTCGTTGTCCGGGCTGGGTCCGCTGCTGGACCGCATCCGGGCAGCCGGCACGGTGACCGAAATCGCGCACGTCCGCAGGGTTCGGGCCATCGAAGATCATCCCTGGGCCGCGTTCGGCCTGCTGCTCGGGCTCCTGGCGACCGAGTGGACGCTGCGCCGGCGGTGGAGCCTCGTGTAAGTACCGGGCTCTGCGGTACTAAACAGGTCAGTTGCGGCGACGCCGGCGATATGGGGCGGATCACCTTGATTGCAGCGCACCTGCAGCAAACCTATACTGGTGGAGCTGAGCCACCCCTGGGGACTCTACTGGAGATTGCGACCCATGGCCGAACCGTTTGATGGAAAGTCTATTCTCATTGTCGACGACGACCCCGACATCCTGACCGCGCTGGAGACGGCGTTCAAGGAGACGGGGGCCGAGGTCACGACGGCCAAGGACGGCAACACCGCAGTCAACATGGCCCTCGAAAACAACCCGGACCTGCTGATTCTGGACGCGATGCTGCCTCAGCGGAGCGGCTTCCTGGTACTGGAAAAGCTCAAGGCCAAGAAGCCCCGCGGCAGCAAGCCTTATGTCATCATGATCACCGGCAACACCGGCAAGCGGCACCAGGTCTGGGCGGAGAGTCTGGGCGCGGACGGGTACATCAACAAACCATTTCGGATGGACCGTCTCTTCGAGTCGGCCTCGGCGCTGCTGGCAAAGGGGTGACGAGGTTGTCACATGGCGTGCCGCGATCACTCCCGCCTTCCCGGAACTCACCGCGATCGAGTGTTCGTAGGAGGCAGCTACGCCCACGACAGCAGGCGATTGCTTGAACTGCTCTCGACAGCTGTCACTGAGTCGGGGTTTGTGCCGGTCGTTGCCGACGAGTATCCGCTGGAGCACCCTGAACGCGACGTGCATGACGTGACGCTGTGGCTGCTCCACGCCTGCCGCCTCGCGGTGTGAGGTGTCGACCCTGTCCGGCGCGACCATGGAGATCGAACGGCTGCGGGACTGTGGTGTGAGAAAAGCTCTGCTCCTCTATCAGGAGCCCGGGGGCCTGCGGTGGCCGGGGCACCCGAACGCCTGGCGTACGACACAGATGCTGAAGTCGCTGGTTATCGAGCAGAACGGGTTGCTGGTCGCGCGCCCGTACACCCGTCCTGCTGGCGCCGTTCGAGAAACGAAACTGTTTCTGGGTGCGATCAGGAGATCGGCTTATGAAAAGATACACGGTTTTCAGTGATGGCGAGACCTTGCGCGGGACGGCACGCGAGTTACTCGAGCGGGTCCGGCAGAAAAACGCCGTCGACCACTCAGAACTGGCCGGACTGAGTACGGAACAGTATGCCGACGCCATCATTGAAGATGCGCCCTACTTTCTCGGGAACGACATCTTGAATGCCCTGAGCTGTGAGAATTACCCCACACAGTGGGACCGTGCACTGCTGTACTTGGACAAAATGCCCAGGAGTCGACTGAGAATCCTCAGCGTGACTGCAAACACGCCGGCCTGAGGGGCCGCGGCAGGTGAAACGAGACTCAGGAGACGACATGCCCCGCAGCACCGTCGCAATTGTCCGGACGCGGCCCCAGACCGTTTTCTCTGACTACCACCGCGCCATGAATCTGGCCGGTTATCAGAACGCCATCGATCGGACGGCGGATACCGCGCTCAAGGTGAACATCTCGTGGCACTTCTTCTACCCGGCCGCGAGCACGACGCCTTGGCAGCTCGAGGGCGTCGTCCGTGCGATGAAGCGCGACGGCTTCGATCCGAACCTTCTCCACGCGTGCCATAACCGGACAGTCGTCATCGACGCGCATCTGGGCGAGCGCGAGAACAAGCACCTGAACGTCGTCGAGGCGCACGGCCTGCGCAACGTGCACCTGTACGAAAGCGACGACTGGATTAACGTCCGGGACGCTGTGGGCGACCTCACGAAGGACTTCCTCTGCCTCAATGAGGTCTACCCCAAAGGTTTCTCGATCCCGCGGCGGTTCATCGGCGAAAACATCGTCCACCTCCCGACGGTCAAGACGCATGTCTTCACCACGACCACGGGAGCGATGAAGAACGCGTTCGGGGGTCTGCTCAACGAGCACCGGCACTGGACGCACCCGGTGATCAGCGAAACGCTCGTCGATCTGCTCATGATCCAGAAGCGGATCCACAAGGGGCTCTTTGCGGTCATGGACGGGACGTTCGCCGGCGACGGCCCCGGTCCGCGATGCATGGTCCCGCACGTGAAGAACGTCATTCTCGCCTCGGCCGACCAGGTGGCAATCGACGCCATGGCCGCCAGGCTGATGGGGTTTGATCCGCTCAAGGACTGCAAGTACATCCGCCTGGCTCACGAGCGGGGCCTGGGCTGCGGCGACGTGCGCGACATCGAAGTCGTGGGCGATCTCGATGCCGCCTCCGAAAACTGGCACTTCGACGGCCCTTACAACAAGATGACGTTCGCCAGCCGGATGCAGCACAAGATCTACTGGGGCCGGCTCAAGACCGCGCTGGAGTGGTCGCTCAAGACCTGGATGGCCCCGTGGGCGTACATCGCGAGCGTCCTGTACCACGATCTCTACTGGTACCCGCGGAACGGCACCGGCCGGGTGCAGGACGTCCTGCACAGCGAGTGGGGCCGTCTCTTCGCCAACTGGGAGAAGCTCACGCCTGACGAGGCTGGCTTCCCCGAGGTGGGTACCATGCCCGCAGAATACGTCCGCAACACGCTTCAGCACCTCAAGCTGGGTGTTGGGGTGCTGGGAACCTGCCTGGCCGAGGCGCCCGAGACGGTCCGGCTGCGCAAGCGTCGGCACGCGTGCCACGCTCGGGTGCCTGTTCATCACTGAGACCCGCACCGATCCTTCGCCGCTCCACAGCCTGTCTTCGCCGTACTGACGGCGAGGTCAGACCGTACCACACGACTCATCGCACGACTGATCCACTTGACCCGGCCCGGATGTTGCCCATGATTCGGCGCCGATGGGCCTGTGCGCCCGTAGAAGGAGACTCCGTCGATGCGGAAGGTGCCATTGCTCGTCCGGTTGCTGCCGTTGTATGTGAGCGTGCTGTTCGTCGATCCGGGTGACGCCGCGCCTGCAGAGGGCATGCGGTGGTCTCTGCCGAAACTGGCGGATCCCGCGCTCCAGGATCGCGCGGACCGCATTTATCTCTCGACCCAGCGTCTGGCTCGTCACCTGCTCGCCTCGGTGCACCCGTGGAGCGAGGCCCCTTCACTGATGCTGGCCACCGAGAGCCGCAGCGATGTAAACCATGTCCGGCCCAACACCGGGATCGTCTGCGGCCTGGCGTTCCTCTACCGGTTCGGCCCGTATGACGAGCGCGTGGTCGGCATGTCCCGCGAGCGACTGCTGCACGAGCGCATCCTGCCCATGACGCGCTACCTGGTCGAAACGCATGTCACCGGGCGCCGTCCGACGGGCGACGGTAAGCCGTGGGGGGAACACTGGCAGTCCGCCCACTGGGCACGATCGCTTGGACGGGCAGCCTGGTTCCTGGATACCGACCTGCCGGAGGAACTGGCTGCCAGCGTGCGACGAGTCGTGGCGCACGAGGCGGACCGTATCGCCGCCATGCAGCCGCCCGCGCAGGTTCGCGCGGACACGAAGGCCGAGGAAAACGCGTGGAACAGCGGCGTGCTGTCGGCGGCCGTGCTGCTGATGCCGGGCGACGCGCGCCGGAGTACGTGGGAAACGCAATTCCACACATGGGCGCTCTCGTCATTCCTGCGGGCGGCGGACAAGAACGCCATGACGCTCGTGGATGGGCGGCCGATCTCGGAGCAGTTTACCGGCGCCAACATCTATGACGATTTCACGCTCGAAAACCACCGCATCGTGCACCCGGACTACATGACCGCCTTCAGCCTGCTCCTGTGCAGCTCGCTCGATTACGCCATGACAGGCCGACCGGCCCCGGAGGCGCTGCTCTACAACGTTCCGGGCATCTACGAGAATCTCAAGTGGTTCGCGCTGCCCGATGGCGGATTCGTGTATCCCTCGGGCCAGGATTGGACGCTCTTCCGCAACCCCGACTGGCTCTTCCCGCACGTCGCCATGGCGGTTTTCGGGCGCGATCCGGAGGCATGGGAGCTTGCTGATCGCTCTCTGCGGGCGCTTGAGGCGATGCAGGGCCGTTCGCCGTCCGGCCAGATTTTCGCGGATGGCGAGAACTTCTTTGCCTCGGCCGAGGCGGACAAGCTGTACATGCAGGGAGTCGCGTGGCTGTCGCTGCACTTCGCGAAGAGCCTGGCCCAGGGGAATCCGCAGCGCATCGGTGTGCGGCACCTCGCGTCCGCGAAGATCCTGATCCACCGCACGCCGGCGGCCGTACATACCGTGAGTTGGGGGACGGGCGTCATGGCGCAATGCGTGCCGTACCGGCTCGACCGCATCGTTTCGCCCCACCTTCGCAGCGGCGTCGGCTCGGTTCGTCTGGCGGACGGGAAGGAACCTCTGGCCGTCAAGCTCCGCGACGTGCTCGTACAACCGGCTAGCGACGGCTTCGTCACCGAACTGGTGGTGGACCACGGGGACGGCAAGATCCGTGCGCACCTCACGTACACATCACGGAAAGACGGGACCTTTACCGTGCGCGAGCGGCTCACGGCATCGAACGACGTGCGAACCGCGGACATCGCAACCGGTCTTGTCGGCATTCTGAATAACCGGCTATGGATTCACGAGCGGGGCCTGCGCGTCATCACGATCGACGGGCGCGACAACGAGGTATCCGCCTGCAGCGGCAAGACGTTCGGCGCCGAGGCGGTCCGCGCGATCACAGTTGACGGCGTTCTGCGGATCAGCAGCCCCCAACCACTGCGGATCTCGTACAGGGGCGCGTCCAAGCCTGAACGGGGCCGGGCCACCGACGAATTGATCCTCAATCACCTGTCCGGCGAGCGCAACTGGCGGGCCGGCGAAACGATCTCGGAGTACGAGGTCACGATGCGCTGTGACTCCCCGGGTTGATTCGCACCGCATGCCGCGCCGCCCGTCACGGCCGGCATCACTGTTGACGATGGGATACGCGTCGAGCAGACGACAGCGGAAGCCCGCGCTCACCGCCTTGCGGGGAGCGTGCGGGGGACGGCGTCCCCGAGGATGTCGCTGTCCCACTGGTCCCCAGCGGCGCCCCCCTCCCACAACGTGAGCTGCCAGGTATCCGCGCGCTTCGGCTCGTCGACGGCCACGCGGATGCCAAACTCCTCCTGCACCAGATCGGCGAAGCGTTCCCCGATCTGACGGCAGCGCTCGAGGTCCGTGCCCGCAACCTGCAGACGCGCCGCATCGGTCAGGTGGTAAACCTCGTTGACCGGGTCGACGTACCGCGGGCGCGGCAGGAGTCGCGCCGAACGTCATTCGCATCCAGCGTGGACGCAGCTGCGGTGATCTCGAAGACTGGGAGGCATAAGAGGATCACGATCGCACGGGCGACCGACGCGCCGCGCGACCTGGCGGTGAGACGTACCATCATGTTGGTGGGTCCTGCTCGCGGAACTACTTCGTGCCCAGGGCCGCGCGGATCTTTGCCGCCGATTCATCGAGGGCGCGCGGGTCGGCGTTCTGGTCCTGCTGGGTGAAATCCACCTCGGGGACGCTGTTTGCCGGGACGAGGTGAATGTGCACGTGCGGGACGACGATGCTGATGATCGTCAGGGTGACGCGCTTGGGCTGATAGACCTGCTGGATCGCCCGCCCCGCCTTCTGGCAGGTCGCGACGAGCCGGGCCGCCAACTCGGGCGGGAGATCGAGCCAGTTGGTGACTTCCTGGCGGGGAAACACGATGCAATGGCCCGGTTTGACCGGCGTATTGGACACGACGGCGGCCGTGTACTCGTCCTGGTAGACGAAACGGCCGACCTCCCGGCCTTCCAGCATGTTGGTGAAGACGCTCGGCATCCTGATTTCCTCCGTCAAAGGTCCGGACGCATTGTCGGGGGCGGATGCCGGCTTGTCGAATCGCCCGGGTCGTGTTCGTCGGCGGGTTCAAGCCCCCGGCGTGACCGCCCACTCTCGTTCTGGCAGTCTCTCGATCCGGGGTGTTTGAGGTCCGCGACACGGCCGGGCTGAGTCCCGCCCGCTCGCTTGCGGTCCCCGCCGCAGTGGTAGATCAGGCACGTGGGCAACGCTATACTCCCCTCAGGCGGAGCCGGCGGCGCCTGCCGCCGTGCTTCTTGCCGCCTGGAACGAGACTCCGCACCGCCTCTGGCGCCCGCCTTTCAACGGGGGGAGGTCCGATTTGCATCACGTCCTTGTCATTCATCACGACAAGGCCACCCGTACGCACCTGGAATCGCTGCTCCGGGGCCGTCACGAGGTGGAGGGCGCTGTTGATCTGGTCAATGGCATCAAGCAGATGGCCCGCCGACGTCCGGACGTGATTGTCGTCGGGCATGACCGCGAGAAGGGCGAAGGTCTCCGCCTTCTGAAGTACCTCCGCGACAACGTGCTCAAGACGCCCGTGGTGGCGGTCCTCGGACGCGGGGCGGGCACCGCGCAGCCGGCCCTGATGAAGCTCGGCGCCAAAGCCATCCTGGAGAGCCCCGTCACGCCGGAACGGATGCAGGAAGCGATCGTGACCGCCATCGAGGCGAAGAAGAAGGCGGATGCGGGCCCGCCGCCGATCAGCGAAGAGGAACTGCAGTCGAACCTGTCGGTCCTCGAGCGGTCCCTGAACGGCAAGATGCGGTGCTTCGCCGGGCGAAACCAGGTGTACATCCAGTCCATGATCCTTGGGCGAGCGACAAGCCGCCCCCGGATCGCCCTCAAGTGCAGCCTCCGGGCCGAGTACGGGCTGAACAAGGACGTCTATTACGAATTCATTCGCGATGTCTGCTGCCAGAATCCGGGGCGATGTGAAGCCGTTGAGCGGTTCCAGGCAGAACGCGAGACCGCCTGAGCCGCCGCAGCTCACGGCTCCGGTCGATGGCCGCAGTCCACCCCGGGCAGCCGTAATTATCGGGCCAGACTGAACCTGCGCCAGCTCGGGGCGACTGTCGTTGACACCCCCTCCTGTGACAACTATCGTGGACTGCTGAGCAACTGCGGACTGGGCGCCGCGGGCTCATCGGGGTCGCGCGCGGGCGAGTTTCCCGGCGTCCCGCCTGAGGATGGGGTGCACCAGCCGGTCGTGACGCGCGTTGCTGGCGTAGCCGCCGCTGAATCCATCCTGCGTCAACACTGCCTCGCGTCGCGCGGGCGCGGGCAGAATACTTCGAGGGGCGCACAGCCGTGAACGCTGTTATCGACACGATCTTTGTCGGCGTGTTTCTCATCGGCACCGCCATGCTGGCCGTTTACGGACTGCACCTGTACGTCCTCGTGTATTTGTTCCGGCGCCGTCACGGCATGCTGAAGGCCGAGCAGCAGCAGTTCATCGAGCGGTACCGCGCTGAGACGCCCGAGGACGCCTGGCCCGGCGTGACGACGCAGCTGCCGATCTACAACGAGGCCGACGTGGCCACGCGCGTCATCCGCGCGGCGGCCGCCATGGACTACCCGCGCGGCAAGCACTCCATCCAGGTCCTCGACGACAGCACCGACGAGACGCGACTCCTCGTGGACCGCACGGTCCGTCGGCTGCGGGCGGAGGGCGTGGACATCGAGGTCATCCGGCGCGAGAACCGCGCCGGCTTCAAAGCCGGGGCGCTGCGTGAGGGGCTTGCCCGCTGCAAGCACCCGTTCGTCGCCATCTTCGACGCGGATTTCATACCGCCGGTGGACTTCCTGCGTCGGTCGATGCCGCTGATTGCTCGCGACGAAGAACTCGCCTGCCTGCAGGGCCGCTGGGCGCATCTGAATGCGGCCGAAAGCTGGCTGACAAAGGCCCAGTCCGTTGGGATCGACGGCCACTTCGCGGTCGAACAGGGCGCGCGGGCCTGGAACGGCCTGATGATGAACTTCAATGGGACCGCCGGCATCTGGCGCAAGGCCGCCATCGAGGACCCGGCGGTCGGCGGCTGGTCGGCGGACACGTTGACGGAGGATCTCGACCTCTCGTATCGCGCGCAGCTCGCCGGCTGGCGCATTGGTTTCTGCCTGGAGCTCGCCTGCCCGGCGGAACTGCCGAACACGATCAATGCCCTCAAGGCCCAGCAGCGCCGCTGGGCAACCGGCTCGATCCAGACGGCCGTCAAGCTGCTGCCGCGCATCTGGAGGGCGCCCATCGGCCTGCACCGCAAGCTGGAGGCCACGGTGCACCTGACCCACTACTCCGTCGCGCTGTGGATGGTGTTCCTGGCGCTTCTCGCGCGGCCCATGCTGCTCATGGTGGACCCGATCCCCTACCTCTGGTGCTTCATCGGCGGCTGGACGATGGTCATCTTCAGTTCGCTCGCGCCGCCGCTCACCTACGGTTATGCCCGATACATCCTGGGCGGCGGATCGTCCGGGCTGCGAACGGTACCGGCCATGATGCTGCTGGGAACCGGGATGGCAATCAACAACGCGCTGGCTGTGATCAAGGGCTTCACCACCCGCGGCGGCGAGTTCGTGCGAACACCGAAATCGGGCAGCACCCAGGCCGCACGCATGGCCAGCCGCTACAAGACCCGCAAGTTCCAGTCGCTGTGGTTCCTCGAGATGCTGATCGGGGCGTACTGCCTGGCGAACTGGGCGATTTACATGACGACGGATCGGATCGCGTTCAGCGTGTTCCTGGCGATCTATGCGGTGTCGTTCCTGGCGGTCGGGTGGATCTCCCGGCCGGAAGCGAGCGTCAAGCGCCGGCTCGTCGTCATCGAGGAAACACCGGCAGCACGGCCGCCGCTGTCGCCGGTCGTCGGGCAGCTCTGACGCGAACGCGTGGTCTACTCCTTCTTTCCGTACCTCGCAAACTCCTCGATCTGCTGCGCCAGCCCCATGAGGATCTGCGCCTCGGCGCGCGTGAGCTCCGCGCGTGAGAGGATCGAGCGGATCGGAAAGACCAAGTGGTCCGGCTTCTCGGGCCGCAGGTAGCCGATCGTCAGCAGCGCGTGCTGCAGCTTGTCCATGAGGCGGGCCATCATGGCGGCGTCGGCCGGCTCGGTCCGGCGGCGCGGCGCCGGGATGTCGAGCGCTTTCTCGCTCACGACCGACGCGAAGATCTCGTACAGGCAGATGGCGCCTGCGTGCGAGAGGTTGAGGGTCGGGTAGCCCGGCTGCGCGGGGATGCGCACCACCTGGTCGCAGGCCACGAGGTCCTCGCGCGAGAGGCCGTTGTCTTCCGGCCCCAGCAGGATCGCCACGTCGCCGTCGGGCAGCTTCGACCGCACCAGCGCGCCCAGGTCCCGCGGCGACAGCTCCTCCGCCTGGTGCGTCGGCCCGCGCCGCCGGCTCGCCCCGACCGCGTAGACCGCGCCCTCGAGCGCGTCCGCCACCGTTGCCACGACCCGGGCGGCGTGCAGGCGGTGCTCGCCGCGCGTGCTGCGCTCCAGCGCCTCGCGCGCGACCGGCGACGCCTCCGGCTCCACGAGCACCAGCGCCCCGGCCCCGAAGTTCTCCATCAGCCGCGCGACCGACCCGATGTTCCCCGCGACCATCGGCCGCACCAGCACCACACGAACCCGGCCCATCAGGCTAAGCGATTCCATCCCTCCATCTTACCGGGCGCGGATCGACGGAGCATTCGTTTCGGAACATCGCCCTGTCGCGGCGCGCTGAGCAATTCACGGGTCGATCGGGGACTCCGCAACTGGAATTGGCGCAAGAACTTACTTCATGCTAGAATCAAGCTAACATCGGACCAGGAGAGTGACTGAGGACGATTCAAACCATGGTCCCGCCACGCCGAAAACGCCGGAACCCAAAGCACTACTGCGTTTGCATGCCGCCCGAGGGGCTGAATCTCGAGGCCGTGGCCGAAAGAGCTGTTTATGTGGGCAGTCCGCATCATAAGGATTGCCCCAGCTTTGTAACGGATGCTCCGGCTCCACGGGCGGATGCGAGCATCTGTCCCCGCGACCTCGCCTGGCGGCGGGAAGATATCCAGCAGTGGCTCAGGGAGGCGATCCGAAAGGGTAACGTCGGGACGTGGCAACGCGATTTCCCGGAGTACGTATGGCACAAGGTTGGGGATATCACATACGAGGCGCGCCTGATGAGAAATGAGACTGGAGAATACAAGGGCCATCCCCTGGAGCGAGATGAAGTGGTACGGGGGTTCAGGGCATGAGCCTGCGATTCAGCTTTGAGTGGGTGCCTTCCTCGGCGAGGGAGCGGCCGGAAATAGCCGCGACGTTTGCGTCGTTCCTCATCGACGTCGACCAGCACGTTGTGACGGAGGCGTTCGACAAGCGATCGAAGACTGTGCGAACTCAGATTCTCGTGCCATTGTATCCTCTCGCCGAGTGGATTACTGCCAACTGGTGGACCCTGCTGGCGGAATCGTATGCGCCCGGCCGGGAGGAATACGCGGAACGACATTCGTTGATCCGGGCGCGAGACGGCTATTCCTATCCTGACCTGAGGCTTGTCCCACAGGGAGAGTCTGTCAGGATCGAATGGCATTCCAGGCGCACCGAGCATCAGCCGGTGGACTTTATCGCCGACGGCTGGTGCAGCGCGAAGCTCCAATCCGTTCAACAATCCCTGACGGACTTCGTTCAAGCCGTCGCGCAGCGGCTTGCGGAGGTGGGGATAACGGGTTCATGGCTCCAAGAAGAATGGTCGGGGATCTGCAGCAGCCTGCAGTCGCCGGAGGAGAGGGATTTCTGTCGGGCCGTGGCGAAACTGGGGTCCGACCCTTATGACATCGGAGAGGACCTTGCGGCCGAGGT
>CAZJTF010000085.1:0-20827 GCA_964548565.1 uncultured Planctomycetales bacterium | reverse complement strand
CGAATATCAGTTTCGGGGTGCCGGTCATCGAGCGTCTGCGGGCCCTCACCCGGCTGCTTTTCGACACGCACCTGATGATCAGCGACCCTATGCGGTACGCCTCCGCCTTCGTGAAGGCCGGCAGCGATCACCTCACCTTCCACATCGAGGCTGTGCGCGAGCCGCTGCGGGTGATCGAGGAGATTCGCTCCCTCGGCGCCTCGGTCGGCGTGACGCTCAATCCTGCTACCCCCGCGGAGGCCATCCAGCCGATATTGAACGATGTGGACATGGTGCTGGTCATGAGCGTCTGGCCCGGATTCGGGGGGCAGGCGTTCATGCCGGAGTCGCTGGAAAAGGTCCGGGTGATTCGCCCGGGGCTGAGAGCGGATCAGCGGCTGGAAATCGACGGTGGGATCGGCCCGAAGACAATCGCCGCGGCCGCCATGGCGGGGGCCGACACATTCGTGGCGGGCTCAGCCGTGTTCGGCTCCGGAGACCCCACTGCCGAGGTTCCCCGGCTGGCTGAGCTTGCCCGGCTCCGAAGCGGCTGACCGACGGCAACATCGGGAGTTTCAGGACCTTGCATTTCTTGACCGGACTTTTGAGGCTCTCGTAGAATACCGCCGTCCCGGTTCGGCTGCGGATGGATCCGCACCGTCGGTTGTCCATAAGGCGGACAAGCTCAGCAATAGCCTTCCGACTGCACGCTCGAGCCCACGCGGCAAAGGACGCAAGTCGCATGTTACATCGCCGAATGCCTCGCATCGGGATCGCACTCGCAGGTGTGCTCCTGGCTGTCCTGCCTCTGATTTTCGGTCAGGGGTGCCCCAGTTCAGTCGTCCTCGAGCCGATCGACGGCACGATCGGTGGAGGCGATGACACCGGCGGGTCGGGCAACACGCCGCCAACCTTCACGTTTACCACGCCGACCCAGGACGTCTCGCGGGAGGTGGGCGACAGCATTACGATTGCGTGGACGTTCGCCGATCCGGACAGCAACGCGTCGGCGACACTCTACCTCGATCAGGATGAGAACTTCGGCAATGGCAACGAGCGCGTGATTCTGCCGATCGTCTTTGAGGACACCGGGGTTACGTCGTTTGTCCTGAATACCAGCGCCCTCGCACCGCCGCTCAACCCGGGGACCTACCGCATCGTCGCGCAGGTTTCGGACGGCGCGAATCCGGTGCAGATTGTCGTGGCCGGCGGCCGCTTGCTGCTGTTCGGACCGGGGCTGCTCCCCGGCAACGCGGCGCCGACGATTTTCCTGACCGAGCCGAGACTCAACCTGGGCGTGTCGCAGAACGACCAACTGGCGCTCGCGTACTGCGGGGCAGACGTTGACAACGGGCCGAGCGGCCAGAACCCCGACATCATCCTGCTGCTGGACTACGACAACAATCCCAGCAACGATCTCGATCTCAGCAGCGCATCGGCCGAGTTGAACCTGATTCAGGCCTGTCAGTCCGGCAGCTTCCCGCTCCAGATCAACGGCGCGATCGTGCTCGGCTGCTTCACCAAGTCGACGAACTGCGCGAGTCCCGATCTGGCACCAAACCCCGCGGATCCGACCACGCCGATCACGGTGACGCTCACGGTGGACGTCGCGCAGATTCCGCCACGGCCGGGTGGGGATCCTTACTTCCCACGGGCGACAATCTGGGATCACATCAATGGTCCGGTCCACGGGTATTCGACCGGAACGGTGAATGTCACGGCGCTGGGTTCGGGCCTGGTGGATCTCGGCACCGTCGGGCGGACGGTCAGCGGCTCGAAATTCCTCGGATTTGACGCCGGCGGGCGTGCCGGATCGACGGGTCTGGACGCGGGCGATGTCGACGGTGACGGCGTGGATGATTTCGTCATCGCGAGCCGGTTCGGGCGCCCGTTCGAGGTGGGGAACGTCGGCTCCGCACACGTGGTCATGGGTCGTGAGGGTCAGAAATTCGGCAGCGAGGTTCCGCTCAACAGTGTCGGCGTCCTCTACAGCGGCACGCAACTGACGATGCCGTTTACGACGGGTACGCAGGGGGTCGCGTCTCTGGCTCGGGTGAATGACGTCGACGGCGATGAGCATCCGGAAATCCTCGTCGGGCTGCCGTACGTGGAAGCATTGTTCGATAATGTGATCGATGATCCGCTGCGGTGCACGTGCCCTGATTCGGATGGTGACGATCCGCCGGTCTGCTACGGCGATCTGCTTCCAAACCCCTGGTCAGCTGACTGCCTCGATGACTTCCTGTACAACAGGGATTTCCGGGAAGGGTCGAACGGGGGATTCATCTGCAGCAACGACCTTGATCTTACACAGAGGTGGCCGATCAACGGGGGTTACGCCATCCTGGTCAGCAGTCGGAACGGGCTGAACGGGACGGGCGGGAATATCGTTCGCATGGGCGCATCCCCCATCAGTGCCAATGCCGTTGGCCAACCCCGCGACGGTTCGTCGCCATTCGGAGCGCGGTGGCGCGGCGGCTGGTACGACGACTTCGACATAACAGAGACGCAGCCACAGGGGTGGAGCATCATCACCGACAACCTGTTTGGCCAGACGGTCAGCACGATGCCGCCGATGACGAACACGTCTCTGGGGATCTCGGGCCGCTATGGCACCACTGTCCTGATTTCGGCTCCGAACTCCTGGCGCGGCAAGGGCTCGGTGATCTACACGCCCGGGCAGGATTTCACGCGGTTCTCGCCGAATTCGCAGTCGTTCCCCTACTACGACACCGATGGGTTTACGTGTGAGGATCCGGGGCGCGTCATCTGGTATCCCTCGTACAACACAATTGTCGGCCAGGCGATCGGCGACGAACTGGGCTATGCCCAGCCGGGCGGGGACTACAACCTCGACGGCAGCCGCGACATCCTCATGGGAGCCCCGGGGGCTGATCGCAGCGGTTTCGTGGACAGCGGAATCGTGTACGTCCTGTTCGGTCGGCAGGACTTCCCGAGCATGGACCTCGGACTGATTAACCCGCCGCGAATGGAAATCCGCGGCACGAACAACGGCGATCGATTCGGGACGATGCAGGCCCTCGTGGGTGATCTGAACCACGACGGCGTACCCGACATCGGCTTCTCCTCGCCCGTGGCAGACGGCCCGGCCGGGGCGGACGCCGGATTCGTCGGGATCGTCTTCGGCGGGCGCCGGCTCACAGGCGAGAACATCTTCACCGTGAACCAGGTCGGCACCGCACAACTTCCCGGCGTTCGCTTCCAAGGCGGCCAGGCCGGCGGGCAGGCGGGCAGCATCATCTCGAATGTCGGCGACTTCAACGGCGACGGCACGGACGACCTGCTGATCTGTTCGCCGAACGAAACGCGAACCGTCAACGGGCAGCTTCGTCGCGGCGTCGCGTACCTGGTGTTCGGCGGACCGCACCTGGCGAACAATACCTTCTTCCTCAACCAGGTCGGCACGGAGCAACTCCCCGGCAACATTTTCGTCAGTCCGTACGTGGTCGGGACCGCGGAAGAGGCGCCGATCGACTTCGTCGGCGCGGCCGGTGACGTGAATGCCGACGGCTTTGCGGACATCCTGATCGGCGTCAGCCTTGCGGATTACGTGAATCCGCTGGAACCGAGCCAGCGGCGGAACGACGCCGGCGAGATGTACCTGATTTACGGGAGCAACACCGGATCAAACGTGCTGCAGTAGGCGTCCGGTCTCATGGGACGCTGACGAGGACCGGAAAGTCTCATTGCGGCGCGATGCCTGATCCGCCAACGAACGAAGCACCGGCTGGGCGCCGCCTGCCCTGCCGGTGCTCTTTCATTTATAATGCGGCCCCCGGCGCAGGTCCGGCGGGGGGAGGTCCCGATGGAGCTTGTCTGTCGAAAATCCACCCTGAGCGGGTCGGTTGAAATCCCGGGCTCGAAATCCCACACAATCCGGGCGGTGGCGATCGCATCGCTTGCCAGTGGAGCGTCGCGCATCGAGGCTCCACTGGAGTCGGCGGATACGCTGGCGGCCGTGCGGGCCTACTCCGCCCTCGGGGCCACGATTCACCGCGAACCGGCGTGCTGGCGCGTTGACGGGATGGCAGGCCGGCCGTCGGTGCCGGCGGATGTCATTGACGTGCGGAACTCGGGCACGACGTTGCGCCTGGCGGCCGGTTCGGCCTGCCTGCTAACGGATGGCATGGCGGTTTTTACGGGCGACGACCAGATCCGCCGGAGGCCGCTGCTGGCGCTCGCGCAGTCGCTGACGGACCTGGGCGCCAGGGTCGAGAGCACCCGCGGTAACGGTTGCGCACCGGTTGTGGTTCGCGGGCGACTGCGGGGTGGGCGCACCAGCATCGAGGCGGTGACCAGCCAGTTCCTGAGCAGCCTTCTGCTGAACACGCCGCTCGCGGACGGCGACACGGACATCGAGGTTCCACTGCTGAACGAGCGTCCCTACGTGCACATCACGCTCGACTGGCTGGAGCGTTCCGGCATCCGGCTGGAGCGAGAGGAACTGCGTCGATTCCGCGTCGCGGGCGGGCAGCAATACCAGGCGTTTACGCGGCGCGTGCCGGCGGACTTCTCTTCCGCGACCTTCTTCCTCGCGGCCGGTGCGCTTGGAGAGAACGACATTCTCGTGCGCGGTTTGGACATGGAGGATACGCAGGGCGACAAGGCAGTCATCGACTACCTGCGGCAGATGGGAGCTCGGATCGACGTGACGGCGGATGGCGTGCGGGTGCGGGGCGGCAGCCTTCAAGGCTGCGAACTCGACCTGAACGCGACGCCGGACGCGCTGCCGATGATGGCGGTGGTCGGGTGCTTTGCCCGCGGGCGGACGCTGCTGGTGAATGTCCCCCAGGCGCGCATCAAGGAGACGGATCGGATCGCCGTGATGCGCGAGGAACTGACGAAGATGGGAGCGCGGATCAGCGAGCGCCCGGACGGGCTGGTCATCGAGGAGAGCCGGTTGCAGCCGGCGGAGGTCGACGGGCACGGCGATCACCGCGTGGTGATGGCTCTGGCGGTCGCGGGATCGGCGGCCTCCGGCGAAACGCGCATCGCCACGGCGGAGGCGGTCGAGGTAACGTTCCCCACCTTCGTCTCCTGCATGAATCTTCTCGGCGGCAGCGTGGCGATGGAGCCCGACAACTGATGGCGGGGCGCGGGGGTACCACGAACGGCAGTGGCGTCACGCAACTGCTGGTGATCCGCCACGGCGAGACGATCTGGAACGCGGCGGGCCGCCAGCAGGGGCACCTGGACAGCGATCTGACGCCGCTCGGGTTGCGGCAGGCCGAGGCGCTGGCACGACGGCTGGGAAGCGATCCGCCCGGGGCGCTGTACAGCAGTGATCTTGCCCGGGCGATGCGGACCGCAGAACCCATCGCGCGAGCGACCGGGCTGGAGATCCGAACCGACGCGCGGCTCCGCGAACGACATCTCGGCATCCTGCAGGGCCTCACGCCCGCGGAGTGCCGTGAGCATCACGCGGAGTGCTACGGGCGGCTCGCGTCCGGGGACCCGGACTACGTGATCCCGGAGGGCGAAAGCGCGCGGCATCGCTACGATGCGGTCATTGCCTGCGCGGAGGAGATCGCAGCGAGTCACGCCGGGCAGCGTGTCGCGGTGGTGACGCACGGCGGCGTGCTGAGCGCGATCTTCCGGCGGGTGGCGGGCCTGCCTTTGGGCGCGCCGCGACGGTGCGCGCTCTGGAACGCCAGCATCAACGTGGTCGCGATCGAGAACGGTTCGTGGATGCTGTGGCAGTGGGGAGATACGCACCACCTGGCGGATCTGAAGACGAGCGACGACGATGACGTCTCGCGGCCTCGTCGGAAACTGCACTGGACATGAACGTTGTTTTGATCGGCATGAAGCATTGCGGCAAGAGCACGATCGGTCGTGCGCTGGCCGGGCGATGGGGCTGCGCTTTTTACGATGTCGACGAGATGATGGAGAACCTCCACGCGTGCGATTCGGGGCGACGGCAGTCGGTCCGCGAGATTTTCGCCGAGCGCGGGGAGGCCTACTTTCACCGGATCGAGGGGCACGCCGTCTGCGAGCTGTACCTCAAGCTGGACCGCCCGGGCAGCACGGCGGTCGCGGCCCTCGGCGGGCGGACGGCGTTGAACAGCACGATCAACCGGCTGCTGCAGCCGATCGGCCCGGTCGTCTATTTACGGGTGCCGTCGGACGAACTGTTCGCCCGCGTGAAACGCGGGGGCATTCCTCCGTTTCTCGACCCGCAGGACCCGAAGGGGCATTTCCTGAGGATGTGCAACGAACGCGCCCCCGAGTACGAGCGGCTCGCGAACCTGGTGATCGATCTCGACCGGCTCAGCGTGGCGGAGGGAGTCGAGGTTTTGACGCGCCGGCTGGCGGAGCTTAGAACGTCCACCGCATAGCGGCGATCGCAGGCGGGCCTGCGACAAACACGAGAGCAGCAGGAGATATCACCATGCTGGGTTGTGATCTGGGCACGCTTTTCCGCGTCACGGTAGCGGGCGGTTCGTACCAGGACGGGTTGATCACGCACCTGCAGGGAGTGCCGCCGGGGCTGCTCGTCACGGAGGAGGAGATCTACCAGGACCTGCTGCTCCGCAAGCCGGGGCAGGGGGAACTGACGTCTCCGCGGCGCGAACCGGACATCCCGATCATCTACACGGGGGTGAACGCGGCCGATACGCTTCCCGGGTTCAAGAACGCGCTGCACACCAACGGAACGCCGGTGACGATCCTGCTGCCGAACCTCGACCGCCACCTCGAGCACATCGAGCAGTACCAGGTGACGAATCGAACGCCGCGGCCCGGGCACGCCTCCTACGCGTCGTACATGAAGTACGACCACTGGGACGACGCGATCGGGGCGGGGATCTTCAGTGGGCGGTACACCTCCACGATCGTGGCGGCCGGCGTGTTTGCCAAGCGGATTCTCGCGCAGCACGGCATCGAGGTGACCGCGTACGTCCGCGAGGCGGCCGGCGTGGTGATGCCGGAGATGCCGATGGCGGCGATCCGAGAAAAGGCGGCCGCATACCGGAAGATCCGACGCGAGCACGATCCCATCTGGAAGTTCGTCTACGAGTCCGGGCGCATCCGGCCGGGCATGCGTTTCCTCGAGAAGACGCCTGTCCTGTCGGAGGTCGAGGCGATGATCGGCAAGTTCGCCTCCGTGCCGATGGACGAGGAGAAGATCCGCAGGGAGTACGGCGTGCATCCAAGCCTGTTCTGCCCGGATCTCGCGACGGCCGACGAGATGGTCGCCAAGATCATCGAAATCAAGAAGGCGGGCGATTCGAGCGGCGGACTTGTGGAGGTCGTCGCGACCGGTTTGCCGGCGGGCATGGGCGAGCCGGTGTTCCGCAAGCTGGACGGCGAACTCGGAAAGATGCTGAGTATCGGTGCCGTTAAGGCGGTGGAGGTCGGGGCAGGCGTTGCCGTCAAGAATCTCACCGGTTCGGAGTGCAATGACGAACTCTTCGCGGATGAGCAGAAGCAGGTTTACTTCAAGAGCAACCAGGCGGGCGGCATCACGGGGGGCCTGACAACCGGGCAGGACATCGTGGTGCGCCTGGCGGTCAAGCCGACGCCGACGATCAGCAAGGACCAGCACACCATCGACAAGGTGTCGCGCGGGAACGAGGTGCTGAAGGCGGTCACCCGGCGCGACCCGACGCTGGTGGCCCGGATCTGGCCGGTGGCGGAGGCGTTCACGGCGTGCATTCTGCTGGATCACTACATGATGCACGTGGGCTACCAGGCGATGTGGAGGGAGTGAGAAGAAGCTGTGAGCTGTCAGCTCTCAGCACAGAGGGGCTGTCGTGGCTTACGCACTGTGCGATGCTTGAGAGATTGGCGAGGTGGTACGGTGCCTGGTTGCAAACGTTGCCCGCGCCACGTACGCTGGTCATAGAGCCTCGACGGGTCGTCGAGGCTGATAGCTGCCAGCCCATAGCCGACGGCTTTTCCGGGCGATTAGCTCAATTGGCCAGAGCGCTACCCTTACAAGGTAGAGGTTCCCGGATCGTACCCGGGATCGCCCAATTCACCTCGTCGAGTTGTCCGTTGTCCCCACGGGAGAGCCGACAACGATGCGCGCCAGGATCCTGGTGACACTCGGGTTGTTGCTCGCCGTTGCGACGTGAATGCCGCTGTGGCTCTTCCACGGACCGATGTCGCCAGCGGACGCGTCGCGGGTCGGTCGCTGGATGATTGCGGGAGGCCTCCTGGCGATCTGCGGAGGCGTTTTCGCGCTGGCGTTCGCTCGAACATGGCCCGTCCGGATCGCCGCGGTCGCGGACCTCCTCCTGCCGATCCCGACGATCGGACTCGGACTGCTGGCGCAAGTGCCGATGGGACCGTAGTTGCCGGTTCCGGTGACTACCGCGAAGCCTGGGCCTGTCGCGGACCCCGGTTGAACAGGATGTGCGTCCCGGTCTTCCCGGCGGTGGCGATGTCCTTGCGTCCGTCGCCATCGAGGTCGGCCACGCGGATCTGCATCCCCGTGCCGACGTTGTCGTTGTAGCTGATCACGTCGCGTTCGAACGTCTGACGGGATGGGTCCCAAAGGAACCTGACCAGTCAGATCGGCTCGGCCGCGCCGGGGTCGCCATCATTATGAGCTCGCCAGCGTTTGCCGGTGATCAGCTCTTTCTTTCCGTCGCCGTCGAGATCCTCCCATGCCAGGCAGTGAACCTGAGAAAAGCTCTTGTCGACATCGTGTTTTGTCCAGGTGATCTCGCCTTCCTTTACGGGGCCCTGCTCGAACCAGATGAGGCCGTAATCGTGCCCCTGGCCCATGATCACGTCATTCTTCCCGTCGCCGGTCAGGTCCGTCACGATGTTGGGCAGCGAGGTGTGCGGCGGAAGACCGAACGCCTTGTGGAACTTCCACTCGCCGGTGATCTTTGCCGGGGCTTCGTACCAGCCGTCGGAGATCAGCAGGTCGGTGCGACCGTCGCCGTTGATGTCGCCGATGCCGAGGCCGTGCCCGGAGTGATCGCCGACGTCGATCACCTGGAACTTCGGCTCGCTGCCGTCATGGCCGGGCGTGATCTTCACGATCGTGAGCGGCGTCTTCGCATTCCACCGGTTGAGCACCAGTTCCGGCACCTTGTCGCCGTCGATGTCCTGGAAGAGCGTGCCTTCGCACTCCGATCGGCCTTCGCTGATCACGTGCTCCTTCCAGTTCTCTCCCCTGGCAAGGTCCTTGCCGGGATTCTCGTACCAGAAGGTCTTGTCCGAGAACCAGGAGGCGGTTACGACGTCGACCCAGCCGTCACCATTGACGTCGTAGGCGTGGTCGCCATTCGTGCCGAAGAACTGGTTCTCCGGACCCTGCGGCTTCATGTCGCGAACAGGATGTGCCTTCCAGGTCGGTGCTTCGTACCAGGAGGGGCCCGCGATCACGTCGAGCTTACCATCCTTGTTCACGTCCGCGATGGCGCAGCCTTCGGCGAGGTTGTCGGCGAGTTGCTTCTTTTCGAAGCGGATTCGGCCGTGTTTCGGCAGTTCGGCGGCCGCGGTACAGGAGGCGGCAGCAAGGACCAGAACAAGTGAGCGCATCAGAGAGGCGGCAGTCATGAGCACGGCTCCGTAAGAGTAGCGGGCGCAAACGTCTGCTCCGCGGGATCTATGATGCCCCGGGCCTTCCGTGCTCGTCAAGCGAAGGGCTGCAAGTGGTGCAAGAAGCCGGTCTGAGAAAAGAGACAGCCGGCCGCTGTTGTTATCGCAAGGCTCGGATGATCGGGCGGCGGTCAGTCGTCGCAGGCCTTGTCCGCCAGGACGGCCGGGCCGCTGACGCATGCCTCGAATTTCGCGAAATCGTCCAGATCGACGTCGCCGTCTCCGTCCTCGGCCGGATCGAACCAGGTATTATCCGGTTTATATTCCCGGTCGAGGCAATCACACTCCGCCGTTTCGACCGGGTTGAACAGACACCGCTGGAAGATGCCGAAGTCGTCGTGGTCGACGTCGCTGTCGCCGTCCACGTCGGCGAAGGGATCATTGCAGGAGCAGGCGGTGAGCTCGGTGCAGTCGGAATCTTGGCAGTCGATTGCCCCGTCACCATCGTCATCCTGTCCGTTGACGCAGTTGCGCTCGGGGAGCTTGCCGGCGGCGACATCGTCCACGTCGATGAAGTTGCCTGGAATGTCGCCATCCTCGTTGGCGACCACGGCGACCACGCCTGCGGGGAAGGGCGTCCCCGGATCCTCGCACGCGATTGTCCACTCGGCCGGCTCGGGCGTGTTCTTCCGCCAGGCCTTGGCCCGCACCAGCGCGCTGCTGGCGGTCGTTTTGCATTCCGCGCGAACCCACCAGTCGTAAGCCGGATCGAAGTTCTCGACATCGATGGCGCTGCTGGGCGGGCAGAGCGATTCCACGTTGCCGGCGGTGAGTTTCTGCAACTGCAGGTAACCGCGGTCGTCCAGCACCACGATGTAGGCGCTGAGCGTGTCGAGATTGACCCGCAGCAGCAGGCCCGCATTGATCTCAGAATCGCCCACGGTTGCTGCCAGCGCGGGGTTCGTGGAGTACTTCACGAGGAGTTCGGCGACCGTGTCCACGAACGGAACCGGGTAGATCAGCAGGCCGGAGTCGTTGTCCTGGTCGGGGTGCGGAACGAGGCCGGCAAACTGCAGCCGTGCCGCCTTGTCCACGACGGACGGTGTGAACTCGGTAATCCCGTAGCCGGCCAGCGGATCGTACGGGATCATGCCCTGAAATGTGCCGTCGTTGAAATCAACTGCCCATTCAGCGCCGCTGACGGCATTGGCCGCCACACCGTACAGCAGCAGCACGATCGCAAACAGCTTTCCAGGATTCATTGGTATTCTCCCTGTGCTTTGACTCCCGTCCCGATCAAGCCGGCGCGCTGCCCGCAGGACTGCATGTTTCTACAGACCAGCCAAGCGGGTGCGACACCGCCGATGCTCCCGAACATGTGCCCGAGGGCGTCACCTGTGATCGAATTCAGTTGCCCGGATCTGCTCGCAGAGGAATGCGCTGGGGGAGAGCGGAATGATCTGCGACCTCCCCGCCGATCTGCGTCACTGACTGCCCAGTGTACCTCCGTCTCGCGCCGGCGCAAAGAGAAATCTCAGCAGGAAAAGTGAACCCCCCGAAACTCGTCTCCGCGGTGTGGAGCGGCAGGCCCGGGCAGTCGGCGGATGACGCGGCAGCAGGGGGCTTCAGGAGTAAGCCGGGAAGTACCAAGGGTTTGGGCCGTGTCAGGCCTGGACAGGCTGCTGTGCAGCGTGGCTGACCGGAGGGGCGAGGAGGGTGCCTTTCAGCTGGTCGAAGAGCCGGTGCGGCTCGATCTGCAGCGTTCCGAGTTTGCGGGCCATGATCGCGCCGGACATGGTGCTCATAATCCACTGGGCGGCCACCGCTGCATCAATGCCGCGCGAGATCTCGCCGCGGCGGTGCGCTTCCAGAATCAGATCGCGCCAGAGTTCAAACACCATCAGCTGCATCTGGCGGACGGCTTCGCGGAGACGCTCGTCCGCCGTCGTCATCTCGGCACACAGCGTGGCGAGCATCTGGCAGTTGCACCACTCGGGCCGGGCGTTGAGAGCCAGCGCGGTGTCGATCAGCGCGGTCATGCGGGCGAGGGGCGTCTTGTGCTGCATGGCCGGCTCGATCCACTGCTCGGTGTACTCCCGGCGGGCGAGATCGAGCACAGCGAGCGCAAGCTCTTCCTTGGAGCGGAAATGGTGATAGAACGCACCCTTGGTCAATCCGGTCGCCGCCTGGATATCGGCCAATGCGCTCCGGTGATAGCCGTGCTCGCTGAAAAGCCGTCTGGCGACGCGGACAATGTCCGCTCGGGTCTCCTCACCGCGTCGCTGTTTCAGACTGGTCGCCATTCATACCGTCCGGTCGGTACTATACGGTCCCGCTCCTGGCGCCTCAAGTGCGGGCAGGACAGACCGGGGGCATTGTAGGCGCTCACTTTTGCAGAATGTCGGGTCGCAGCCAGGTTGTGCCCGCCATTTCAAAGGGCGTGCAGGGCCAGTCTCCCGTGGACGACAGGACCTGGTTCGCATTCGTGCCGACGAGGATCGTATCCTCGCTCTTTGTGCCGGCGATCGAGGGGTTCCAGGCAAACGCCTGGTGTTCGCGGACGAGAATCCGACTGTCGGGCGTGGCGCGGGCCTCGCGCCCTACGTAGCCTGTCGAGCCGCCCTGGTGGTGGTGTTTCCATTCATCCGGGAAGCCTTGCTCCGCGTAGGTACGCTGGGCCACGGCGAAGATCTCCCCCAGTGCGCGGCCAGGCCGGGTGGCAACGATTAAGGCGGCATCGACTCGGCAAACCGCGGCGTGACGGTGCAGAAGGTCATCTGGAAGGAGTCCGAAGCAGAACAGGCGTGTGACCGAGACCATGAGACCGTGCCGTTCGCCCGTGCAGACGGCCATCCCGTAGCGCTGGAAGGGACGGCTCGTCGGGAGCGGGTGACGGAACATCGAGACACGGTCATCCGCCGCCATCAGCAGGACGGGCGTTCGGACCCCGTGTCGCCCCAGCCTGAACGCGACGTCGCCGGCGAGTGCGTTTTCGGTGGTGCCCGCCTGAACTTCGCGGCAGGACGATTCGACGGCTGCCGCCACCGTACGGGCGAGGGCCCGGTATCGGTCGATCTCACCGGGGGTAAGTGACCACCGCAACGTGTCAAACTCGGCATCCAGCCTGGCAACGTCCGCCGGCAGGCCAGCAGTGGGGGCGTCGCACGCGCACTTCATGCCCCCGATCAGGTCGGTCCAGGCTGCGGTCGCGTTGTCCGCGCTGTACCAGTCGAACGAGTGGACCTCGATTCCGAGCGGCCCGATCTCTTCAGCCAGCATGCGCGGCGCCTCGATGTTGCTGGTGACGCAGGCGATCGTGTCGGGCCGCACCAGCAGGGATGCGTTGCCGAGGTCGGCCGCGGTGGAAACGTGGTTGAGGCATCCGGCGGTGAGCCAGGCGAAATTGGGGCGCCGGCTGAGAACCACGCCATCGATGTCGTGTTCCTCCATGTAGCGGCGGATGAGAGCGTGCTTATGAGCGATCTCCGCGACGCGGGCATCCATCTCGACCTCCTGGGGAGCAAATCTGGCATGATTCTACCGGAAAGCAGGGGGTGCATCGCGATCGGCTTGCATCCCGGCCGCACGACGCTTAAACCATAGTGCGGCCGAGTTTCGGGATTGCACGGCGATCGGTGGCCACGAACAGATTCCCATACACGGAGATGAACCCTCATGGTCTGGATGACGCGTGTCAGCGCCTGGATGCTGCCTTGCCTGCTGCTGGTGTGCGGATGCGAGAAAGAAGCGCCGGCACCGGCCTACAAGCCGCGTGAGGAGCCGAAGTTCGACCAGGTGGCCGCAACAACGCAGCCGGCCACCCAGCCGTCCACCGCGATGAATCCGCACGGCTCGTTCCACGGGAGCAACTTCCACGGCGCCATGTCCGCGCCGGCGGACGCCATCCACAGGGGCCTCGGTGCGATGTCGCCCCAGGCTCCGGCGAACGCTCTCGAACTGGCAGCCCCGCCGGAGTGGGTTGAAAAACCGGCGCGGATGATGACCACGAAAATCTACGCCCTGCCGAAGGCGGAGGGGGACGCGGAAGACGGTGACGTGGCCATTTCATTCCTGGATAAGGATGTTTCGCTGGACATGAACGTGCAGCGGTGGTGCACGCACTTTAACCTGGGTGAGGGCAGGACTTGCGCCCAGGCCGCCCAACAGCAAAAGCTCGAAGGCACGAAGTATCCGACCACCATCGTCGAAATCAATGGTACGTACGTAGGCGGAGGCCCCATGATGGGTCCCCAATCGCCACCGAAACCGAACTACGTGATGCTCGCGGCCGAAATAGTGAAAGAAGGGCGTCGGTGGTTTGTGAAACTGGTCGGGCCGAAGAAGACCGTTGACCGCTGGCGCGAATCGTTCATGCAGGTCGTTCGCGAAGCGAAGTAGAAGTGAGTCATGCAGTACCGCAGGCTGGGCACAACGGAGTATCGGGCGTCCGTCGTCGGCATGGGGACCTGGGCAATCGGCGGGCCGCTCACATCGTGGGCGCCGGTCGACGACAACGAGTCGATTGCGGCCATCCGCGAAGGCGTCGAACTGGGGATCAACCTGATCGACACCGCGCCCTCGTACGGGTACGGCCACAGCGAGGAGATCGTCGGGAAGGCGATCTCCACCATCCGCGAGAAAGTCCTCGTTGCGAGCAAGTGCGGCCTCGTCTGGCGCGAGCCGGGCGGGCGGCTGGACCGCTCACTGCGGCGGGAGTCGATTCGCCGGGAGTGTGAAGCGAGCCTGCGCCGGCTGCGCGTGGACATGATCGATCTCTACCAGATTGAGGCCCCTGATCCGCTCACGCCGATCGGCACGGCCATGGAATCACTTGCTGCGCTGCGGGAAGAAGGCAAGATCGGCGCGGTCGGCGTGTGCAATTTCAACTGCCAGCAACTCGGCGAGGCCCGGCGACACGGAGCGGTGGACTGCCTGCAACTCGAGATGTCGCTGCTGGAGGCGGAGGCGGCCGACGAACTGCTGCCGTACTGCCGGGAATACGGGATCGGGGTCCTGGCGTGCGGCCCGCTGGCCCGTGGGCTCCTGACGGGCAAGTTTGACACAGCTTCGCGTCCGCGGGACATGAGATCCGGCGATCCGCGGTTCACAGGCGACGCATTCCGGGGTAATCTGGCCGTCGTGGATTGCCTGCGTCCGTTGGCCGATGAACTCGGCTGCACCGTGGGGCAGCTTGCCCTCCGCTGGGTCATCGAGCAGGAGGGTGTGACCGCCGCCCTTGGCGGCATCAAGCGGCCCTCCCAGGCCCGCGAAAACGCCGGCGCGGGTGACCTCGCGATCCCGGCGTCGATTCTCGAGCGGATCGACAGGATCCTCAGAGAGCGAGAATAGCATTGCCCCAGGACCGACCCCCGTCCGAGGTGCCCGGCAACTCCGGCCCCACCCTGCTGGCACGCATCCACGAAGAACTGCGACGTTTTGAAGGCGAGCTGGCATCGCGCGATGTGCGGATTGCGCAACTGCAGCGGGAGCTGCAGCAGGCACAGACGGCGCTGCGCGTGGAGAGCCAGGAACGGGCAGTCTTGAAGGCCGAGATCGAATCGCACCTCGGCGAGCAGGTCCGGGAGGCGAACCATCGGGCGGAGCAACTGGCGGCCGCGCTGCGCGAGCGCGACGGAATGGTCGCGGAGTACGCAAGACGCGAACGCGAGCTGATGGCGCAGCTCGAGCAAGCCGGCACGGAGCGGGAACGCGTCGCCAGCCGTCTCGCTCAAACCGAATTGGAGCTGCGGCGGTACGGCGAGCGTCCGGAGACGCTGGTGGCTGCAGCACGGGCCTCGGATGGACGCGGTCGCGCCGCGGTGGTCGCGTGCGCGCTGGTGGTCGCGCTGGGTGCGGCCGTGGCGGGGCTGCTCCGCGGCGAGCCGCAGTGGCGCGTCGCAGGTCTGCTGAGTGCGGAGCCTCCTGATCCCGCGGCTCTCGCGCGGTCCGCGGAGTTGGTGGGCGTGCGTGCGGCGGCCGAGGGCCTGGGTGATATGGAATCGCGGATGCGGTCGGCGGATGGCATTCTCGAGCTTGCGACGCGCAGCAGGGATCCCCAAACAGGTGCTGCGGAGCTGCGCAAACTGGCCGAGAGCATCGCAGCCGAGAGTTCGCGGGGTCCGGCGTCGCGTCCGGCTGCCCGCAGCGACGAGATCCGCACCCTCGAGTCGAAACTCCGGGATCTGGATGCCAGGCTGGCCAGTCTGGAGGGAGCAACCTCTCAACCAGCCCTGCCGCCCTCGGAGAAAGAGTGGGCGGCGCTCCGCGAGGAACGTCTGCGGCTCGCCTCCGGGCTCGACCAAGCGGCCCGCGTGCTCGCCGAGACGCGTCCGGCGGCACCGGTGGGGGAACCTGACGCTGAGCAGGTGCGGCAGGCCATCAACGCCGATCCGCGGCTGCAGGCGGACGCGCAGATGCTCGGCGTGCGTGAGACGGCGCTGCAGGCCATCATGCGGGGCGTCCTGGAGGAGGGTGACAAAGCCTTGTCATCGCTCATGACCGCCATTCCGGTCGCCGTGCGGCGCCTCGACGCGCGCATTCCGGCCGACATCGACGGAGAAGCAGTCAAGCAGGTCGGCGACATCCGCGCCGGCATCGCCCAATGGGGCCTCGCCGCCGAGTCGCTGGCTGAAAGGTGGCGCAAGCAGCGGGATCGGCTGGAAAAGTCGCCGGAAGAGAGCCTCCGCGTGTTGTCGGAGCTGGAACCACTTGTTCGCGCGTTCGTTGACGAGCTCGCCGCGCAGGCGGCGCGGATCCGACAGACGCTCGAAGCGATCGGGCAGGGCGGTGATCAGCCCACCAAGCGGATCGTGCTGCGGAACGGGCTGCTGCGAGATCTTGAAGAGGTGGACAAGGCGCGGGCGGCAGCGAGCACGGTCGTGGCCGGCATGCTGATCGCGCGGAACATGGATCTGAGCGCCGCCGTCCAGCGGGTGGCCGGGCTGCGGGCGCAGGTCGATCAGCAGCGGGCGCGGATCGCGGCGGCGCTTCGCCAGCGCCTCGCCGAGCAGGCGGCGGACGCATTCCGCGGTCGGATTGCCGCGGCCCGCGACGAGCGGGAGCGATTGATCGCGCGCGTGCAGGAACTCGATGCCCGCATCCTCGAACGAGGGGGGGCGGCCATGGCGGCGCTCCAGTCGGGTGGTGGGGCGATCGGCCCGCGCCTCGCGCTCAACCAGGAGTACGTGGAGACGGTCTGGCAACTGGGTGCGCTGCGCACGGCCGAAGCGGAGGAGGCGGCGCGGATGCCTCCGCCCGTGCGGGTGCGGTACACGGCAGTCAGCGCGACCGAGGTGCCGATTCCGATGGGGCAGCGACTCGGCAGGGCAGCCGTATGGGGTGGCACTCCGCTCGCTCTCGTGCTGTTCGCCTGGGGCGCGATCGTGGGGCTGCGATCCTGGCGACGTTCGCGGGCGGAAATGGCCGAGTACACGCGGATGCTGGAATCGGCCAACCGCCACCTGCCGCGGCATGAGGCGACGATGCCGCCGCGCACCGCGTCTACGGAACCGGCTGCCCGCCAAAAGGTCTGAACCGCCCGGCCGCGTGATCGCGCGCCAGCTGCAGGTACCCCTCCGTGACGCGGCGGATATACTCCCGCTCCTCCCTGCGGATCGGGCGCACGACTTTCCCCGGCATGCCCATCACCACGGATCCGTCCGGGACGATCGTTCCCGGCGTGAGCAGCGCACCGGCGGCGATCAGGCAATCTTCTCCGATTTCGCAGTCGTCGAGTACGGTGGCCCGGGTCCCGATCAGCGTGCGTGCGCCGACGCGCCGACAATGCACGACGGCAACGTGGGCGATTGCGACATCGTCGGCGATCTCGAGGGGCACGTCGTGCTTGCAGTGGAGGACTGCCCCGTCCTGCACGTTCACACGCTGCCCGAGCCGGATGGGCGCGACATCGCCGCGGATGACCGCGTGGTGCCAGACGTTGGAGTCATCGCCGAGCGAAACGTCGCCGACGAGGACGGCCGTCCTGGCCGCGTAGACATTGCCGATCCGCAACAGGGTATGCATGCGATCTCTCTCGGGTTCAGGGTCAGGATTGCTGCCGCAGAATGCTGACGGCCTGCATCAGTGCGGAAACGCGATCGGGGTCAGGCGGGTTGTGCCAGCAGCCCTCGTGCTTGATGAACGAGCCGACAATGAATGCGTCGGCCGCCTCCCAGACAGATGCGAGGTTGTCGGGTGTCACACCCGAGCCGACCAGGACGGGTCGTTCGACGGCCGCGCTCACCGCACGCACGTCCGCGACGGAGGCGGGGCGTCCGGTCGCGCTGCCGGTGACGATGACGCCGTCCGCGCCGAAGAAGGCGGCCGCTTCGGCCATTTCGGCGAGGCTGACGTCCGCCGTCAGGGCATGGCTCGCGTGTTTCTTCTTGATGTCGGCGAAGATCCGGATGTGTTCAGCCCCGATTTCGCGGCGATACCGCAGCAGGGGCCCGGCGTCCGCATCCGGCATGAGGCCTTCGTCCGCCACGTGCGAAAAGACGAAGTTTTCGGCACGGATGAACGCGCCCCCGCCGGCCAGTGCCACCGCCATCGCTTCGCAGTTCGCCCCCGCGAGCACCTGCACGCCCAGTGGGACCGTCACGGTCGATCGAATCGCGTCGAGCACTGCGGTCATGGCAGACACCGTCTCAGGCCCGGCGCACTGCCGCAGGTAAGGGCGATCGTGCATGTTCTCGATGAGGATCGCGTCAAATCCGGCGGATGCCAGCAGACGGGCCTCGGCGGCGGCCTGATCGACGATGCGATCCATTGGCAGCGATGCAAACGGCGTGCCGGGCAGCGCGCCGACATGCACCATGCCAATGACGGCCTTCGTCGTCCCGAACAGTTCTTCAACCTGTGGTCGTTCGCTCATGCGTCTCCGTACGCGCACATGCGTTCGCCTGCTTACGCCTTGAGATCAAAGTGAACTTTCGTGAACTGCTCGAGCTTCGACTCCTCCAGGCTGAGGCCGAGGCCCGGCACCTCCGGGACTGTGCAGACGCCGTCACGAATCCTGTAGCCATCGGCGAAGAGTGCCGGCGACGCCAACGGGTCGTGCTCGGCACGGTAGAAGTTGGGCATGGCCCGCGCGACGTGAAGCTGCAGATAGAAGCCCACGAGGGAGCCCCAGTTGTGCGGCGCGACGCGGATGCCCTTCGGGCGTCCCATCGCCCCGTAGCGCAGGACATCCTCGAAGCCGAACTGGTTCATGTCGCCCTGCAGGATGTCGACGGCCCCGGCGTCCACCCATTCCTGGAAGTCTTCCGGGCGCCGGCTGCTCTCGCCGTCGGCGATCAGCACCGATGGTCCGTGCCGGCGGAGAAACTCCTTGAGCGCCAGGTACTTCTCCACGTCCGTTGGGAACATCTGCTCGATGAACGCGAGGCGGCAGTCGGCCAGGTCCGCGACGAAGCGTCGTGTGCGGTCGAAGTCATAGCCCTGGTTTGCGTCGACCCCCAGCAGGACGTCGCGCCCGGCGTGCTGACGGATGAGGCGGACGACTTCGAGGTCCCGCGCGTAGCCCTCCTCCGGCGGCATCCACTTCGCGCCGCGCCCGACCTTGATTTTGAACCCGCGGTGCCCGGACTGCAGCCCCATCTCGATTTCGCGGCGGAACTGGTTCTGCCAGTCGGCCTTGTGGTCCTCCAGCAGGTCGGCCAGGTAGATCGAGCCGTCGTACACAGGGACGGGGGCGGTGTCGTCGCCTCCGAGCAGGCGGTACACGGGTTTCTTGAGGACCTTGCCCGCCAGGTCCCACAGCGGCGCGGTGGACCGTTCGAAGGGTCCGACCATGCGGCGTTCGTCCCGGCGGAAGAAGTCGGCGATGCTCCGCCCGAGCATGGCGGCTGCCTGTTCCCGTGTGGCCCGGCCGGTGGCGAGGCCTTCGACCCCGGCGTTCGTGAAGAGCCGCATCATACGGTCGGCGCTGGTGATCCCGTGGTCGTCACGCCGCGAATTCCTGCCGATGTACTTCGGCCGGCGGGTCTGCAGGTCAAAGCTGACGATCCGCGTGATCCGCACGTCTCCCGGCAGCTCGGCCGCCCAGCTCCGCCACCCGAGCAGGGCCGCGCCCGCAGCTGCCGTCACGAACTCCCGCCTGTTCATGCTGACCTCCCGCTGCACGCCACGCGCGCCTGCACGTGCGGATTGCGTGCGCGGACATTCTAACGGTTGCGGCGGAGGGATGCCCTCCTGCGGCCTCGCCGGGGCCGGTGTGCTGGGAGGAACGGGCTGCCGACCAGGCCGGACCGCACGCGTTGTCCGGGGGTTGCGCCGCCTGCCGCGCGGAATTGCATCGTCGCGCTGCCTGCGCTAAACTATGGAGCTCCGCCGGGACGCAAACCGTCCGGCGGCGTGCCTGGTGAGTGTAGCTCAGTTGGTTAGAGCACGAGGTTGTGGTCCTCGGGGTCGCGGGTTCGAGTCCCGTCACTCACCCATTATCTCTTTGCGCCTCTATCGTGCGGTGCGTCTTCCTGCGATTCCT
Source organism: uncultured Planctomycetales bacterium (assembly GCA_964548565.1). Classification (GTDB taxonomy): domain Bacteria; phylum Planctomycetota; class Phycisphaerae; order UBA1845; family PWPN01; genus CAYLLT01. The sequence continues at coordinate 846 of CAZJTF010000085.1, read as the reverse complement.
GCAGGGCTGGACTCAATGTAGATAAGGTAGTTGCAGGATGCTGCGGGCTCCTGCCGCGCTGCATTCTGTGTGGCGCCTCCGGATGGCCCGTCGTACAGCTCGTCGGGTACGCGGCTGACCTGAACTCAAGGAGCAGACGGATGCGATCCATTCTGTTGGTCGGCTCGTTCCTGGCCGCAACGGCAACTCTGGCAATTGCGGAGGAAGACATTCAGCCCTGGAACGGGTCAGCCCTGAGCGATTGGACTCAGGCGAAAAGGGCGGTCGTCATCACCGACATGACGCGAGCGGAACCGGCCGACGTCTTCTCCGCGAAGCCGAAGCGTGGTCATTGGCAGGTGATTCCGTATGAGATGCGGCCGGACACCGGCGGCTACAAGGGCAAGGCGATCTGGTGTGGATACGAAGCGAATCCGCCGGAGGTGAAGCTGCGCCTGGGCGTCTCCGGCTGGCACGCCATCTTTGTGGGTATTCCTTACGGAACGGCCGACTGGTTGAAGCTGGATCAGGACAAGGCGCCGCTGTGGCGCAGCAACGGCATCCGCGATTACTACGTCAATTCGGCCGACGTGTTTTTCAAGGTGGCCGAGCTGGACAAGGACAGCCGGCTGATCGTTCGCCCGCAGCGGCATGGAGCAGTGATGCCCGCGGGGATTACGCACATCCTGCTGGTGCCGTTAACCGCAGGCGAAATCGAGCGGCTGAAAAGAGATCGCAGCGACACCTCTCAGCGAACAATGGTCTCAACCTACGATGGATTCAGCCCGATCTGCGGCCGCAGCCCGCGCACCCGGGAAGAACTTCTCGCGGAGATAAGCCGGCGAAGCCAGAGTCCCGGTCTTGAAC
>CAZJTF010000084.1:296-21544 GCA_964548565.1 uncultured Planctomycetales bacterium | reverse complement strand
GGTGGCCGCGTCCATCTTGTTCAGCAGGACGAGGGTCTTGTTGCCGCCCGCGCCGAGTTCCTCGAGGACACCGGTGACTGCCCGGTACTGTTCCATCGCAGTCGGGGACGACGCGTCCACGACATGCAGCAGCAGGTCTGCGTGGATCGCCTCTTCCAGTGTGGCCCGGAACGAGGCGATCAGGTGGTGCGGCAGGCGACGGAGGAATCCGACGGTGTCGCTCAGCAGCCCGTAATCGCCGCCCCCGAGGTTCCAACGGCGTGTCTTGGTGTCGAGCGTGGCGAAGAGCCGATCCTCGGTCAGCACGCCCGCACCGGTGAGCGCGTTCATGAGCGTGCTCTTGCCGGCGTTGGTGTAGCCGACCAGCGAAACGTTGTAGTGCTCGTGCCGCGCCTGAACCTGCCGGATCTTGCGCCGGTCGATCTCCCGGATCTGGCGCTTCAGCATCGTCATCCGTCGGCTGACGATCCGGCGGTCGATCTCGATCTGCCGCTCGCCCGGGCCGCGGGTACCAATGCCACCGACGGCACCGACGCCGGTCCCACCGCCCGCGCCGGCGATCCGCTCGAGGTGCGTCCACATGCCGCGCAACCGCGGCGCCGTGTACTCGAGCTGCGCGAGCTCTACCTGCAGGCGGGCCTCGTGGGTCTGGGCGCGGCTGGCGAAGATGTCGAGGATCAGCTCACTGCGGTCGATGACCTTGCATTCGCACGCCTGTTCGATTTCCCGAAGCTGGGCGGGTGACAAATCGTCATCCACGATGATGACGTCCGCCTCGTGCAGGCGCACGCGATCGGCGACTTCCTCGACCTTCCCGGAGCCGATGTAGAACCGCGCGTCGACACGGTCCCGGCGCTGCAGCATCGTGAAGACAACGCTCGCGCCTGCGGATTCCGCGAGGGCTTCCAGCTCCTTCAGCGACTCGGCCGCGTCGTAACCGGCGTTCTGGGTCTCGAGCCCGATGAGGATGGCGCGTTCGCGCCGGACGGACAGGTCTGTTCTCTGGTCGTTCTGCAACACAGGCATTCTAGTGAGTCGCGGGGGCGGGTTCAATCAGGGGGGCTCGCCGGTTGCGGCGGGCGGCGGACCCAGCACGGGGTACTTCCGGGCGAGTTCCACCATGTCGCCATAGAGTTCAGCGCGGCGGGCGAGGAAATCCCGCTGCGGCTCCATGCCCTCGCGCCGGCACGCTTCCGCCAGCAGCGCGTGGGCCAGAGCGGCCCGCTCGGGCTCGAGCAATGCGGCGATCCGCGCCTTCTCACGCAGATCCCGCACGGCCGAGCCGCTGTGGTTTGCGGCGAGTTCGTAGCGAAGCTGGATCGGGAGCAGCTTCATGCGGTCGGCCAGCGAGAGCGGCTGGTCATAAATCGGGCGAAGGGCATCGTAGGCTTCCGCCGGTCGCCCCAGCATCAGCAGGCTGTCGGCGAGCATGAGCCGCGTCTGGGTCGCGGCGGCTTGAAGACCGCTTACGCCAGCACGGAGCAGCTCACGGCAGACGGTCACCACGTCTTCGTACGCTTCCCGTCGCAGCAGCAGTGTGGCCAGCTGATGGCAGGCGAGCAGTTTGGCGTGCGCCGAGAGCGAGAACCGCGTGAGAATCGACCGCAGCCAGCTCTCCGCGCGATCCAACTGCCCGGTCGCGATCAGGATCGCGGTCGCCTGCACGCTGCGGGTGACGCGCACCGACGTGAACGCCAGCCACAGCCAGCACGCCATGGCCGCCATCGCCAGCAGGAAGATGGCACGCCGCCCGGCGGTGCCCTCGAGCCCGGAAGCGAGCAGGATCGCCACCAGGAAGGCGACGACAATGCCCACGCGGATCACGCGAATCAGGGTGAGCTGCCGGCGGAACGCGGTGAGCGTCTGGAGCAGCGAGGGGCCGGTCACAGCGGATTCTCCGTGGCAGGATAGCGGTCCGCGATGCCGGCGAGCTCCGGATATCGGCGCACCAGGTCGTCGCGATGCATCAGGAGCGTCGCATCGCTCCAGTAACGGGCGGCCGTCGCCTCCTGCCGTGCCATGTCGAAGGCGGCCGAGAGCAGCGCGTATCCGAACGCCGCTGCCGTCCCCATGTATTCGCGGAACAGCTTGCGCCGCTCCTCGCTCCGCGGCAGGGCATCTCCTGACTGGCCGGTGAGAATCTCGCGCAGCAGCATGACCAGCTCGACCTGGGCCCGCAGTGGCGCAGGCGGAGCGGCCCGCTCGAGGCGATCGATCAACGTGACCGCGTCCGCGAGCTGCCCGTTCCGCAGGAGCGCCTCCGCGAGGCCCACGCGTGCGGTCTGCAACTGGATGGCGTCGCCCTCGTTCTCTTCGAGGAGGCGTTCATAGATGTGCTGCGCGGTCGCAAAGTCACCGTCGAAGCGCGCGATGGCGGCCAGGGAAAGAAGTGCCTCCGCCCGGGCACTGTCGTACCGGATGGGCGTCTGCAGGAGCTGCATGAGCGCGGTGCGCGCGCGGTCGTACTCACGAAGCTGAACGGCCTCGAACGCTTCCTGCATCAGGCGTGTGAGCCGCCTCTGCCGGATCAGGCCGTGCAGGACCAGTCCGATCATCGAGAGCAGGATGATCTGCGGGAGGATCCAACCCCAGGCTCCATTCCACGCAACCAAACCCGGGTCAGCCCAGGCCGCTCCCAGCAGGATGGAGAGGCCCAGCAGCAGCATCATTGAGCCGCGTGCGAGCGATCGGCGCGGCCGCGACCGCGTGATGAGTTCTTCCGCCAGTTGTGGATCCATGCGACTCCTGTTTCTACTCGCCCGTGCCGGACGCCGCAATGGGCGGATGCGTCGGGGGATGATGATTCGCCCTGTTCCGCAACACGATTTCCGCATTACGCCGGAGCATGTCCAGGCTCGCCCGCTTCATCGCGCTCCCTCGCAGGGCTTCCGTGTAGGCGTCCGGCGTCCACTCGAGCAGTGTTTCCGCGTTCGCGGATGGTGCCAGCGGGTTGTGCTCCAGCGGGGCATAGGCCGGCTCGGTTGAAGCGGGCGCCTTCCTGTTGTGAGGGCAGACCTCCTGGCAGATATCGCAGCCGTAGAGCCAGTCGCCGATCTCGACGGCCCTGGCGGCATCGATGGGCCCGCGATGCTCGATCGTCAGGTATGAGATGCACCGTGTTGCGTCCATCTGGTACGGCTGGTCGAGCGCGCCCGTCGGGCAGGCGTCGAGACAGCGCGTACACGTGCCGCAGTGGTCAATCGTGGGCGGCGTCGGCACCAGCTCCAGGGTCGTTACGATCGCGCCCAGGAAGAAATATGAGCCGAGTTCCTGGTGCATGACGAGTGTATTCTTGCCAATCCAGCCGATACCCGCGGCGGCCGCGAACTCCCGCTCGATGAGCGGCGCGGTGTCGACGCAGATCCGCGTCTCGAACCACTCCGGGATGGCGTCGTGCATGTCCGCGACCAGCTGCTCGAGCTTCCTGCGGATGACGCGGTGATAATCGCGGCCCCAGGCGTACTGCGCGACGCGCGCGCCGGTGCTGTCTGCCTTCGAGCCGCTGTCCCGTTGGCGATAATTGTCCGCGACGACGATGATCGATCGAGCCCCCGCGAGGAGGCGTCGCGGATCCGTCCGCAGGTGATGCCACTTCTCGAGGTAGTTCATCTCTCCGTGACGTCCGAGCCGCAGCCAGTCCTCGACGTAGTCAATCCGCAGGGGAGGGCCCGCCCGGGCCACCCCGGCGCGGCAGAAGCCCAGCTCAGCGGCACGTCCGCAGATCCAGGGGGTTCGCTCCGTCGCATCCATGGCAGGACTATGGTAGTCCGCCCGCGAGATGCGTGAAAACCGCCCGGATTTGACAGCCGCTGCGGCAGGACCTACGGTGTCCCCTCGCCCGCGCAGGGCTGCCGCCGGAACCTCGGCTGCGGCTGCCGGGCTGTGAGGCATACCCGGGAAATGGCAGGAATCTTCGACTACGACTGGTTTACAGGACCCGCCTTCGATCGCCAGAAGGACCAGGCTCGCCGGCGATGTGCCCGCAAGAAGTTCCCGAACGTCATCCCGGCCGAAGAGTCGCAGCACCATGGCTTCATGACCTTTGCCTCCGAACTGGAGGTCCGCACACTGGTCTACCTGCGGGACGGCTTCAGCTACGAGCTCAAGGAGCTCGTCGATACCGGCCTGCGCAGCCTGCTGACGTTCGAGTGCGAGCCACTCGACGAGCAGTACAAGGTCGGGGCGTTCGTGGTCTCCGTCCTGTTTGAGGAAATCGTTCGCGTCGAGATCTTTGCCGTGCACCCGTCCGAGAAGCCCGAGGACATGCCGTTGATCACGGGTTTCCGGACCAGCCCGAACACGCAATCACCCATGTCGGAGGCATATCCGGCCAGGGAGGAAGCGCGCGAGTAGCCGCCCGCATGCAGCCAGAACCCACACCAGCGACAGGGCCCGCCGAGGCGGCCGCCGCCCGCGTGGTGGGGGATCACGACTACTGGCGCAACCGGAACCGCTATTACTACGATCAGCTCGCGCGGGTTTTCCGCCGCCACGTCCCGCCGGGGGCGCGCGTTCTCGACGTTGGCTGCCGGACGGGCGAACTGCTCGCTGCACTGCAACCAGCGGTGGGGGTGGGCGTGGACGAAGACGCCGCGCTGACCGCCGCCGCCCGCCGGAGGCATCCGGAATTCACCTTCTATGGATCGCTCGACGCGATCCCTGCGGGCGAAACGTTCGACTACGTCACGCTGTGCAACACCGTCGGGCAACTCCACGACGTCCAGGCGGTGTTCACAACCTTGCGGCGGTTCTGCCGGTCCGACACCCGTGTCATCGTTGCCTATCAGAACGCCCTCTGGGAGCCGGCCCTCGGCTTCGGGACGCGCATCGGGTGGCGGCGCCGCATCGAGGGGCTGAACTGGCTGTCCCGCGCGGACCTTGCCAACCTGTTTCATCTGGCTGACTACGATGTCGTCCGCGAACTCAGCGAACTGCTGATCCCCGTCAACGTGCCGCTGCTCGCGCCGTTCGCGAACAGGTTCCTCGTGCGGTTCTGGCCGTTCCGACACCTGGCCTTGGGTATTCTGCTGGTCGCGCGACCGATTCTGCCGCCGTTCGAGGGACCGCCGACCGTCAGCGTGGTCGTCCCCACACGCAACGAGCGCGGGAACATCCTGGCGGTCGTCAGCCGCACGCCGGAGATGGGTGCCGGCACCGAGCTCATCTTCGTGGACGGCTGGAGCACCGATGGAACGCAGGAGGAAATCCGGCGATGCATCGGTCTCCACCCACAACGACGAATCCGCTTCATCGAGCAGCAGGGGGCCCGCGGTAAGGGGCAGGCGGTCCGCCAGGGGTTTGACGCCGCCGAGGGGCAGGTCCTGATGATCCTGGATGCTGACCTGACCGTTGCCCCCGAGGACCTGCCGAAGTTTCTGCAGGCGCTGACCGCCTCCAAGGGGGAGCTGATCAACGGGACGCGCCTGGTCTACCCGATGCAGCAGCAGGCGATGCGGTTCCTGAACAAGCTCGGGAACCGATTCTTCAGCATCCTGTTCACATGGCTGCTCGGACAGCCGTTTCGCGACACGCTCTGCGGCACGAAAGTCCTCACCCGCGGCAGCTACGAGAAGATTAAGTCCACCCGGGCGGAAATCGGGCTGCTCGACCCCTTCGGCGATTTCGACCTGCTCTTCGGAGCCGCCCGCAACGATCTGCGGATCATCGAGATCCCGGTGCGTTACGGCGCTCGAACCTACGGCGAGACAAACATCTCACGCTTTCGCGATGGCTGGCTGCTCCTGCGCATGAGCTGGAAAGCGTTCTGGAAGCTCAAGATCCGGTGATGTTGGCGTGGCCTGCCGCCTTTCTTCGCTCCCACAGCACGATGGTGGCCAACACCCCGGTGCCGATGAGCGATGCCACCGTTATCCAGGCCCCGACGCGGAACTCTTTCGGTGCGTAGTCGAGCACGACGCGGGACTCGCCTGCCGGCACGCGGACCGACATGAATTCACCGTTCGTTCGCAGGATCGGCGCCGGCAGGCCGTCGATCGTGCCGCGCCAACCGGGCTCGAAGCCCTCCGCGATCACCAGTTGAGCGGGTGCATCCGTCCGGCAGCGGATGTCCCATCGCCCGGGGACGGATTGGGCCTCGAGCACACGCGCGTCGCGGGCGGATGCTGCGCGTGTGTCCTCCGGCGGCGTCCCCTGCACGACGGCCTCCGCGGCGGGGTCGAAGTCAGGTCCTGTCAGGACCCGCAGCGCCTCTTCCGGGCCGCTGACCTCGTGCAATTCCTGCACGAATCGCACCATCGGCAGCGCGCCCGCGTTTTCATACGCCCACGCGTGGGCGACCCGTCCGAGTGGAGCGAATTGCGGATCCAGGATCCGCCGATCGGAAAGAGCGTACTTCACGCCGCAGATTCTCGAGAGGTTTCGGCTCTGCGCCGCCACCAGGCAGAATTGCAGGCGCTCCGGGTTGTCCAGGATGCCGCCGCCCACGCCCTGCAGGTTACGTAAGCCGAACTGCATGCCGCGATTGTCGGTGACCTGGTCATCGGGTCGCGGTAGTTGGGTCTGCTTGAACACGCAGTACCGTTGATTGCCGAGGCGTTCCTGCAGCCAGCTGGCCTGCGGCGGTACCCCGACCAGAGCTCGATGCTCGTGCGGCGCGAACTGGTACTGCATCGTGCCGAAAGACAAGGCGAAGAGTTCCGCCCCGAGCAGGACCACGATGAGCGGCGCGCTCCATCGACGCGTGCCGGGTCGCAGAACAGGCACCGAAACCGCGATCACCGTCAAAATGGCAACCGCGATCTGCCCCCATTCGGGCAACGCCGTGCCGTTGATGATCCTGCCAGGGACCTCGCGCGCCGCCTGCAGGTGCAGCGGTTTCCAGGGGCCCTCGTAGACCTTCGGGTTGTACTGGACCTTGCGGACGAGTACGTCCGGATGGTGGGCGTAGAAGGTAAGTTGTACGAGTGCCGCCCCGATCACAACCAGCACCGCGCCGCCTGCCAGCAGAACGGGCCAGCGGAGCCGGCGCGGGTCACATCGAACCATCGCATCCAGCCCGATTGCCGCCAGGCCGGCGAGCGCGATGTGCGTGCACCAGAAGATGCGGGCCGGGTTCCGCAGTTGTGAGAATCCCGGAAGGTGGTCATAGAGCACGCCATAGACCGGCAGGTATTCGCCCGCTCCCACGATGAATCCCACGATGGCGAGAACAGGCAGAAACCAGCGGTGGCGATCGCGCCCGAGCACCGCCAGTCCGCCCGCTGCACCCATGAGGACGAGCACGCCCGCGTAGTGCGCCATGTCCTGGTAGTTGTACTCGCCCCAGTAGCCGAGTCGCAGGTTGCCGAAGTACCAGGGCGTCACGAGTTGGAGTGTGTTGCGTACCGGGTGGGCGCACGCGGCGTTGATGGACCGCCAATCGATCTCCTGCCGGACGGACCGCCCGACCAGCGCGTACGCCGGCACGAGTTGGATCGCTCCGATGCCTGCCCCGATCATGCCCGCGAGGCCAACGCTCACGACCGGACGCGCGATTTCCCCCCCGCCGGCGCGTCGCCGGATGGTTGCAGTCAATGCCGCCGCAACGTGCCATGCCACGTATGTTCCGAGAAGCACGCTGAGGATCAGCAGCAGGTGCACCGCGCCGATGATGCCCATGATCCCGATGCAGACGCCGGCGCCGACGCTCCACGTCCACTGCCGCCGCTCCACGCTCCGCCAGATGCACAGCACCGCCAGCAGGAACCAGGGGTATGCCATGAAGTACGTGAGATGTGTCTGGTGACCCATGGCGAAGCCGCCGAATGTGACGCTCATCGCCCCCGCAAGGGCGGCGATCGCCCCGACGCGCAGGCATGCCCGCAGGAACGCATATGCGGCCGCTCCGGTGAGGGAATAGTGCACCCACAGCAGCAGCGGGTACCCGTGAACGAAGTCGATCCAGAACAGCGGCCATCGCAGCGGGTAGAACAGCGAGGCCTGCAGCCCCGCGTGGTAGGGAATGCCCAGGTTGACGTACGGATTCCACAGGGGCAGGCGACCGGCCTGGATTTCCCGCGCCGCCATCGTGTACCACGGCTGGTAATACGAGGCTGCGTCTTCGTGGATCATCGCCGCCGGCCTGACCAGTCCCTGCCAGAAGAAGGCGACGCTCATCGCGGCAAGGATGCAGAGCGCCGCGAGATCCGCCCGCCGCGGTGTGGGTGCGGGAGACTGCATGGCGGGAATTGTACTACGGGAGGGGCCGGGAGGCCCCGGCGCACGGCGCCCCGTGTAAAAAAGCACCGGCCCGCCGTGATAGACGGGCCGGTTCGCAACGTCCTTTGTCGCGCGTCGCTACTCCGTGCGTTCCGGATGGCGGATCACAGGCGTTCCTGCGCCGCACGAATTCGCGTCAGATGCCGAGCAGATGCTCGATCACCAGTCGCTCGAGACCTTCGTAGTCGCGGTCCTTGATGAGAGCCGCCTCGGCCTTTCGATCGAACGTCCGCACCTTGTCGACCATGAGCTCGAAGAATCGCTTGCTGTTGGAGAGGTGCGATGTATTCTTGTTCTGCTTCTGCGTACGCATCACTTTGACGTCGAGGCCGACGTAGTATCCGCTCTCGGCGTAACCCGCTTCTTCGAGCACGCGAACCTGGTTGAAAGCCTCCCGGAGGTTGGCCGCGCCGAAGTTCTTGTCCTCGTCAAACTTCAATCCATTCTGGTCGTTGAGGTGCACGCTCCAGAGCTTCTTGTGATAGAGCGCGAACGCCATCTCGTCCGACGGGTCGAGCCCCGCCAGCTTGGCATGCGCGGTTTCGATCAGGCCCCCCACGCGGGCCGGATCGTCCGACAGATACGCCAGCGAAATCGCGTGGCCGATCGTCGGCACGTACGCATGGTCCATCGGCTCGTTGGGCTTCGGCTCGATCAGGATGCGCGTCTCGGGGTTGTGGGCGAGCATCCGGTTAACGGCGGTCATCAGCCACTCGTGGGCCAGCCGCGCGTTCTTCGATTCGCGGATGTACGTACCTTCACGCGCCAGCCACAACACGATGTTGGGCGTACCGAGCTCTGTCGCGATATCAATCGCCCGCAGTGACCGTTCCATGGCGTACCGGCGGTTTTTTGGATCGTTGTTAGTGTACCCGCCGTCGATCGTCCGGGGGTCTTCCCAGAGACGAGGGGCGACGAACTCGGCGATGAGGCCATTGTCGTCCAGCACCTTCTTGAGCTTCTTCGACTCCTTGCGGATCTGGTCATCGGACTTGCCGTTGATCTCGGGGACGGCGTCGTCGTCGTGGAACTGCACGCCGTCGAAGCCGAGTTCTTTGTAGATCTTCAGCTTTTTGCCGAACGCGATCGGCTGCCGGACGGTCGGGCCGAACGGGTCCGCGCCCTCGTGGATGTTCCACGGGCCGAAGGTGAACTTGTACCTGCTGCCTGTTGATTTGCTCTTCGCCACGCTGCTGCCCTTTCTGCTGTCGAGCGCACCGGTTTTCCACCTGGAGCCGGAGTCGGGCGGTGAGATTAATCCTTTGCACGGCATTCGACAAGTCGGCAAGACGACCTGGATGGCTGCTCTGGGGCTGCTTCGTCCGTAGTCGGTGGTCAGCCCGGGCCGCAACGGCATCTGTGGCGAACGGGGCACGACTACCGAGGTGGGGGCTCCGGTTCCTGTGATCCTGGCTCTCCGGAGGCTGTATTCAGTTCACGAACGAGCTCAGGCAGATGCTCACACGCTACGCGCCACAAAGCATCAGAGTCGATGCTGTAATAGGCGTGGACGAGAATGTGACGCATTCCGACGATTTTTGTCCATGGCACCCCCGGCACACGCGTACGCCCCGCGTGACTGACGCGGCTTGCCGCCTCTCCTATCTGCTGAATACAGTTGACGAGTGCGTGGAACAACATTCGATCGTCTTCGAGGTCCTCGCGCTTGCGGCCTTGCACGAATCCGATCGCGTCGCGAGCTGACTGCAGCATGTGCAGCATCCGCTCGTGATCCGCCATGGGGTCCGGATTTTCCTTACGCGGCATACTCCACCACGCGCTCGGTCAGAACCCGCTCGAGGATGCGAGGCGACAGGAAACCGGGCGTCTTGAGATCCACCTCTCGCCCAAGCAACTCAGACAACTCAATCTGCATCCCGCCCAGATCGAGCAGGCTCGGAGTACCGCCGGGGGGAAACTCGACCAGCACGTCCACATCACTGTCCGGCCCGAAATCATCCCGCAGGATGGAGCCGTACAGCGACAGCCGTACAACGCCATGCCGCCGGCAGAATTCCGCTAGACGCTGCGGATCGATTCTCAGGTGTGCCGTCACGTGTCCGGTCTCCAGATGCACGAAGGCGGTGCCCAGGGCTCTCTCTATTGTACGAGGGATCCACTGTGCAGATGAACCCCACGTTTGGCGCCGTCTCAATCGAACTCCGCCAGCACCTCGGCGAACCGGTGGAGCTCAATCGCGATGCGGGGGCCGGCGCTCAGCCATTCGAGGCCGCCGATGGAGCGCACCTGGCGCCGATCGATCGCCCGCATCGCCCGGGCGGAATCGTCATGCGGGAGTTCGACCTGCGACCAGGCCTGGTACAGGTCGCGCGTCGCGTCGGGGCGGACCGGCTCGCGGAATTCGAGGATCACCTCCGGGTCCACGAACAGCAGCTTTTCCAGCGGAATCTCTCCGTGGGATGCCGCCAGCGCCTCGCGGGCGGCGTTCGTCCCGCCGGCCATCTGCAGCATGGTCTCCAGAAAGGAACCGGGGCCGGCCGCAAACACGCCCTGCGGCGGCACGGGCAGAGCCCCCAGCACGACGATCGCACGAACTCCATGGGCGGACGTCCGCCGGGCGTCGCGCACGCGGTCGATATCCGCACGAATCGCCTCCACGAGAGCCGCGGCCGTGCGGGGGCGGTCGCACAGCGAGCCGATCTGATGAATCCCCGTGTAGACCTCCTCCAGCGTGTCGTGCGGGATCGCGGCGAATGGCAACCCGAGTTTCTCGAGTGATGCCGCCACCCCCCGGCTGTTCGCGGTGATGAGCACCAGCTCCGGGTTGATGGCCTTGATCATCTCGTAATTGGCGTCCAGAAGCGCCCCGACCTCCTGAACCTTCTCGATGCCGGGTGGCCACGTGCAGTAGGGCGTTCGCCCGGCCAGGCGATCGCGCATTCCCAGCGCACACACGATTTCCGTGATACTGGGGGCCAGCGAGACGATGCGCCGCGGGCCGCGCGTTTCTTCGCCCGGCGCCACCACGGGATGGGCGACGTAGTCGTGCGGGCGCGCGGAAGTAGAGGGTACCGGCGTCGGTTCCGTGGGGAGCATCGTACCTTCGCGCAGGGCCGCCTGTCGCAGTCCGCTCCGTACGCGCAGGACGGCGGCGGGAACGGCGATCAGTGCGACCGCCAGCACGACCAGCCACGAGCGTTTCACGGGTATCGTGGTCCTTTGCATCTACTGTTTCAGCTGGCGCCCAAGACGCTGCTCGACGCTGGCGACCTTGCTGGTCAACCGCCCCTCGGCCCCGCGCCGCCAGTCGAATTTGATCGTGCACGTCACGCGGTCGCACTCCTGGCTCATGCGCTCCAGGCACTCCCGCACGACCGGCATCACCTCGTCCCACTCGCCTTCCAGGACGGTGCCCATGGGGTTGAGGCGGTAGGGAACGCCGCTGCGGTCAATGATTTCCAGCGAGCGGGCCACGTACGCGCCGACTGATTCACCCTGACCCAGCGGCGACATCGAAAACTCCAACAGCATCGACATGGCAGCACCTCCGGGTGGCATTATACACGCAGCGCAGCCCCTGAGCCGGGGCCCGCGTTCGCCGCCGGGCCAATTGCTTTCACTTCCCGTGCCTGCTACAGTGCGCCGGATTCCGGGCAGTTTCGAGCCACCGCACCTTCCGCGGGAGGGGCCCCGGCGATCGCACGCAGAGACGAGGAAGACGCATATGAGAGGAATTGGGCTCACGTTCATCGTTGTCCTGGCCGTCGCCCTGTTCGTCGGCTGCGGCAAGGATCGCGAAGAAACGACATACCGGAATCTGACCGGCAAGGTCTCCCGGATCGACCTGGACACAGGTGTCGTCGAGATGACCTGGTACAACGAAAAGAAGAAGCGGGAGCAGACGCTGCCCGGGCGCCTCGCGCCGGATGCCGAGATCCTGATCGACGGCGCGACCGCCCGCCTCGAGGACGTCCGCGTCGATGATGTCGTGACAGTCAACGGCCGCGTGGAACGACGGGGCGGCGAGACGCAGCTCGTCGCCACGAAGGTTGAAGTCCAGCGCCAGAATCTCCCCTCGACCACCAGCCCGGCCGGGGCATTGACCGCCCCGTCGGAATGACCTGGCGCCACCGGGATCGCGCAAAAACAAAAGCCCGCGCCACCTGCGTGACGCGGGCTTTTTCCTGCTGATATTGCGGCTGCTACTTCTTGTTCTTGTAGTACGCCGTGTTGATCTCGACGAACCGCTTCCAGTCTTCCGGGAGATCCTCTTCCGGGAAGATCGCCTTTACCGGGCATTCGTCCACGCACAGCCCGCAGTCAATGCACGTGTCCGGGTCGATATACAGCATCTCCGCCGTGGCGAAGTCGGCTTCTTCCTTGGTGGGATGAATGCAGTCGACGGGGCACACCGCCACGCACGCCGTGTCCTTCGTGTTAATGCACGGCTCGGCAATGTAATGGGACATGTGACCTCCACTCCGATTATGAAGTTTTTTGTGGCCCTGGGCTGATCTGAGGCCATTATAGTGGCCACCGGCGCTGCAACAAGTTCGGGACAGCCTCCGTGGGCTGCACTGACAAGCCCACTGCGTGCCGCTGCCGCGCTATATCAGTATTGGTCCGGGACACGACGCAGCCCTGCCGTCCCGGGCGGTTATCCGGCACTGGGTGTGGCGACACGCTGGCCCACGCCGCGGTCCCGATCAGTCGAGGAATCGCTGTGCGAAGGTCATCGCGCCGCCCGAACTGCCCGTCAGGATCGCGGGGTGTGCGTGGGTGCGGTCGGTGTACGCGGCGCAAGCCTCTTCCAGAGCTGCCATGGCAGCCGGGGCGGCCGACATCAGCACTGCCACGGTGCCCCCGCAGCCTTTGCCGGTGACTTTCGCACCGTACAGGCCACGCGCGGCGCCGCGTTCCCGGATGGCGTTGACCAGGATGTCCGTTTCGATGCTCCCCATGCCGCACCGCTGGCCGTAGCTCCAGTGGGAGGCGTACATGAGTTCGCCCGCTTCAACGAGTGCGTCGCGTTCACCCGTCCGCCGGGCCCGCGCGAGCCGCTCCATGAAGCGGTGTGCCCGCTCGTTCTCGTAAATGTGATGCTCGGTGCGCGAGCGGACCTTGTAGATCTGGTCCGCCTGGACAGTGATCTCGAGTTCCTCCGGCTGGCCGTAGCGTGCGAGGAAATCGCGTCCACGAAGCTTCACCGGGATCTCGTTGCGAAACCGGCTGACGTACTCGCTCGGTGAAATATTCGCCAGGTAGCCGCTGGTCGGGTCGCCCATGTCGCCCGACGCGCGCAGCATACACTCGATCAGGTAGCGCCCGATCAGCGAGGCGGCGCGGTTGTCGGCGTAGCGCTGGTCGCGGATTGGCAGTCGCACCCCGCTGTCCACCGCCGCGAAAATGACGTCCCGCGGCAGCGACAGGTAACCCAGCACGTCGTCTGGCTGGCAGCGGATCTGCACCAGCGCGTTCGGCTCGCCCACCAGGCAGGTCACGTGATCGACGAGCCCGGGAACCGCTCCGACCACCTCGGTATCGGCGCTCCGGCACGCGCGGGCGATCCGCTCGACGTCCAGGTCCGCCTCGAACAGGGACGCCAGCGCCCGCGTCACGGCCACCTGCAGCGCCGCCGATGCGCCCAGCCCGGTGCCGACCGGAATGTCGGAATGAATGAGCAGGTTGACGCCGCCGGCAAAGTGCGGAATCTCGCCGGATTCGAGCAGGGCCAGGCAGACGCCGGCGATATGCCGCGCCCACGGACAGTCCGTCAGTTTGCGTGCGAGCACTCCACCGGTGACAAACTGGCCGTCGGACTGGTAGAAGAGCCCCAGCGGCCACTCGAACGTGTCCGGCCCCTCCGGGTTCGCCCAGTCGAGGGATGTAATCCGCACCTTCTGGTCTTCGCGGCGCCCGGCGGCCACGTGCACGCACCGGTCAATCGGCATCTGGAGGGCAAGAGTTCCGCTGAAATCGGCCATGCCACCGATGCAGTCGAGCCGCCCGGGGGCCCGCGTCACGACGCGCGGGCGCGGCTGATCTGCGGGCCAGGCGGCCTCGCACGCCTGCAGGAAGCGGTCCGTGCTGGTGACGACTCCGTTCTCGGTTCCGGTGATGGCCAACGCTGGATCTTCCACTCTGCCGATGGCGGGTTCACGCCTCGGGCGCCTCACACACCTGGCGAAGCACGCTTTCTTCTACGTAGATCGGAGTGTCGCCCGCCACGCCGAGGGCGATCGCGTCCGAGGGTCGTGAGTCAACTTCCAGAACCTCCCCGTTGTGGCGGATCACGAGCTTGGCGTAAAAGGTGTGATCCCGCAAATCGTGGATCACGATCTTTTCGAGCTCGCCATTCAGCTCGCGGATGACCTGCGCCAGGAGGTCATGGGTCAGCGGCCGCGGAGTCGAGATGTTCTTCACGCGACGATCGATCGCATACGCTTCCGTCAGACCGATCACGATCGGGAACTGTCTCGCCCCCCCGCGTTCACGGAGCACAATGATCTGCTGCTCGCTCGTATCGCTGATCACGATCCGGGCGAGATCCATTCGCACTTCCATCGTCCTGCTCCGATACCGACCCGAGACTACCCCTGCCCGTCAGGAGTGTCAAGCAGCCTGCGACGCACGCCATTTCCATCGCCGCGCGGCGTGCTTTTGTCAGCGTGGCGGGCATTTTCCATGCTTTCGCCGCGGGCACGCTCATCTCCCGAACACGCGGAAAACGTTGTCGTGCCCGGGAACGATTTCATCTGCGATCTCCGCCATTTCGGCGAAAGACTCGCGGGCCTGCGGCAGGTCCGCAACCTGCTCGTACACCTGGCCTGCCTCATAGTAATCCCGGCTGATGACCGCATCCCCGGCGATCAGAACTGTGCTCCCGGGCAGCGGCAGAAGCAGGGCGGCCGACCCCGGAGTGATCCCGGGCGTCGGATACAGGTGAACCTGGGGATCCAGTCGCTCGTCCGCCGGCCGGAAGCGCTCCAGGAGCGCCATCTCCTCGCGGACGAGTCGCCGAACCGCCTCGTCCTCCTGCTCCCGGGCGGCAACGTCCGCCAGATTGTCGCGCATGGCCTCCAGTTCGGGGGCATGCACCAGCCACGTTGCCTTCGAGAACAGCGCCAGCGAGCGCCGATGCACCGGCCGGAGCGTTGTCAGGAACACCGCGTCGACCTGTTCAGGTTTCAGGCCGCTTCGCTCGTCCAGGCGCCGCGCCAGGATCTCCGGCGGGAGCCCCGGATCGACAAGGAACGTGCTGCCCGCCTGAATGAGGGTCGTCGTGGCATGCGCGGCGCGCACCGGCGTCTTCTCGTTCCAGAAGCGGTTGCGGCTGAGGGCCCCGATACTGATGACGCTGTACCGTATGCTCATGGCACTCCGCGGTAGTGATTACGCCTCTGAGGAAACGGCGCGACGGATGGCCTCGACCAGGCCGGGAACGTCGTGCGGATCAGCCTGGGCGGCAACCGCCAGCCCTGCCTCACCGATGGCCCGGCTCGTCACGGGTCCGATGCTGGCCAATCGTATTGTACGCAGCCGGGCTGCCCGTTCGCTGCCCAGCAGATCCAGCAAATGGTGGAGCGATGAAGGGCTGGTGAGCGTAATCCAGTCAAGCTCGCCCCTGTCAAGGCGTTCGAGCACGTTCGCCGAGAGCGCTGCCGGACGCACGTTCCGGTAGGCGATGATATCGTCGCACGCGGCGCCCGCTGCCTGCAGTGCGTCCGTGAGTTGCCCGCGCGCCATGTCGCCCCGCAGGAGCAGGACCTGCTGCCCTGCCGCGCCGGCTCGGAGCAGGGCGGCCGCCATGGCCTCGCCGACCGCCTCGCCGGGTACGAGATCCGCCCGAATGCCCCGTGTCGCGAGTCGTTCCGCCGTGGCAGCGCCGATCGCTGCAATCCGCGGCCCGGCGAGCGCGCGGCAGTCAAGCCCGAGCGCATCCAGGCGGCGGAACATCGCATCGACACCGTTCGCACTCGTCAGGACGAGAAACGCGTACCTCCCCACGTGCCGCAGCGCCGCATCCATCGGCGCCGTATCCTCCGCGTCGGCGACTTCAAGCGTCGGCGATTCGATCACCTCTGCGCCGAGCGCTGCCAGCCGACTGCTCAGTGCGGGCGCCTGGTCCCGTGCACGTGTGACGAGAATGCGCTGCCCGTGCAGCGGGCGCGACTCGAACCATTCGATGCGCGGGCGGAGTTCGACGACGCGCCCGATGAGGACGAGGGCGGGCGGACGCACGCTCACCGGTTCGACATGCTCGGCGAGGTTGCAGAGCGTACCGACGATCGTGCGCTGCTGCGGCCGCGTGCCCCACTCGATGACGGCCGCCGGCGTGTCGGCATCCATGCCCGCCTCGACGAGCCGTTTGCAGGTGTGCCGCAGGTGCTTGAGCCCCATGTACAGCGCGACCGTGTCCAGACGCGCGAGGGCCGCGTAGTCCGGTTCTTCGCCGGTTCCCGGCTCGCCGTGGGCGGTTGCCAGCCCAAACGAACGGCTCAATCCGCGATGTGTGAGAGGAATCCCGGCGAACGCGGGCGCTCCGAAGGCCGCCGTGATGCCCGGCACCACTTCGTAGGGAATTTCCTCGCGCCGCAGATGCTCGCACTCCTCGCCGCCACGTCCGAACACGAACGGATCGCCCCCCTTGAGGCGGACGACCCGGAGGCCGGCGCGGGCGTGCTGGACGAGTGCCGCGTTGATCTGATCCTGCGTCCAGACGTGCTCCCCGCGCCACTTGCCGACGAAAATCTTCTCCGCGCGGCTCGCAAGGTCGAGCAGTTCCGGACCGACCAGCCGGTCGTGCAGCACAACGTCCGCCTGGGCGAGCCGCACCGCGCCGCGCACAGAAACGAGCGTGCTGTCGCCCGGCCCCGCCCCGACAAGACATACCATCCCCGGCGCGAAGTCGCCCGCCAGGAGGGTCAGTCGCTCGAATGATGTAGCGGGAGCCTCGTCTGCCATAAACCATCCTGCCGCGCCTGCCCCGTATGACCGCGGGGCGCCCGGCCGGCGTCATTTTATCCGACAACTGGTGGCCAGGCATGTCACGGCACGACCGCCGGGCCCGCACGTTCAGCGCACGGCGCCGGCTTGTTTCGGCCTGCGCCGGTCACCTACAATGGGAGCCCCGCGGAGCGTCTGAACTGCCCGCGGCCAAGGAGTCATCCATGCACAACCCCTGCAGAATCGCCGGCCTCGCCGCGATGCTGACGTTCTGTGCCACTGCGCTGGCGGCGGATTCCGCAACGCAGCCGGCGGCGCCGCCCGCCACACGCCCCGCGCCGCTGGACCCGAGCGTCGAGAAGATCCTGGACCGCCTCGAGGCCAGGAAGATCAGCGACGTGGAGGCGGGGATCCGCTTCGTCAAGGTCGACACGGTGCTGGATAGTAAGCAGGTCTACGAGGGCATCATCCGTTTTCGGCAGGAAGAACCGAATCCGCGTTTCTTCATCCAGTTCGACCGCTCCGACGTTGACGGCATCGTGAAGAAGGAGAAGGAATGGCACGTCTTCGATGGTGAAAAGTACCTCGAAGCGCGGGAGGCGACTCGGACGATCATTCCGCACCAGGTTGTCGAGCCGGGCAAGAAGACGCAGGTCTTCCGCCTTGGCGAAGGGCCCTTCCCGCTGCCGTTTGGCCAGAAAAAGTCCGAAATCACGCGGCATTTCGCCGTGAAGCTCGTGCCTCCGGCTGCCGACGACCCGAAGAACACCGATCACCTCGAGTGCACGCCGCTGCCGGGCACCGACATGGATCGCAAGTACGGTACCGTCCACTTCTGGATCGATCGCGAACTCGATCTGCCGGTGAAAGTCGCCACTGTCGAAAAAGAGGAAGGCAACACGGTCAGCGCGACCTTCATGAAGCCGAAGATCGACACCGGCATGGCCGCCAGCCAGCTCAACCTGCCTGCAGAGGTGAAACGCGAGTACAAAGTCGCCGAGCAGTGAGGCTCGGTGGGCACGCCGGCTCAGGAAGGGGAATGACCGTGTTCGCCGCTCGCCACCGCGGGCTCCGGTCGTGTCGTCGGCACGGGTGAGACCGGCGACTGGCCGACATAATCGTCCACCAGCGATTCACGGACGATCACTTCCACGCGCCGATTCTCGCTTCGCTGCGTCTCGTCGTACGCCAGCTTCGTGACGGGCTCGTTCGGCCCGACCGCCACCAGGCGGATCGTCCGCGGGTCTGTGCCCGCGCGAATCAATGCCTCGCTGACGTACTCCGCCCGCGCGTATGAGAGCTTCATCGCGTCCTGGTACGTCCAGTCCGACGGCAGCGGGTCCTCCGCCGAGTGCCCGCGGATCTCCACGATGTTGCGGTGCCCCTTCACGATCTCGATGACCTGCCGGAGTTGCTCCTGCCCTTCCGGCGTGGGGCGCGCAGCGAACGGTTCGAACATCACCGGACCGCCCATCACGATTTCCATGCCGTCGCTGAGCCGGCGTACGCGGAAGCTCCGGCCGCGGACACCTTTGTCCGGCGAGTCGCCCCGTTGTGCGGGTGGCTGTCCTTTGCGGGAAAGCGCGAGAAGTTGCCGGACCATTTTCGTGTAATCGTTTTCGGACACGTTCTCGCCGCCGGCCGCCGGAATGTTATTGAACGCAGCCCGGATCGCGGCGGCCACCTCGGCAAACGCGGGATCGGTGGCGGGGGAAGGCGCGCCCTCAGGCTTCACCGACAGGATGACAAAGAAGCTCATCAGCAGCGTCACCAGGTCGGCGAAGCTGATGATCCAGAGTGGGGCACTTTCGCCGTGCTCCTCTTCCTGGTGTTTCTTCTGGCTCATGGACGGCTCGCCTTCCGGCTCAGCCCTTCGCTGCGACGCTGGTGATCCCGCTCAGTTCCCGCTCCGAGAGGAAAGCGTGCAGCTTCATCTCGACAATGCGCGGATTGTCGCCCGCCTGGATGCTCTTGATCCCCACAATGATCATCTGTTTCGCGAACTGCTCCTCCGCCGAGCGCAGCGACAGCTTGTCCGCGATCGGGCCGCACATGACGTTGCAGATCAGGCAGCCGTAGAGTGTCCCGATCAGGGCGATCGCGAGCGCCTTGCCGATCGCGGCACTGTCGCCGCCGAGGTTGCGGAACATGGCGATCTGCCCGATCAGCGTGGCGGTGAGGCCGAAGCCGGGTCCGTACTTCCCCATGAGTTCGAAAAACTTCTTTCCTTGCTTGTGGCGTTCGGCCAGCGCTCCGATCTGGATTTCCATCGTCTTCTCGATGGTGTCGCCGTCCATGCCGTCGACGGCCAGCTGCAGGCCCTTCTTGAAGAAGGGGTCGGTCTGCTTCTGCACTTCCTTCTCGAGCGCCAGCACGCCTTCGCGCCGCGCGAGCTCGGCGTAAGCGACGATCTGCGTGATGATCGAATGAAGCGGCACTTCCTTTGCGAACAGCCACTGCTTCATGTAGCCGGCGACGTTCAGCACGCTCCGCAGCGGCATCGACAGGCACACCGCGGCGAACGATCCCCCGAGGACGAGCACGAAACCTTCGGTGGAGTAGAACGCCTCCAGGTGGCCGTGCGTCCCCTCGTACATGGCCCAGACGATGGCACCGATCGCGAACACGATGCCGATAATCGTTGCGATATCCATTGACGATTCCCGCGTGGACCGGCGGTATGTCCGGCCATCGCTGCTCGTTCCCCGGGCGGCGCGCGAGCGGCGCGCGGCGGCCGGCGCTCTCCACCTCTGGAGTGCGCCCAGCAGGCATATCGTCCCGGGGTGCACCGGGCTTTGCGAAATCGACCGCGCACGGTGCGCGGTGCGAGGTGTGTCCAGTAATAGAGGCGATTTGCGGATCGCTTCCGCGGCCGTGGTTATCGGCTCGGCGGCTGCGTCGCGCTCGGTCGCGTCGCGGGGGGCGGCAGCTGCTGCAGGTAGTCGTCGACGAGTGACTCCCGCACGAGGATTTCTGCGCGCCGGTTCTCGCCCCGGCTGGTCGTGTCGTATCGGTCGGGCAGGGGCTCACTCGCGCCGGCGGCCACGACCCGGATGGCCCGCGGATCGACGCCCCGTGCGATCAACTCGTCCGCGACCTTGTGGGCCCTCTCGTACGAGAGGCGCATCGCATCGTCGAACGTCCAGTCGGTCGGGGCCGGCTCGTCGGCCGCGTGCCCGCGGATCTCGAGTTTGTTGCGGTGCCCCTTCAGGGCGACCGCGATCTGCGTCAGCGCCTCGCGGCCCTCCGGCGACGGCACGGCCGAGAACGGCTCGAAGAGGATCGGGCCTCCGATCGTGATCTCCATACCGTCGCGGATCCGGCGCAGCCGGAACGTCTTGCCGCTCACGCCCGCCTCCCGCGTGTTGCTCCGGTTGCGTTCCTCGTAGCTCTTCACGGTGGCGACGAGCTTGTCGAGCAGGGCGTTGAACTCGATGGCCGCGTTGGAGACGGCCATCTTCGGCGACGTCATTCCGAGGGCCTGCTGGATCGACGCGATGGCCGCCTGCACGTTCTCGCTCCGCCCGCCGCCCTGCTCGAAGTCCGCGAAGGCCGCCAGCAGGATGAAGAAGCACAGGAGCAGCGACATCATGTCGCCGTACGTCAGCACCCACTCGGGGGCGCCCGATGGCGGAGCTTTCTTCTTCAGCATGCCTCACCGCCCCCCGGTCTCGCGGTTGTTCCCGCCGCTGTTCAACATCGCCCGCCTGCGCGCCGGTATGTACACCGCCAGCTTGGCCTGGGTGATCCGCGGATTATCCCCGGCCTGGAGCGAGAGGATCCCCTTCAGCATGACAGTCCGCAGGAGCATCTCCTCGTCGTGCCTGTAACTGAGCTTGTCCGATAATGGCAGGCAGACCATATTTGCAATCACCGCTCCGTAGAGCGTCGTCAGGATGGCCACCGCCATGCCCGGCCCGATCTTTTTGGGATCGTCCATGTTCATCAGCATCGCCACAAGACCCAGCAGCGTCCCGATCATGCCGAACGCGGGGGCGTACTTGGCGAGCAGGTCCAGGATGGCTTTGCCGTGCCCGTGCCGCTGATCCATGGCCTCGAGCTCTGACGTCATGATCTTCTCGATCTCGTCGCAAGCCGTGCCCTCAACGACCAGCTGCACGCCG
>CAZJTF010000084.1:0-286 GCA_964548565.1 uncultured Planctomycetales bacterium | reverse complement strand
CACTTGTCGGGCGGAACGCCCGGCGCGGTGTCTTCCACGACCAGCTGCACGCCGTAACGCATGAAGTCGTCGGTGATCTCCGGGAGGTTGCGCTCGAGCGAGAGGACGCCCTCGCGCCGGGCCTGTTCGCCCAGTTGAACGATCTGCTCGATGACCTCGGCAACGCTGGTATGGCGGACGAAGAATGTCTCTTTCACGATGCTGAAAAAGGCCAGGAACCGGTCCATGGCCTGGGTGATCAGCACCACGAACAGGGCCCCGCCCATCACCAGGATGGCGGAAGGAG
>CAZJTF010000083.1:0-22020 GCA_964548565.1 uncultured Planctomycetales bacterium | reverse complement strand
ACTGGAACATCTACGGGCGGCTCGAGCGCCTGTTCATCAAGCTCTTCTTCGAGGAAGAGGACCTCCACGTCAGCGTGCTCATCGATGCCAGCAACTCGATGGATTTCGGCGATCCGGCCAAGAGCCTGTACGCGCGCCGGGTGGCGGCGGCGATCGCCTACATCGGCCTCGTCAACTACAACCGCGTGAGCGTCTGCTTCTTCGGCGACCGGTATGGGCCGGAAATGGCGGGCATTCGCGGCCGGCGGCTCATTCACCAGGTCCTGCAGTTCCTCGGCGAGGCCGAACTGGCCGGGACGGGCAACATGACGGCCGCGTGCCGGCGGTTCGCGATCCGGCACCCGCAGCGCGGCGTCGTCCTCCTCCTGAGCGACTTCATGGACAAGGGTGGTTACGAGGAGGGCATGCGGTACCTGATCGGGCGCAAGTACGACCTGTACGCGATCCAGCTGCTCTCGCCTCAGGAGATCGAGCCCGATCTGGTCGGCGACCTGAGCCTGCGCGACGTCGAGGATGGCGACCTGGCGGAGGTGACGATCTCGCGGGCGCTGATCAACCGCTACAAGCAGAACCTGCAGGCATACTGTGCGCAGCTCCGTGACTTCTGCACACGCCGCGGCGTCAACTACATGTTCACGAGCACGGCCATCCCGTTCGACCAGATGGTGCTGACGTACCTGCGGCGGAGGGGGCTCCTGCGATGACGTTCCTCGCTCCATGGTGGGTTCCGGTGATCGCGGCGGGG
Organism: uncultured Planctomycetales bacterium; assembly: GCA_964548565.1. Classification (GTDB taxonomy): domain Bacteria; phylum Planctomycetota; class Phycisphaerae; order UBA1845; family PWPN01; genus CAYLLT01. The sequence continues at coordinate 21,275 of CAZJTF010000083.1, read as the reverse complement.
ATGGCCGTGCCCCCGCTGGTGCTCCTGTACTTTCTGAAACTCAAACGACGGGAGGTGCCGATCGCCTCGACACTGCTGTGGAAGCGGGCGGTGCAGGATCTGCAGGTCAACTCGCCGTTCCAGCGCCTCCGCAACAACCTGCTGCTGATCCTGCAGCTCCTGATCCTGGCGCTGGCGATCTTCGCCATGTGCGAGCCCATGTGGGCAGGCCGGCGCGGTGAGGGCACCGTTTCCGTGCTGCTCATCGACCGTTCCGCGTCCATGGGCGCGAGCGAGGGTGCCGACGGGACACGCCTCGACATCGCCCGGCGGGAGGCGCACAAGTTCGTAGACAATCTCCGGCCCGAAGACCGCGCGATGATCATCACTTTCGCCGACCGGGCGAACGTGATCGCGGCGCTCACCGACGACAAGCAGCGGCTGCACAAGGCGCTTGACTCGATCAGCCAGAGCGACGCGCCCGGTCGCCTGGCGGAGGCGATGCAGCTCGCCGAGGCGCCCTCATCGGAGGTCGGCGAGGGGCCCAGGCAGGAGGACGAGAATCCGCTGAAATCGGCGGAATACGTGCTGTTCACGGACGGACGCCTGGCGGACACGGCAGACGTGCGCGTTCAGCGGGGGTCGCTCAGCATTGTCCGGGTCGGGGAGGCGAACGAAAACGCCGGCATCGTCACGCTGGACGTCCGCCGCAGTTACGAGCAGCCGGAACAGGTCAGCATCCTGGCCCACGTGCGCAACTTCGGCGCGACGAAGCAGACGCGGGATCTGTCGCTGCTGGTCGACGATCAGCTCCAGGGCGTGCGGACGGTCGAACTCGCGCCGATGGCGATCGGGTCCAGGCTCCCGCGGATGACGCACGAAGACGCGGTCGACGAGCAGAGCGAGGCGACGGTCGCGTTCGACCTGCCGCTGCCCACGGCCGCGCGACTGGAGCTGCGGCTGTCGGGGCAGGACGCGCTGGCGGTGGATGACCGCGCATGGGCTGTCGTTGCGCCGCCGCGGCCCATCGAGGCGCTGCTGGTCACGTCGGGGAACCGGTACCTGCGGCAAATGATGACCGCGCTGCCCTTCGAGCGGCACGAAGTCTGGACGCCGGACGAGTACGAGAATGCCCCGGAAGAGAAGCTCGTCGAGGACGGGCGTGCCCGGTTCGACCTCGTCATCTTCGACATGCACGCGACGCGGCGTCTGCCGCCGGGGAACTACCTGTTCTTCGGGGCGGTGCCGCTCATCGACGGCGTCGACCAGGAGGACCCGGTCGAGGGGCAGGTCTTCCTCGACTGGGACGAGACGCACCCGATCCTCCGGCACGTGCCCGTGGAGGCAATGAATGTCTTCTCGTGGTACAAGCTCAGCTTGCCGCGCGAGGCGGAGACGCTGATCGAGGCGGGCAGCGGGCCGGTGCTCTCATTGCTGCGGCGCGAGCGGAACCAGTACCTGATCTCCGCGTTCGGGCTGTTCGACTCCACGCGGTCGCACCTCAACACGACGTGGATCTTCGACGAAGGCTTCGTGGTGTTCATGTACCAGGCGGTGCGATACCTGACAGGCAGCACGACCATCGGGCAGCAGCCGCCGGTCGCCCCCGGGCAGGCGTTCACGGTCGCGGCACGCCCCGGCACCACCTCGGTGACGGTGCGACGACCGGACGGTACGGCCGATGCCGCGCGGGTCAGTGTGTCGGGGGTGGCGACCTATGGGCGCACCGATCGCGTCGGACTGTACGGCGTCGAGACGGGGATCCCGGGCGAGGATGCCCGCGCGGTCAACCTGGTGAACAAGCAGGAAAGCTTCATCGCACCCAACGCCGAGTTCCGCATCGCCGCCGGCGAACTCGTGCAGGCACGCGAATCGGTGGATCGGGTGAATCGGCCGCTCTGGCCCTGGGTGCTCGCAGCGCTCGGCGGCGTGCTGCTCCTCGAATGGATTATCTACAACAAGCGGGTGTTTATCTGAGCGCCGGGTGATCGCCTTCCGGCCGGCTGCGCGGATCTACGCGTGGGCAGGCGCCAGGACGGCGTCGTGGATGACCGCGCGGCACTTGCCTTGCTTCTTGGCCGCGTACATCGCTTCATCCGCCAGGTGGACGAGTTCGGACGCGTCGGCCGGCCGGTGCTGCCAGACGCTCGCGATGCCGGCGCTCATCGTGGGCTTGATGGGGACCTCCAGAAGCCGGCACTGCTGGCCGAACAGCAGGAGCGTCCGTTCCGCGACCGCATGCGCGTTTTTCGCGGAGACTCCGGGAAGAATCAGCAAGAACTCATCGCCGCCGACGCGGACGGCCAGGTCCTGCTCGCGCAGGCACTGCCGGAGGAGCTCGCCCGTAAAGCGAAGGACCTCGTCGCCGGCCTTGTGCCCGAGCGTGTCGTTGATCACCTTGAAGTTGTCGACATCGAGCATCACGACCGCGAGGTCCTGGCCCGCCTCGACCTGGAGCCGGAAGATGTCGTCAAACCGCTCGTCGAGAAGCCGCCGGTTGCCGAGCTTCGTGAGCGGATCCGTCCAGATCTTGCGCTTGGTCTGCTGGAGCTCGCGCGCGACCTCACGCGTTTGCTCCGCGACGCGCGACTGCACCGTCCGCTCGAGCCGCATCGCACGCTGCCGCCACTCCTCGAGGCTGATGTGCATCTCCGACAGCACCCGGGCAAGCTGGCCGATTTCGTCGTCGCGATCGGTCGGCAGGGGGGTGGCGGGGCGATCTTTTGAGCCCCCGGTCAAAAGCGCGAGCGGCGCCAGCACGTTATTGCGGAGCAGCCAGAGGCCGAGTAGGGCGCCGGCCGCCGCGATGAGCCCGAGGCGGGCGAAAAACGTCCAGACGAGCTGGGCAGGGAGCTTCGTGCGCTGCGAGGGGCGGATCGCGCAGACGAGCGTGCCGAGCGAGTCTCCCCCGGCGAGCCGAATCGGGACAGTCGCCAATTGCAGCTCGGGGATGCCGCCCTGCGCGTCTGCCGGGAGCGTGAACGAGGTCACGGAGGGACCGGCGGGAATGCCCGTCTCGCGCCGGTACTGCTGGAGGAGGTTCTCGCTGCCCCGGACGGCGAGCGTCTCACGATTCGCGTCGACCACCGCCAGCAGGCAGGCGTCCGGGTGCAGCGCCAGGCGTCCGAGAGTTGCGCTCAGCGGCTCCGCCTTGGCGGCGACTGCGGGGGCGAGCAGCGCGGCATACGACTCGGCGAAGGCGAGCGTCCGCAGGTTCTGCGACTGGCGCGCCGTGCGGAAGCACTGGTATCCGTAGAGGGCGCCGGCCCCCAGGCAGGTCGAGGCCACCGTGAGCCCGATCGCGAGAGCGATCGAGTGGCGGATCGGCAGCGGGTGATGCTCTTTCATGCAAGGGCCTCGACGACTTCTCTGTATCGGTCGTTGCGAGGGCCCGATCAAGTCACGCGCGGAATATCGGACGCTTCAAATGGGGTGCGCTGGGGCCGGGCCGCTCCGTGCAGCCCGCAGCTACATCTCGAACTCGATCTCTTCACGGTACGTGCGGGAGAAGAGACCCAGAATGCGGCCGATTGAGTAGGCGAAGTAGAAGCCGAGCCCCATGACCACGGCCCACGCGCAGACCCCGATCAGGAGCTTGACGAGGCCGTTCTTGATGCCGTGGGTCGCCGCGTCGGCGATCGCCGGGCCGGCCCAGCTCATGACGGCCCACATCAGGCCGACATAGAAGCCCAGGTAGAGCAGTACGATCAGGAACAGGAATGTGTAGTGCCCGAGCAGCCGGGCGATCGAGCGGAACACCTTGACAGGATGCAGCCCGTCAAAGGCATGGCTGCTCGCCAGGCCGATCATGTTCATGGGGACGCCGAAGGTGAGCAGCGCGATGACCATCAGCTTCCATGGCGCGGAGATCGATGCGAGGTCGTCCAGGCTGGTTGGAATGCCTCCCATCAGCGCGATGAGAACGACGGCGTAGAACGCCAGCAGGGCGGCGTATCCGCCGAGCGCCGCGCCGAGGTTGATTACGTTCCAGGTCAGGTTCGGCGGCTGCTCGTTGCCGGCGGTGACCGCGCGGATCGTGTCGATGAGGATGTAATACCCGACCGCCCCGAAGTAGATGCCCTGCGCGATGAACATGACGGTGAGGAACACGCCCACCCACGCGGCCGAGCCTCCGCCGTCCGCGCCCCGCTCGTTAATGGGATTCAGCGAGGAGCTTTCGGTGAACGCGAGGACGCCGCCGAGCGGCAGCGCGATGGTCGCGAGGGCGATGCCCATGCCGAGCAGGATGTTGGCGATCGCCGGCAGCGGGTAAATCGCGGCGCTGGTAAAGCCGGTGTAGAAGCTGACCTTGGTGGTCATGCGACCGGCCATGGCGCTTGTGTATTTGGCCTTCAGGTTCTCCTTGGATTCGATCTCGGCGCCCGGAACAGTGGCGCCGCAGTTTCGACACATCAGGTCGCTGTAGATGTCCTCGCTGCGGAGCGTCTGGCCGCACTTCGAGCAGGTGCGGACGTGCGGATCAGCCTTGGGGGGCGGCTTGTCCGTGGCGACCGCCTGCTGCGCCTGCTTGAGCGTGAGCGGTTTGCCCTTGCGCTCGAAAACGAGGGCTTCGCCAGCGTCCTCGATGGCCTCGAGCGAATTGAGGTCCAGGTTGAGCTCAGGTTCAGCGGCCCCGCCCTTCGGCAGTGCAATCGGCTTCTTGCACCCCGGGCACTTGACCTTCCGACCAGCCCACTCGTCCGGGGCCTGCAGGACCTTCTTGCAGTTGGGGCATTCGACCTTCATCAATGACTCACGAAGGGGACAAAAGCGACATAACGGGTGGCATTATCGTTGCCCTCCCGCAGGGGTCAAGCGAAGACGTTGATCCGCGGTTGCGGCCAGGAGTAAGCACGAGAAGCGATGACTGTGCGCGCCGTTTGAAGCGCGGGAGTCAACGTCCTCATGCGGTGGTGGATCAGGTTCCGGTCTGAACCTCTGCGCCGTTTTCAGCGAGCGCCGTCCGCAGCTTGCCGAACGCCTTTCGCTCGATCTGCCGGACCCGCTCCTTGGTGACGCCGAAGACGCGCCCGATCTGGTCGAGCGTCATGGGCGTCGAGCCCTTCTCCAGCCCGTAATGCCAGACGATCACGTCGCGTTCGCGCCCGCTGAGCAGGCCGAGCCCCTTCTGGACGAGGTGCTGGGCCGCCTCGATGATCGACTCACGCCCGTCGTCCGCGGCGGCCGGCGCCGAGGCCAGCGCCTCGTCGACGCCGGTGACAAGCCGTGCGGAGTGGTACATCTGCTCCGGAATCGTGCGGGCATAGTTCCGCATGATCGCCCACGATGCGTAGGTGCTGAACTTGAAGCCGCGGGCGTAGTCGAATTTTTCGACGGCCCGCATGAGCGAGAGGTTCCCGTCGCTGACGATCTCGAAGAAAGCCGGCGAGCGACCCACGTGACGCCGGGCAATACTGACGACCAGCCGGAGGTTGGCCCGCAGGATGTCGTTCTTGATGTCCTCCGCGCGGGTCAGGAGCCACTCGATTGCCTGGACGCTCTCGTCGGTCGCCGTCAGCGGGTCGAGGGCAGCCCGGAGCCGGTCCGCCTTGAACTTCAGGTAGTTGTAGCGGCGGAACAGGGTGCGTTCCTGCTGCGGCGTCAGCAGGGGCTGACGGTAGAGATCCTGCAGGTAGGGAGGAAGGTCGCGCGGCGGACGGATGCGGCGCGGCTCGACGTCCTCCGAGACCGCTGCCGGCGAGAGAATGGTCTCGTCCGCGCCGGGGGCATCGAATTCGGTGTTGTAGATGTACGGGATCTCGCGTGCCTTGATCCGGTGCGCCCGCACCTCGCGAACCACCGACCGGACCGACTCCTCGGTCCGGCCGTACTGCGCGGCGACTTCCTGGGTGCTCCGCCCCGAGGCCACGGCGTCGAAGATCGCCTGCAGCTCCGGCTTGACGAGCGGGTGCTCGCCCGAACCGAAGAGCGGATCCTCGGGATGCGCCTGGTCATAGCGGCGGAGCGTGTACCGGACGGTTTCGACGGCGCGCCCGACCCTGGCGGCCACCACCTGCGAGAGTTCGTGCAGCCGCATGCGTCGCTCGACGAGCGTCTGCCGTGCGAGCTCGACGATCTGCAGCTTTTCGGCGCTCGTCAGCTGGCGGAACGCGGCTCCGCGCCTGACCAGCTCATGGTTGCGGGCGATGAAACGGCGGACGGCGGTGTCGGTGAAGGCGATGCGGACGGTGTTGTCCGGGTAGCGGAGCTTGCGACCCGGCAGGCCGCGGCGCCGCCACCGGCAGATGGTCTTCGTCGAAACCTTGAGGCGTTTGGCCAGTTCCTCGGCCGTCCAGCACGGGCAGGGCATCTCGTGGAGCGGGACAACGACGCCGGTGGTCAGGTCCTCGACGAATTGGACGAGGTCCTCGATGAGCGACTTGCCGTTCAAAGCGCGCTCGGAAACGGGACCCTTTGGCCGGTAGCCCGTGATCTGGTGACAGACGAACTCGTACGGGTAGTTCTTCTCCGGTTCGAGCAGGTCAACGAGGTATTCCGTCGCGTCAAGCTGACGCAGCCGCAACCGCGTCGGTGACAACCGGAGCTGGTGTGCCAGCTCGGCCAGAGCCGTGTAGTGATACTTGGCCATGGGCGGGCTCCTCGAGGCGCGGGTCTCGCGCACCCCTTGAGTACCGGTTTTGCGAGCCGCAGAGCCCGACGGCTGCTCGACCGGCACCAGAAAACCATTCCCTCAATAGATTGCGGCGGGAGGGCGGCGAATCCGCAATCTATTTTCGTCGATTACCGTGCGACCGCTCCCGTCCGGCAAGAGCGGAAGGAATCGACATTCATATTATGCCGTCACCTGATCCAAACGTCAATCACGCAAGAAGTTAAGTGTGATTTCAGCCATGCTCTACTCGGCCGGGCGGGTACACGTGCGCCGTATATAAGGTCGTTGTTTCCAAATACTTATCCGATCCAGTCCACCAACCCCCGCCCTGTTCTCAGGAGGTGCAGGTAGTGCGCCGAAATCAGCCCGCCCAGAACCGCAACGACCACGCCGCTGGCCGCCGGGATCACCTGCAGCAGCAGGCGTTGCCCCGATGACGAAATTTCGCCTTCGTGCTGGGCATCCCGGAGCAGGCGGGCGGCAAATCGCCGGCTCGAGAGGGCGAGAAACCCGACGCCCATCAACGTGAGGGCCAGCCCCAGGCTGAATACGCCGACGGCGTACAGCGCACCCGCCACGACATTCGCCCCGATGCCCAGCAGCATGATGATCGTGGCCGTCGGACACGGCACGAGCCCGCCGGTGATGCCGAGCAGGAGAAGCGTGCGGAACGTCAGCGACTGAGCATCGCGGTGCGGGTGGGCATGACCGTGCCCGTGATTGCTGTGGCCATGATCATGCGCGTGCGAATGCCCGTGGTCGTGCAGGTGCGGATGCACGTGGTGACGCGCTTGCCCGTGCCCAGGCGTGTAATCCGCATGTACCTGGTGCGGGTGCTCATGAGGCAGATGCGGATGCGTGTGCGTGAAGAGCTTGCGCCACCATGACCGGTGCTCGTGATCGTGTGGATGCTCGTGGTGATGGTGCCCGAGCCGCCCGGTGACGGCACGCCACGCCAGGCCCACCCCCATGATCGCCACAATCGCCCCGGCGATTACGCCGAGCCATGACTGGAGCTGGGCACCCATCGCCGGGTGCGTGGCCCAGATGATCAGCCCCATGGCGACGACGAGTGCGGTGTGCGTGACCGTGACGATCGCCGCGAGTGCCACTGCCTGCCAGTATGTTCCGTGCTGGCTGATCAGGTACGCGGCGACCACCGTCTTGGCGTGTCCCGGCATCAGGGCATGCGCGGCTCCGTAGAAGAACGAGAGGGCGGTGACGCCCAGCAGCATGGCGAGCCCCCAGCGGCCCTGCAGCATCGCGACCAGGCGATCCGCCTGCCGAAACGACTCTGCCGATCGCGCGGGATCATTGCGCGTCAGGCTGTCGAAGTAGGGGGGAGGCTGGGGGTCAGACGAGCCGCTGCCGCCCGGCTGGCTCGCAGGAGCCGTCGGCTGTGTCTGCGCGCCCGGAGCCGTCAGGCGAAACTTGATGGTGGCGGTCTTCTCCTGCGGCAGCTGCCCGGGGTCGTACTGTTCGTACACGAACGGGTCCTCGCCCTCGTCCCAGAATTTCGGCCGCGGCGGGATGAACTCCGCGTCCGTCGTGCGTTCCAGCAGGATCCGGCGGAGACCCTGGTGTTCCGGCCAGATGGCGTCTTCGAAGACGAGCGTGTGAGTCCCCGCGTTGAGCGGCTCGGGGTACGGGGCGGCGTAACGGATCAGCAACCGGTACGTGGGCATCCCGGCAACGCCCGCCATCTTGAGGATCAAGCGGTTCTGAGAGGGTTTGCCCGTCTGCGGATCCCGCGCGTTGTCGACGGGCTGCAGCGATAGAGGCCTGCCGTTGACGACGGCTCGGAGCATCGGTGCGACCGCAGCGGCCGTTTCGTCGAGCCATGCCCGCTGCTCAGCGGTGGTGTCGGCGCCGTCGCCGTCGGTGTCGATCTTCTCCCGCTGGAGGAGCATCGATGGCGTCTCGGCGATGTCGAGCATCAGGTCGAGTTCGAGGCGGTCGCGGAGAACGTAAATGACGTCGAAGTGCGTGACGCTGGTGTTGCCGAGCGGGTGGGCGGTGGCACCGGGCGGCAGTGCGAAAGCTGTCGCGAGTGCCATCCAGAGCGCAGGGATCAAACTGCGATGACGCAACGGTAATCCCCCTGACCGTGCGCGGACCGCTCAACGGATGCACGCCCGGCGGTGCTTACTGAGCGGCCGCCTGTGAAAGCCCCTCGATGATGCGGCGGTATTCCTCGGCTTCCCGGCGATCGCGTCGATCCTGGATCGAGATTTCGTACTGCTTGCGGGCTTTGTCGCGGTGGTCCTGTGCCTTCGCCGGATCCGTGGTCACGAGCGACAGGAAGTGGTGGACGGCCCCGATATTCGTATGCAGCACCCACAGCCGGTTGAGGTCGTTGTCGGCGGCCGTATAGACATCCAGAGCCGCCTCGCCCGCTTTCTCCGCGGCAGCCCGCGCCTCTTCCGCCGTTTTGGACGCGGCGTCCGCCTGGATCGTCCACGCTGGAGCTGCCTCGGCCGTGACGCCCTCGGGCAGGAGAGTGGCGGGATCCGCTCCCATCCGCCGCGCGGCCACCAGCGAACGTTGGTGTCGCGTGATATCCCGCGCCCGCTGCGCCTGGATCATCGCGATTTCAAACTGCACGTCGCCTTCGAGCGTGCGGGCGTGGCCGCTGAGGAATGCCATGCCGGGCACCGCTTCCGGAGCGTGCTGCTGGTAAAAGGACTGGCTGTCGCGGACCATGTCGCCGGCCGCGCGGGCAGCCTGCTGGGCGGCCTGCAGGCCCCGACTTTCGAGCAGTTCCAAGGCCTCGCGTTCGAGCTTATCCGCCTGGATGCACTCGGCGATCGCCCGGCGGAGCGCCTCGGCGGCCCGCTTGGCGAGTTCGAGCTCGGAGGCAGTCAGCTTCTCGACACGCTTCTGCACATCCGTCTGCTGCGCCTCGAGCCGTGCGATCTGCTCGTCGATCTGCTTGATCACCTGCTGCCGCGTCTCGGCCAGGCCGGTGAGCGTGGCGAGGTCCTGCTTGAGCGCCAGCAGGCCGCGCTGGGGGACCATCTCCGCGCCGGGCTGGGCGGGCGCGAGCGGGGCGGCCAGCACCTGCTCCTCGTCATCCGTCGCCGGGCGGGCATTGCGGATGCCGCCGAACTCGAGAATGCTGGCTTCGCGATCGCTCTCGCGGAAGATCTTCGCCAGCCCTTCATATCTCTTCGTGAACTCGGGCAGAGACTGTGGATCGGCCGCGTCGATGCCTTTTTCCTCCATCGCCATCAACTCGCGGCGGGCTTCCGACGCCTTCGCCTGGGCCTCAGCCAGTCGCTCGGAGAGGGTCTTGACCTCGTCGGTCAACTTCTGAATCTGCGGTTCGGCCTGCTTCGTCTCGGCGATCACGGCCTCGCGCTGTTTCTTCAGCTGAGCGATTCGTTCGGCGATGGTCGGCAGCTTCTCAAACACGATGGCGGCCGGCGCGACCGGCTGAGTGGGTTCGGCCTCGGCGACGGCAGGGGCCTCTTCCAATCTGGGGGCGGGCTGAGGCTGCGCTGGCGGCTCCTGCGGGATCTGCGGGCCCGTGCTACGCCCACCGCCCAGCGATTGGAACAGCTTGGAGATCGCGCCGCCGCGTGACGGCTTACGTGCCTGCGGGGCGGCAGGCTTCTTCGCCTGCGGAGCCGCGGGATGGGGTGCCGCATGGGCCGCCGGCTGAGTTTCGGGCTGCAGGCCGGCGGCATCCGGCACGTCCGCGCGCAGATCGCGGGCCAGCGAGGTCTCGGCCGTCCGGACGCTCTTCCAGTGCGACATCAGGTCCGTCAGCAGGGTGCGGGCGGTGTCCGCCTCGCGTCGATGCCAGGCGGCCTCGCGCCGGAACAGGTCGGCCTGGGCGATGATCAAGATGGTCTCGAGACGCGTGGCGGCCGCGTGCGACTCGCCGCTCACGGGCTGCTCGCCGCTGTCGTCCCGCTTGTTCACGGCGGCGCTGATCTTCTCCAGGGCCTGCGCGATCAGGGACTTGCGCGATTCCAGCTGCTCGATATACGCCGGGTCAACGGGTTCCGCCGGCTGGGTGCCGGGGATTTGGATCGAGCGGGCCGCGACCTCGTCCAGCGGGCTGTACGCGGCGAGCATGGCGGACGCTTCCGCCACGTCCTTGTCGATTTCCGCGGTCAGACGGGCGGATGCCGGCTGGAGCTGGCGGGCCGTGACGAAAGAGGCCGCGAGGGCTGCGAGGACCACCAGGACGGCCACAATAATCGGAAGGTAGGACTTCACGAGGAGACTCCGCAGTTAGCTGCTCGAGCCGAGGTCGTTCGGCCGGTTGTCGGCTCTTTCTTAACATCTGCTGTGACAATCGTCAACGCACGATCCGGTTATACGGAAAGCCGGCAGTTATCATCGACAGCCCCGGGGCCGACCGGATATTCTCGGCGCGCGCGGGTCCTGTCGGTCCCGCGAAAAGGAGACAGTCATGACCGGCCCAATTCTCGCTCTGCTCGTTGCTCTCGGCGTGACGGGGCTCATCGCCCTGGTCCTGATCGGCATCTACAACGGAATGGTGTCGTCCCGGAACGCCGTCCGGAACGCCTACAGCCAGATCGACGTCCAGCTGAAGCGGCGATACGACCTGATCCCGAACCTGGTGGAGACGGTCAAGGGGTACGCCGCCCACGAGAAGGAGACGTTCGAGCGGGTCGTCCAGGCGCGGCAGCAGGCGATCTCCGCGAATGGCGTCCGGGCTCAGGCCGCGGCCGAAAACGTGCTGACCGGAGCGCTGCGGCAGCTCTTTGCCGTGGCGGAGGCCTACCCGGAGCTCAAGGCGAACCAGAACTTCAGCCAGTTGCAGGAGGAGCTGACGAGCACCGAGAACAAGATCGGGTTTGCCCGGCAGTACTACAACAACACCGTCGAGAACTTCAACACGCGCATCCAGAGCTTCCCGGCGGTGCTGATCGCCGGCATGTTCGGCTTCCACCAGGAGCTCTTCTTCGAGCTGACAGACCCGACGGAGCGGGAGGCGGTGAAGGTCAAGTTTTGAGGAGAGTGTGCTCGGCACGCGGTGCAGGAGAGTGCGAGAGAGGGAGAGTGGGAGAGCGAGAGAGCGGGGGAGCGGGGCATACGCGCTTGTCATCGGGGCGAAGCACGCATGACAAATGAGAAATGACCAATGACGAATGACAAATGACTCCTGACCGACAACTGACAACGGACAACTGACCACAGCCCATTGACCAGCATGGCCGCCGACTTCAACACGCTGATCGCCCGCAATCGCCGCAACAGCACGATTTTGATCGTGGTGTTCATCCTGTTTGTTGCGGTACTCGGCGGGTGTATCGGGTATGCCATGGGCGTGTACAGCGGCGGGCCGGACTCGGGGCCGGTCTTTGGCGTGGGCATGCTGGTGATTGCGGCACTCGCGGCTGGGATCGGCAGCATTGCGAGCTACTTCGGAGGCGCATCGGCGGTGCTGGCGATGAGCCGGGCGCGCCGGATTGAAAAAAAGGACGATCCGCAGCTGTTCAACGTGGTCGAGGAGATGGCGATTGCCGCGGGCGTTCCGATGCCCAAGGTCTACGTCGTGGACGACACCGCGCCCAACGCATTCGCCACCGGACGCGACCCGGCGCACGGTGCGATCGCCATCACGAGCGGGCTGCGGCAGAAGCTGACCCGCGACGAACTGCAGGGCGTGATTGCCCACGAACTGGCCCACATCCGTAACCTCGACATCCGCTTCGCCGTGCTGATGGCAACGCTGGTCGGGATCGTGGTGCTGATGTGCGACATGTTTCTGCGGACGCTGCGCTGGGGGCCATACGGGGGGCGCAGCCACTCGCGGCGATCGTCGCGCGATTCCGGCGGCGGAGCGGTTGTCCTCGTTTTGCTGGTGCTCGCGCTTGTGCTCTCGCTCATCGCGCCGATCCTGGCGAAGATCATCGAAATGGCATTCTCCCGGCAGCGGGAGTACCTGGCCGACGCCTCGGCGGTCGAACTCACGCGGAATCCGCTGGGCCTGGCCGGCGCCCTGCAGAAGATCAGCGCGGACCCGGAGGTGCTGGAGGTCGCGAACCGGGCCACCGCGCCGATGTACTTCGTTCACCCGATCAAGCACTTCGAGCAGCGATCCAGTTCCATGCTGGACAGCCATCCGCCGGTGAAGGACCGCATCGCACGGATCATGAGCCTGGGATAGGAAACGACAAGGAAAAAGGGGAAAGGTAACAGGAAAAAGGCAAAAGCGGCCTGGCTTGGCGTCGCCTGACGGTTACAGCGCGCGGATCCGCCGGTGCGTCAGGATCCGCCGCCGTGCGCTGCCGGGCACCGCCTTTCGGAAGGCGGACCCCCGCCCCTCCGTTGGCGCGATCGGTTGCGGGGCGCGGACTTTGACGCTGGGCGGGCGGCTCGTATAATCCCGTCCACCATCGATTCCGGCACTCCACGGGCCCCGGCCGATGGACACCAAGGAGACATTGCGGATGGCTGAGGTTGCCGCTGCACCCGCACGATCGCGCCAGTTTCTGCTGCGCCGGCTGCACTCCCTGAGCGGGATCGTCCCGATTGGCGCCTTTCTCGTGATGCACCTGGGCACGAACGCGATGGTAGCGTTCAATCAGCCGGGCGAGGACTACTTTCAGCAGCAGGTTGATCGGATCCACGCCCTCGGGCCGCTGCTCATCCCGGTCGAGATCCTCTTCATCTTCATCCCGATCGCCTTCCACGCCGGCCTTGGCGTCAAGATCTGGCTCGAAAGCAAACCGAACACGATGTACTACCCGTACCTGGCGAACTTCCGCTACATGCTGCAGCGGGTGACGGGCGTCATCGCCCTCATTTTCATCGCCGTGCACCTGTGGCACATGCACTGGCTGGGCGGGTACTTCGGCGGCGGGTACTTTGACCCGCACGACGCAAGCCGCACGGCGGCCGGCGCTCTGCAGTCCGGCAAATGGTGGGCGTGGCCGCTCTACCAGGTCGGCATCGTGAGCGCGGTCTACCATTTCGCCAACGGCATCTGGACGTCGCTGATCACATGGGGCGTGACCATCGGACGCGAGTCGCAGCGAAAGGCCGGCTACGTCTGCGCGGTCATCGGCGTGGCCCTGGGGCTCACGGGCATCATCTCGATGCGCGGGTTCATGAAGTACGCCGACCCGAAGATGCCGGAACAGCGGTACACCGCGCCCAAGGCCGCCGGGGAGGCGGAGACGAGCACCACGGCCCATACGAGCGAGAGCTGAAGACCCATGGCAGAGCAGCGCGTTGTCATCGTCGGGGGAGGGCTCGCCGGGCTGGCCGCCACCATGAAGCTGGCGGAACTCGGGCGGAGCGTCGACCTGATCAGCATGGTGCCCGTGAAACGCTCGCACAGCGTGTGCGCGCAGGGCGGGATCAACGCGGTCAACTCGGTGACGCGTCAGCAGGGCGACTCCGAGTGGAAGCACTTCGACGATACCGTCTACGGCGGCGACTTCCTGCAGAACCAGCCGCCGGTCAAGGAAATGTGCGAGTGGGGCCCGCGGATCATCGACCTGATGGACCGCCTGGGTGTGCCGTTCAACCGGACGATCGAGGGGCACCGTGATCAGCGCCGTTTCGGCGGGACACTCTACAAGCGGACGGCCTTCGCCGGCGCGACCACCGGCCAGCAGCTCCTGTACGCCCTGGACGAGCAGGTCCGGCGGTGGGAGGTCGAGGGCAAGGTCCGCAAGTTCGAATTCTGGGAGTTCCTCGGGCCGATCGTGGACGACCAGGGCTACTGCCGCGGGGCGGTGGCTCAGGACATGTTCTCGATGGAGATCCGCGCGTTTCCGGCCGACGCGGTGGTACTGGCGACCGGCGGCTGCGGGCTGATCTTCGGCAAGTCCACCATGTCGATGATCTGCACCGGCGGGGCGGCGGCACGGGTTTTCCGCGCCGGGGTCAAGTACGCCAACGGTGAGTTCATCCAGGTGCACCCGACGGCGATTCCCGGCTCGGACAAGCACCGCCTGATGAGCGAATCCGCCCGCGGCGAAGGCGGGCGCGTCTGGGTGCCCCGCAAGCCCGGCGACACACGTGATCCGCGGAGCATTCCCCCGGCGGAGCGGTGGTATTTCCTCGAGGAGCGGTATCCCAAGTACGGCAACCTCGTGCCGCGCGACATCGCCACCCGCGAGATCTTCAACGTCTGCGTCAACGAGGGGCTGAGCGTCGATCCGAACGAGTTCTCCGTCTACCTCGACGTGACCGAGCTGCCGCCGAAAACGCAGGACAAGCTCGAGGGTATTCTCGAGATCTACGAGAAATTCCAGGGCGTCGATCCGCGCACGCACCCGATGAAGATCTTCCCGGCCGTCCACTACTCGATGGGCGGGCTGTGGGCGGACTACGAGAAGAACGCCACGACCGGCGGGCTCGTGCTCGGGTCCCCCGTCAACCAGATGACGAACGTGCCCGGCCTGTACGCGATTGGCGAGGCGGATTACCAGTACCACGGTGCGAACCGGCTCGGCGCGAACTCGCTGCTGAGCTGCATTTTCGCCGGGCTGCTCGTCGGAGACAGCATCAGCAACTGGATGGGCAGCCTGCCGGCGGGTTCAGCGTCCGCGCAGCCGGCGTCCCTGTTCGACGGCGTCGCCGAGAGCCATCGCGAGGCGTACCGGCGACTGATCGCGAGCACCGGGACCGAGAATCCTTACCAGATCCACAAGGAACTGGGCCTCACGATGACCAAGAACGTCACCGTGGTGCGTTACAACAATGGCATCGAGGAGACGCTCGGTCAGATCGACGAACTCGCGGACCGCTATCGGCATGTCGCGATTGCCGACCGCTCTGACTGGACGAATCAGAACCTGAGTTTCACGCGGGCACTGGGCGACATGCTCCTGCTCGCGAAAGTGATCGCGGCCGGTGCCCTGGCCCGCAACGAGTCCCGCGGGGCGCATTTCAAGCCGGATTACCTGATCCAGCCGCCGAAGACCGGTGACGCCGAGACACTGCACCGCGAAGCACGCCGCTGGTGCGAGGAGTTCCAGCGCCAGATCGATCAGTGGCTCAAGACGACGATCGCGGAGTTCACACCGTCGGGGCCGAGGCTCTCGTACGAGCCGGTGGATACGTCGCTGATCCCGCCGCGCCCGCGGACCTACGGGCTGGTCGGCGCGGAGATCATCGAGAAGACCTGGCGGGAGATGCAGGCCGGCGGGGCGGCCGAGCGCGAGACGGTGACTGTCCGGTAGGTGCCGCGTGCGTGGTCACCGATGGCTGAGGAGTTTCCGCTGATGGCAGAGAGCAGCACGCTCACGGCTCAGAGGGCAGAGACGAGGACGGACCGCAAGACGATCACCCTGCGCATTCGCAGGCAGGAGCGTCCGGACAGCAACAGCTATTGGCAGGAGTTCCGGATCCCGCACGAGCCGCAGATGAACGTGATTTCGTGCCTGCAGTCGATCGCCGCCATCGGGAAAACCGCGGATGGCGAGCCCACGACACCGGTGGCCTGGGACTGCAACTGCCTGGAGGAGGTCTGCGGCGCCTGCACGATGGTGATCAACGGGCGCGTGCGACAGGCGTGCAGCGCGCTGGTCGATACGCTCCTCGAGGAGGACGGCGAACCCATCCGGCTCGAGCCGATGTCGAAGTTCCCCGTCGTACGCGACCTGTTCGTCAATCGGATGCGGATGTACGAGGACCTGAAGCGGATCCGCGGCTGGATCCCGGTGGACGGCTACTACGCAACCGAGTCGCTGCCGCTGATTTCGGCCGAGGTCCAGGACGAACGGTACCCCCTGTCGCGCTGTATGACGTGCGGCTGCTGTCTCGAGGCCTGCCCGCAGGTGAACGAGCGGTCCAACTTCATCGGACCGGCCGCCGTCGCCCAGACGCTGCTGTTTAACCTGCATCCGACAGGCAGGAACAACGCCGGCGAGCGTCTCGACACTATGACGGACGACGGCGGAATCCAGGCCTGCGGAAACGCCCAGAATTGCGTCAAAGTCTGCCCCAAAGGCGTGCCTCTCACCGACGCGATCGCCTGGATCGGGCGAAGCGCCACGGTCCACCGCGTCCGGCAGTGGCTGCGGCGGTAAATTGCCCGCCGACGGCGCGGTCCACATTCGCGGAGCCTGCCCCGGACGCCCGGGCGGGCGATTTCCACCTCCGACGCGGCAGATCGACCCCGTTTGACGTATAACTAACATGTCCGGCGGCACTCCGACCGCCGTTTTCGAGGTGCGCGCATGAAATTGAAGTGTCTGACGGCGGCGTTGTTCCTGCTTGCGGTAGTGCCTGCGCTGGCGATCGACGTCAACAACCCGCCGAAGGGGGTGTTCGCGGATGACTGGTACGCCGTGATGATCGACGGGCGCAAGAGCGGCCACATGCGATCCATGCTCGAGCGCAAGGGCGACATTATCCGCAGCGCGACCACGATGCAGATGACCGCCGGCCGTGGGCAGACCACCATTACCGTCACCGTGACCCAGGAGAGCGAGGAGACGCTGGACGGCAAGCCGCTCGCCTTCTCGAACACGATGCGCCTCGGCATGATCCCGACCAGTACGAAAGGGCAAATCAAGGACGGGAAGGTGACCATCACCACGAGCCAGTTCGGTCAGAAAGGTCAGACGGCGACCTACGACCTCCCCGACGGCGCCAAGATGAGCTGGGGTGTCTTCCGCGAGGAGATCGAACGGGGGCTGACGCCCGGGACGCGCTACGAGATCTCGATGTACGAGCCCACGATGGCCGCCGACCGGCTGACGCCCGCGACGATCGAAATCCTCGAGAAGGAGACGATCGACCTCTTCGGGCGCAAGGTTCAGGCGATCCGCAGCCGGCAGACCATGAAGGTCAAGGCGCTGCTCGGTCGCGAGATCGAGATGACGACGACCAGCTGGCTCGAAGATGACGGCACGCCGGTCAAGGTGCAGATGGAGCTGATGAACATCCCCGTCGAGATGGTCGCCTGCACCAAGACGATCGCCCTCTCGAAGGATGATCCGGCGGACATCATGGACCGCACGCTCGTCACGCTGGAGGGGCGGCTGGACGAGTTTGACGCGGACGCACCGCAGCAGCGCTACCGGATCACGGCCCGCGGAAACGGCGACGGGCAGCGGCTGGAACTTCCTGAAACGGGCATGCAGAAGGTGGAGCGCCGGTCGACGGACAGCCTCGACGTCACCGTGACGCGTCTGTCCGCCCGGAAGAGCCGCCCGGCCGCCCGGCCGCTGACCGCGGACGAACGCAAGCTGTACCTCGCCCCGGCGCCGCTCGTGAACTACGAGGATCCGCCCGTGAAGGCCCTCGCCCGTGAAGCGGCGGGCGACGAAAAGGACCCGCGCAAGCTGGCGGCCCGCCTGCGGCGGTTCGTGGCGGAGTACATCCAGGCGAAGAGTCTCAGCGTGGGGTTTGCCAGCGCCGGCGAGGTCGCCCGCAGCAAGGAAGGCGACTGCACGGAGCATGGCGTCCTGCTGGCGGCCCTGGGGCGCGCGAACGGCATCCCGACCCGGATCGTGACCGGCCTCGTGCACGCCGACGAGTTCAATGCGCGCAATAACGTCTTCGTCGGGCACCTCTGGACGCAGTTTTACCTGGATGGCGAATGGGTGGACGTGGACGCGGCCCTGCCCCAGGCGGAGCCGGATGCGACCCACATCGCCATGGATCTCAACGCGGCCGCCGACACCGGGATGGCGGATATGGTCGGTTCGCTGTGGCTGACGATGGGCAACCTGCGGATCGAAGCGATCGGGAACGCGACCTCGCAGAGCGCGCCGTAAGGCCGCCCAGTGTGTCGTGCTGCCGGCGGGGGGGCGTCTCATCATCGCTCGGTTGGCCAGGGGTGCCGCTCGAGCGCGCGGCTCCTTCGCCCGTCCATCGACGGCACGAATGACGCCCCGGCGACGCTCATCGCTTATCCGCTCAATCCCCTGACAGCAGCAGGATCGGCTGTCCGGATGCCGCGGGGAGCAGGCCTGCGCCGTCCAGGGCGCCCATTGTGCCGGGTCCTGAACGACGTGCGGCGAGACCATTGCCGTGGCGTCGTTCCGCCAAACATCACCGTGGAGCGGAATCCCCGAGAAGGCTCACCTGACCAATAGCGAACCTCCCTCGTTTGAGCGGACACCGGTGCGTCGCAGAAGATGTCGGCGGTTTGTGACGAAAGGCGTCCCCAGAAGCAGCATGGAGCTGACAAGTGGTTCGGGAACATCGATGAGACCTTGTAGTGTGAAACCAACAGTAGTATCACCTTCCAGGAAAGAAGCCTCGATCTGAAGAGTCCTGGCGGTGAACACGTGCAGAGGGGGGACGGACGCGGGAAGCTGGTCGCTGGAAAGAGCAGAACCAGCAGAATCCGAAAGATGGACAATCATCGCGGAGACCCGTAGACCCGCGGAGGCAAAGTCGAAAGAGCCCAAGCCCAGTTCGTCGTATGTATTGAATCTGTAGATTTGAATCACGTTCTGGGCGTCACTCCAGAGCTCCAACGCACCAATGGCGACGTGCATGACCGAGGTTGTCGAATCGTACCTTCCATAGTGCGGATCCGCCGGCGAAGAATCGGTGAGCGTGGACTCGAACGTGTACGTTCCCTGAAATCGATCGCCGACCACCACGTCGTTTCCAAGCAATTGAGCGCCGTTGCCGGTGATCGACGTTACATGTCCGGCAAACTCAAATGTGACAGGCACAGCGAGTGCCTCTGGCCAAGCCGATGTCAGGAAGAGAGTTGCGGTCAATACATGTGTTCTCATTCGTTGTCACTCCTTGCTGACCTGTTCTCGGTGGACTGGTGTCTTTCGCCTTCGGCTACTCGGCACACTCAAGGTTCCGCCACACCAGATGCGCGTCCGCGTCGGCGTTCCCGCGACACCTATCGATGCGGCATGCCCACGCCGGTCCAACATGGTCCCGAACCGTAAAACCGTGGCCAGCCGATGCCGGCTCCTGTCTTCCGATCCTTCACGGCTTCCTTCAGATTGTCAGGGCAGTCTGCTCCGACGGGCCGATCTCGTCTTGTATCCGACTACTAGAGCGAAACTGGCAAGAAGAAGTGCGGCACTCCGGGGCTCAGGCGTAAGCATCGTCACATCGCCGTAAATAAACAAGTCACGTGACCCGGGCTTTTCGCCTTGTATGCGGAGTTGGCGCGACTGGAAGGCGTTGAGCTCCGGTGGTGCCAACGGCAGACTATCATCGTCGAAAACAGCGCCACGGGCGTCATTAAGCGACACACCGAGCTCGAGTATTGTCAGTTCGTCCGCTTGAAGTTGACCGACCTGAGCGATTGTGAAGGAGTCTCCGTATGACTTGTTTGCCACGCTGATCCCTACGTCTCCGGAGCTAATCAAGAGGCTGAGCGTGTCAACATCCATGCTGATTTCGGGCCCTGGAGGCCCGTACAAGCCTATTGTTGGGTCTGAAGGTCGTAGGTCCAGTAGAGTCGAGTCAAAGGTACAGTTGCCCGAGAAGGGATGGCCGGCCTGCACCGCGCCCTCCAGAACGTTGTCCTGATCATCGACAGAAGTGATGATCCCGGCGAAATGAAACGTGATCGGGAAGGCCTCCGCCCGCGGCTGCAGAGCCATCACCGCCGCTACAGTCAACGCCACAACCAAGAATCGCAAGCTGGACATCTGATTCCTCCTCAGCAGAACCTGCGCGGACACGAGATACCCTCCACCTCGTATTCGCCGGATGTGAACGAAATCGGCCGCGCTGGCGGCGTACGGTCGTCAGCAGGTACTGCAGACGGCGCGGTCCTCTCGAAAGAAGAATCGCCGACATCATCAGGACGAGTGTATTCGGTTCCGGAGTAAACCGGTCGACTTGGCCGCTGAGGCTCAAGATTTCGGAGGACCCGCCGGGGATGGGCATCGTAAACGCCAAGGAAAAAGTCCGATGGGAAAAGGGCGTAAGGTCATATGGGACGGCTGGAAGATCAACCGATGTCAGTGCATTGCTCTCCGATTGATCTGACAGACGTGAATAGACATAGCCCTGCGGCTGCAATCCAGGAAGCGTCACCTCGAAAACAGAAGACACATCAAAGAGATCAAGGGGATGCTGAATCCAAATGCTTGGACGCTGGGAGATAAACGAGGTCTGATGAGCCAAAAGCGCGGCAGACATTCCGCGGTAACTGGCGGAGGTTGCGGTATAAGAATTCGGGACCGCTTCGGAGTCGAAAGAAAACGTGTACACAACGTCATCCCCGACGTCGGCAAAGTTCAGCAGGCCCAGCGGGTCTCGTTTGCCGGTGATGTGCCCTTCGAACGTGAACGTCAGAATCGCCGCCGAGCCGGAGACTGGAGTGATTCCGAGGAGACACAGAACAGAGAGGGCGAACCGGCGGGTCTTCATGATGGCGCTCCTGGTGCTTCGCCTGCAGAGCAACAGGCACAGGAAGTTGTTGCTGATGTCAGCCGGGGCGGCAAGAGTTTTTCGTTCATGGCGAACCTTCCCGTTTGTCTTTTCGCGGGAGAATCACCGCGAACGCTTGCGAATCAGAAGCAGGCCGCCCGCTGCGCTGAGCAGAAAGGAAGCGGGTTCAGGAATGACGATGAAGGAATCAACCGTCGCACCGACCCAAAGGATCACTTGATAACCTCCGGGGGCCTGTGGAGGCGCCCAGAAAGTGACCTTCTGGTAGCTTGATGCAAAAAGACTCAGGTCATACGGCACTAATCCCTGATCAAGCGTACCCCGTGGGCTGTTTGGCGGTGTGCGGCTAAAAAAGCAC
>CAZJTF010000082.1:2231-22097 GCA_964548565.1 uncultured Planctomycetales bacterium | reverse complement strand
GTTCTTCGAGTCGCCTCCCCGCGCCGACGCGGCGCGGCAGGTTGCGGCAGCCCTGGCCGCCGCTGCTCACAGTCAGCACGACGAAGTCACCGTTTACCCCTTCGGCAGCGGGCTGAGGCAGCCCACGCGCCTGCGAAGCCGTGGGGGCCTGCCGCCGCTGCTCGACTGGCTGGGACGTCAGCAGCCGTGCGGCCGCACGAATCTGCCGACAGTGCTGCGGCAGCTGGCGAACCTCCGGCTGCGTCGCGGCGTGCTCGCGATCGTCTCCGACTTCTTCGAGCCAGCGGGGCTTGAGGCCGTGCTGGCTGAACTTGACCGCGTACGGCATCGCCTCGTTCTTGTGCAGCTGACGCGCGAAGCCGACGCCGAGCCGGCGCTTTCCGGCGATGTCGAACTCGAGGACTGCGAGACAGGGCAACTGGTCCGCGTGGCGGTCGACCAGCGCGTCGCGCGCGAGCACCGCGCACGGTACGAAGCGTTCAATGAGCGGCTGCGCTCCTTCGCCACAGGGCGTCACGCACCGCTGCTCAGGGTGGACGCGGGACGGCCGGTATTGGGCCAGATCGAGCGGCTGTTCACCGGTGGAGTTCTCAGGTTGTAGGGAGCAGGATGGTCTTCGAAGGCTTCTCATGGCTCACGATTTCCGGGCTCGCAGGCGGTGCGGCGGCGGCCGCGGGGGCACTGCACCTCCTGCGCTCCCGCCCGCTGCGCCATCGCGTGGTCACCACGCTGTTCTGGTCCGAGTTTCGCTCTGCGACGCGACCCCGAACGCTTTGGCATCGTTTCAGCCATGTGCTCACGTTTCTTCTCCTGCTGGGAACCTGTTTCGCGATCATTGCGTCGCTGAGCCGCCCTGTCGCATCGCCGTCCCCACGCGCGCAGCGGAACGTGGTGCTCGTCGTCGATGCAGGGCTGTCCATGCAGACGGAGGCTGCGGGACAGACGAGGCGTACCCAGGCGAGCCAGGCGGCGCGCGAGGTGATCGACACGCTGCGCGATGGTGATCGCCTGGCGATCATCGCGGCCGAAGCGTCCCCGCGCGTGCTCGCGCGGTTCGAAGAGCCGTGGGCGCACTCGGCGACCGCGTTGGATTCGATCACGCCCGTCGCCGCTCCCGCCACCCCGGCGGCGGCGATCCAACTCGCGCGTTCAATGGTGGCCGGACGAGAGAACGGGGAGATCTTCTGGATCACAGACGAAAACGAACCACCTGGCTGGGACGGAACCGGCGTCATCCGCATCCCGGTCGGTCTCGCCACATCGAACGCGGCAATCCTCTCGGCCGTCTTTGTGACGGATCGCCTGGACCCCGCGCGCGGGCGCCTGCAGGTGCGGGTCGGGTGGTGGGGCGAGTCGGCCGGCAACGTTCCCGTTTACGCCGGCTGGGCGAACGATTCAGGCGAACTGCTCAACACGACGCTGCGGATCCCGCGCGGTGCTTCGTCCGAAATTGCCACGCCGGAACTGGCGGCGGATGGACGCACGGTGTATCTGCAGATCACCGAGACGCAGGGAATTCCCGCTGACAACAGGCTCGCGTATCCTCTGCCGAATCGGCCCGAGATCGCGATCGGCGTCGGGCCGCACGTCCCCGCGGCTTTGCAGGTCGCGCTGCGAGCAACACCCGCGCGACTGGTCACGCCGGACTCGC
Source organism: uncultured Planctomycetales bacterium (assembly GCA_964548565.1). Lineage (GTDB taxonomy): Bacteria > Planctomycetota > Phycisphaerae > UBA1845 > PWPN01 > CAYLLT01. The sequence goes on along the minus strand of CAZJTF010000082.1, from coordinate 20,446 downwards.
CCGACGCGCGGATCAGGGTTATCGATTCGACTGCCGGTGGTCCGAGCGGCCCTGCAGTCGTCCTCGTCAGGGAAGGGCCGCTAATTCCCGCAGGAACGCCTGTCACCCTCGACGCGGCAACTGCCGAGATGAGCGGACGCGCCGTGTGCGGTCATGGAGCCGCGATTTCTCCTCGACCGGAGGAGTCAGCTCTGCAGGTTCTGCTTCGGGCGGGCGAGCACGTCGCCGCAGCCCTGGATGTCAGCGATCCCGCGGGCCCACGCCTGCTGCTGAGCGATTCCCTGTTCAGTGCTGGCTCGCGTGTACCCGAAGACCCGGCCTTCGCCATTCTGATCGCGCGTGTGGTGCAGCAACTTGCGGGTTGGACGCCCGACGTTCATACGCTGGAGCCGAACCGTGCCGCTCATGATCCCACCTGGGAGCTTTCGGACGCCCGGCCTTTCGTGATCGCTCCCGGCACACGCACCGCCTCGGATACCTGGAGCAGGGACGCGGGCGCGGGCGTTCCAGCAGTGGTTCATACCCGCCCCCGCTGGTTTACGCCGCGCGCGTTGATCCTGCTCGTCGCCTGTATCGGTGTCGCGGTTCAAGCGGTTCTGCATGCGCGGGGGAGGATCGTCTGACTCATGTCTGTGACGAACCCTTCCATGCTCTGGCTTCTTCTGCCATTCGCGGCGTTTCCGCTGGTCTACGCGCGCCACCGGTCGGGGCTATCCTCGCCACGGCTCGCGGCAGTCGCGGCTCTGACGATGCTTTCGCTTGCGGCACTCGTGCTGGCGCTCGCACGTCCGGTGCTCTCACGGACTGCGGTGGGCACCGTTTCTGTGGTCGTTGCGGACCTCTCCCCGAGCATCACCGACGGTGATCTGGCGGAAGTGGAACGACGAGTCGAGGAGGCATGGCGATTCCCGCCAGGAGCCGATGAGCGCCGGCACGTCGTGGTGTTCAGCGGAACGGCGCGCGTTGTGGAGACCCCTGAACCGAGACGCCCGGGATGGCTGGCAGGACTGCGCGCGTCTGTTCGCGAGAGCGGTTCGGCACTCGCGGACGGAATTGAGCTTGGGGCTTCCATGGTGCCGGAAGCCCGGGTCGGCCAGGTGAAGGTCTTTACGGACGCAATGGCGACGCGCGGAGATGCAGCGGCCGCCGTGATGCGGGCCAGATGGCGGGGCATTGACGTGGTTTTTCATCGATGCGGGGCGGCGCGAATGGACGAGATCCTGGTCCAGTCGTGCGAACTCCCTGCGGAAGCGCGGGTCGGCCAGCGCGCATCGCTCCGCGTCGTGGTGGATGCAGGGAGGCCGGGCCCGGCCGTGTTGACGGTGACGAACCGTGAAGTGCCGGCGGAGGTCATGCGCAGGCCTGTCGAACTCCGGCAGGGCGTGCAGGAACTGGCCTTCCCGCTGGACCTCGCGCGCGAGGGCCGGCAGTCGTACCGCGTCCGATGCGAGGGCGGCTTTGACACCGACCCGACGAATAACGAACAAGACGCCTCCGTGTTCGTCGAAGCGCCGTACAGCGCCCTTGTTCTGCAGGACGAGCAGGACGGCGCGACGGCGGGAGCACTCAGCGCGATTCTCGGCGCGTCCGCACGTGTCACGGCAGTGTCACCTGAGGGGTTGGACGCCGCGACGGACGCACTCGAGCAAACGGGCCTGCTGGTCATCGCCGACGTCGCCGCGGAGCGCCTCTCGCCCGCCCTGCAGGACCGCATTCGGGCGGAGGTCCGAGAGGGCCTCGGGCTGTTTTTCGTCGGGGGACGACGATCCTTCGGGCCGGGCGGTTATCGACAGGCGGCAATCAGCGAGGTCATGCCGCTCGAGTTCTCGCAGCAGGTCCAGAAGCGCGACCCGAGCGTCACGCTCGTCGTCATCATTGACACCTCTGGCAGCATGACGGGGCCGCGGCTGGCGCTCGCGAAGGAAGTAGCGCGCCTCGCGGTCCGGCGCCTTCAGCCGCACGACAAGGTCGGGATTGTCGAGTTCTACGGCACGCGAAAGTGGGCGGCGCGCATCCAGTCGGCCGCGAATGCAATTGACATCAACCGGGCGCTCAATCGGCTGAGCGCCGGCGGCGGCACGGTCATCCTGCCCGCCATCGAGGAGGCCTACTACGCCCTGCTGAACGTACAGACGCGCACCAAGCACGTTCTGATCATCACCGACGGCGGCGTCGAAACCGGCGCGTTCGAGGCGATCATCACGCGGATGGCGGAGGCCGGCATCACGGTGTCCACCGTCATGGCGGGACCGGGACAGCACTCGACATTCCTGTCGAGCCTGGCCCACTGGGGCAACGGGCGGTTCTACCCGGCGCCGGACCGATTCAGTCTGCCCGAGGCGTTGTTCAAGCAACCGGAAAGCGTTCCGGCGACGCCGTTCGTCGAAGAAGCCGCGACGCTCGAGCAGGCGTGCGATGATCCGGTGTTTGCGGATCTGGAACTCGCCTCCGCACCGCCGATCGACGGTTACGTCCGGACAACGGCGCGTCCCACGGCCGACCTGCTGATCCGCTCGGGGCAGGGAGATCCCGTCCTGACCCGCTGGCGATTCGGACGCGGCTTCGTGGCGACATGGAGCAGCGATCTGGGCGGTCCGTGGACCACCCGCCTGGCGCAGTGGCCATCGTTTGCGACGCTTCTGTCGAACCTCTCGCGAGAAATGGCAGCCCCCCAGGTCGGCGACGGTCTGCGCGTGGTGCCGCTCCATCGCCCTGCCGGCACCGAGATCAGAATCGACTGCATCGGCCGGAGGCTGGCGGACCCGTTCGCCGCGATCGAACTGACGCTCAGCGGTGACGCGGAGCCGCAGCGGAGCTGGGAGCTCGATCCGCTTCGTGCCGGAGAATGGAATGATCTCCTGACCGGCTTGACGTCCGGCTCGTATGAACTGCTCGCGCGGACAGCGGATGATTCGCAGCGGGGGCGGGCGGCGTTCACGATCACCCAAACGCCGGAGGTGTCCGCGACCGCCTCGCCGGATGTCCGGCTCGATGCGCTCGCTCGAATAGCCGAGAAGACGTCGCCTGCCGCCCGCATGGCTGAACCGACGACGGGCCTTGAGCTGTATCCGATTCTTGTGCTCGCCTCACTTGTCCTTCTGCTGGCCAGCGTCCTGGTGCGCCGTCTTCCGTATGCACGCCCCGGCACGGCCGTCGTGCTGATTCTGGCCTTCGGCTCCTGCCTGACCGGGGAGAAGACGCTGGCCTCTGCCTCTAGCAGCGCCCCCGCCTCTGCGCCCGCAAGTCAGCCCCTCATCGAGCACGAGATTGGGAGGCTGCTCTCGGAAGCGGCGCGGGCGACATCGCTCGAGCAGGTCCGACCTGCGCTGGACGCGGCGATGCAGCGTATCTCCGAAGCCGGAGATGATCCCGCGGAGCTTCGGTCGCGATTGGCGGCCGCCGAGGACGTGCATCCGATCTCCGCGCGACTGATCGCGCTCTGTGCGGCCGAGCGAGGGGACTTCAACCGTGCCCGGCGCGTTCTCGAGCGCGCGATTGTGGCGGGGGCGACGGACGTCTCTACGTGGACGGATCTGGCTCGATGGCTGGAGCTGTCGGGCGAGGCAGAAGGCGCCGCCAGCGCGCTCGAGGTCGCAGGCGCGAAAGCCCGGAACACCGCCGAACGGCTCGCCGTAGAGACCCGCCGTGCGCAGTTGCTGTTCGATCTTGGCCGGCATGACGAAGGCCGGACGACTCTGACGCAACTCGGACAGGCCATGGAGGATCCGCAGGCGCGCGTTTACATCCGAAACCTGCTGGCGGTATTGGACGAACCTCAGGCGGCCGCCGAGCAGAGCGGAACGGATGCGCCCGCGGCCGCCCCGCAGGAGTTGCTGCTCAAGGCGGCGCTGTGCCAGCGGGCCGGCAAGGCGGACGAGGCGGCGCGGTGTTTCGAACGCGCCGCCGCGACACTGCCGATCCAGAGGGACCGCGTTTACGCGATCCAGCAGCAGATTGCGATCGCGCGCCAGTCGCGCCGACTCGGCGCACTCGCGGATCAATGGCTGGCACGCCGCGACCTGCCCGCGGACCACCTCTTGCCGCTGCTCACCGTGCTGCGCGAGCTGCGACGCGTGGACGACGCGTTGTCGCTGCTGGAGCGGGGCCCGATCTCCCCCGAACACGACAAGGTCGTGGAGGGTGTGCGGTTCCAGGAGGAACTCGTGGCGGCCGCACTGGATGCCGGGCGGCTCGACGCGGCGGAACAGGTTTACCGCTCGCTCATCGTGCGGGAACCTGAACACCTCGACTGGCGGATCGCACTGGCGCGCCTGCGGCTGCTCCTTGGCCGGCGCAACGAAGCCGAATCAGTGCTGGAGGAGATGGCGGTGCGGGCGGGGTCGACGGAGGAGCTGGTCCGCGTCGCGGACGCGGCTCGAAATCTCGCACTCGACTCCGTCGCGCTTCGTGCGATCGATCGCGTGGCCCGGCAGGGCCCCTCCGGCGCGTTCCGGGCAGGCATCTGGCGGGCGGAATTGCTCGAAAGGCGCGGGCGCCTGGCCGATGCCGTCGCCGAGCTCGAACAGCTCGTCCCCGTGACGGCAGACGATGCGGCGACGACACGGGAACTCGCCGACGCCTTTGAGAAGTACGCACGTCCGCAACGCGCGATCGCTCTGCTCCGCCAGATCGTGACGGCGACCGGCGACGAGGATGCGAACCTCCGGCTGGCGTACCTGCTCGAACAGACGCAGCAGTTCGAGGAAGCGCGGAAGCTCTGGCGCCGCATCTGGGAGGCGGCCGCCACTCCGGCCCAGGAGTCCCGCGCGGCCAAGCGGCTGCTCGATCTCGCGGCGAAGACGGGCGTCATTGCCGACCTGGCCATCGAGATTGAGGAGAGGCTGGGCAACAAGCGCGCGACAGAAAAGGAGCTGAGCCTCCTGGTCGACATCTACACGCAGATCGGCGATGCCGTCTCCACCGGCGAGGTGCTGTTCGCGTTTGCGCGGCAGAGCGGACGGGAAGTGGACGCGCTGCGGCAACTGTCGCGGGCGTATCTCCGGATGGGACGGCTCGCGCAGACGGAGCAGATGCTGCGCCGGCTCCTGGAGCTGGATCCAGCCCGTTCGGCGGATTACCTGCAGGAAATGATGGTCCTTGCCGTCGAAAGGCAGCGTCCGCGCGAGGCGCAGGAGATCGTCGAGCGCATTGCGGCCATCGGCGGAGATGATTCGATCGGGGACGAGCTCGGCGCGGGCATCTTCGAACTGATCGGCGAGCACGATCGTTCGGCACGGCTGTATGCGCGTGTGATCGCGCGCTTCCCCGATCGTGTCGAAGTGTGGCTGCTCTGGGCGAACGCCATGCGGGCCGCCGGACGCGCTGAGGAGGCGCTGGGCCGGCTGCAGGTGCTCGCCGAGGAGGCGGAGCAGGACGACCTGTTTCTCGTCGCGATTGATGGCATGCTGAACCTGGAGGCCGGTCGGGCGCCGCTGCAGTCTGCCCTGCGGCGGCTCCGCGAGCGGATCGCCGCGTCGCCTGACAAGATCTTCCTCTACGACATCGCCACGGACGTCATGGACTCGTCTGGCCAGGCGGAACGGATCAACCCGCTCATGGAAACAGCGATCGCATTCGCCGGCGAGCAGCGCGGAGAACTCCTCCGCGAGATGATGGACCGCGCGAAAGCCGCCGGCGACCGCGAGCGGGTGATCCGCTACGGCAACGCGCTCGTGGCGTCGGACTACAACGTGCCGCCGCAGGTGCTGCTCGACCTGGGTGAGACGCTGCTCGGCGGCGGGCTCATGCCGGAAGCGGAACGGGCGTTCGCGCGGGCCTGCCTGCTGGGCGACTACGCGACGATTCGCCAGAAGGTCGCCGACTCGTACGAACGGGCCGGACTCCCGGCGCCGGCGGAGCGGATTCTGTCGGAGCTGCTGATCACGGACCCGACGAATGTTGCACTCCTGCACCGCAGCGCGATTCTGCTCGAGCAGCTGGGACGATTCGAGGATGCGTTCAGGCGACACAGCACGGCGGTCGAGACCCTGTTCGGCAAACTGCCGGCAACTGCTGAAGCGAAAACACCAGCAGCAGAGCCAGGCCCGACAACGCGCCGTCGGCCGACAATGGCTGCCAACGTCGACGAGATGACGCAGTTTCTCGAGCCGACCCTCGACGGACTTCTGACAACCGCCAGGACGGATACCCTCCGCGCTCAGTTGCTCCAGATCCTGCGGACGTTTGCCGATCGCGAGCGCGACGCATCGACTGCCGGCGATCTCGCGAAGATCAACACGGTGGCGCGGTTCCCGAGACTCAGCCGGATCGCGGACGCCTTGCGGGTTGCGGCATTCGCGCTGCACCACCCGGAAGCAGCCGACGCATTCGACCAGACGCTCCGCAGACGTTTTCCCTCCGATCTCGCACTCGCTTACCAGATGGTTCGGCAGCGCCTGGCGTGGGGCCTGTACGAGCGCGCCGAAACGTTTGCAGCCGGGCTCACAGCCCTTCCGCCCGAGATTAAGGCGCGCCGCTTCGTCAGCGCCTCTCAACCTGCGAGCGGGCCGGTGGACGGCAAGGCGATGGACGCGTCGGTGGCCGGCCGCGCACTTCCGATGCTCATCATGCTGGGCCGCGACGAGCAGGCGCGGCAGGTCCTGGACGCGTGTCTCGCCGAGTGGAAATCCAGCGGCGCCGAATCCGCCCGCACCATGCTCGTGTCGGCGATCGCACTCGATGATCCGGTCCGCCTCGAGCAGTGGCTGCTCCGGTATCTCGACGGCTGCAAGACGGTGCCTGCGGGAGAGCGCCTGGTGACGGCCGTTGTGGACGGACTCCGGCCGGCGTGGAATCTGCTCTCTCCGACGCAGCAAAGAACTGTGCTGCAGCGCCTCGATGAACTGGCGGGCGCATCGAGACCCCGCTCCGTGGAGATCGACCTTCTGCGGCTCTCGCTCGACCCTGCTTCTGTCACGGGCGAGGCGAGGCGAAGTATCCTGGAGGCCGCGTGCAAAGGGGCGGCGCGCCCGGCACAGGTCGTGAGCGTCCTGCAGCGTGCGGATGAGCCCTGGCGCGCGCCGCTGCTCGAACAGGCGTGGACGGCCCGTCCGCCGGCAGACCGTTTCGAGCTGCTGCTGGCGGTGGCGGCCGGCGTCACCCAGTCCTGCCCCGATGACTTCTCGACCGCGTTCCGACGACTGCTCGAAGCCTGCCCACCGGTCCGTCTGAACCGCCACACGCCGTACCAGGAGCTGGCCCGCGCCCGGTGGAACAGGAATTTCGCCCAACCCGTGCTCGGGAGGATCGTCGCGGACTACCTGCTCGCACAACTCCCGCGCGAGGTCCCCGTCCAGGCGGCGTCCGCCGTCGCGTTTGCCTCGGCGGGCGATGCGCAGCGATCGCTGGAGCTCGGCAGGCGGGCCCTCGCGGCCCTGCTGGCCGACCGCAAGTTGGAGGCGGACCAGGAGGACATGATCGTCGACCTGGCTCGCTGCCTGCCTAGGGCGGACCGCGAGAAGGCGGTACAGGCCGCGCGGCAGCTCCAGCAGAGCGGGCAGGCGGCCGTGATCGACCTGTATGTCGCCAGTGTGATGCTGCAGCAGCTCGGGTGGGAGGATGAAGCGGTTGCGGTCCTGCGAGATGCCATGGCGGTGGCACCGACGAGCGTCGTCGTGCGGCGGACGCTGCTCGCGCAACTGGAAACGTCGCGCCGGTGGTGTGACGCGATCGATATCTTCAAGCCTTACCTCTCCGACCGGTCCGTCGTGCAGGATGGCGAGCTTCACGCCCTGTCGGAAGCGTACCGACAGCAGTTCGACCCGCTCGGTGCGATCAACGTTCTCTCGATGGCATCGGGGCCGATCGGCTTCATCCGAACACTCCAGCTCGACGCCATGCTCGGGCGCCGGGATCGCGTGCAGCTCGTATTGCGACGTTACCTCGCGACGAATCGACTGGAACGACGCTTCTATACACCCCTCGGTGTCCAGCCACCTCAGCCCGGGGGCCTGCAGGAGTACATGAAGCGTCAGCAACCCGACTTCACACCCCGGCTCAACCTCTTCACGCTCCTCGCGCCGCTCCCGGGCGTGGATGACGAATTCGAAGCGATGTGGCAGGCCGCCCCTCCGGATCGGCGGGATATCTACGGACTCGCGCAGGCCCGCGTCGCGGCGGCGGCCGCGGAGGGGCGCGTGGACAAGTTCGCGGCAATGCTGTCTGCGCGACTGCGGGAGTCATCCTTCAACGGATGCGACCAGCAGCTGCTCACCGAACTGGCGGGAAAGCCGGGCGTCTCCATTCCGGCGGACGCGATGCAGACGCTGGACGGTCGGATGACGGGTGTTCCACCGGACCAGCTCGACACACTGGAGACGTGGGCACGGCTGCACGAAAACGCGGGCGACCGTACGCGGGCGGCGCACATCGAGCGGTGGGTGCTGGCCATGGAGCTGTGCCAGGCGCGACGCTCCGCCGAATCGCACGTGCGGCACCGGCGTCTCGATCTGTACCTGGCCAACATCGCGCCGGATCGGCGCGCGGCTGAGACGGCGCGGCTCCTGAACGCGAGTATCCTGACGCCGCTCGAGCCGCCGGGGGATCGACTGGACGCTACGCTCCTCGATCGGCTCACGCAGGCCGGGCTGCAGGATCTCGCGATGCGGCAGGAAACGCGGCTTCGCGACTGGCTGTCGCACGACAACCCGGCCGCGTATTACCCCGGCCTCCACCAGGCCCTCGCCAAAGCATGCCTGGCGCGGGGTGATCTCGCCGGCTTCGAAGAACACGTCGACGAGATGATCCGGCTGTGCCCGCTCGCATACGGCGACTCTTTTCCCGCGGATGCCTTACGAGCCCTGCCGCCTCCCACAGGCGCCGACGACCGCTGCAGGCAGGCCGTCGATCTCGTCAGTGCGGCGGTCGATCGCGCGGTAGCCGACGACCGGTTGTCGCGCCCCCACGCGGTCCGCGCCCTCGCGCTTCTGGGCAACTGGTGCCTGCAGGCCGGGATGTCGGAACGGGCGGCCCGGATTGTCACGTCGGCGCGAAGCAGCGCGGGCGACGTGCCCGGCGAGAGCTGGCTGTGGGTAGCCGATCTTGCGGCGGGCATCGATCCCGCCCAGGCACTGGCGATGGAGAAGGCGCTGCTCAATGCACGGCGCTTGCCCATCGCGCGGGCGGTTGATCTTCTCGACCGGATTGAACGTGCGGAGGGTCAGGTTGCGGCCGACCGGCTGGCGCTCGCTGCGTCTGCGTATACGGATCTGCCGGAGGTGCTCGAGCGGGCTCTCCGGGAGGCATCGCGGCAGAAAGACCAGGCCGCCGCGGCGCGCCTCGCAGCGCGCCTGGGCACGTACGGCCGAACGCAGTCCCGGCCGAGTTCGTCGCCGGCGTCAACCGCGCGTCGCGAGTAGACTGAGTGCCGCTACCGCATCACGCTCTGCGTGGCTGCCGGCGCCGGTCGCGAGGTCGCGGAGGGTGACGCGATGACCGTGAACGCCCGGTCCGGGGTGAAGTACTTGCGGGCAACGTCGCGGACCCGTTCCGCCGACACCGCGCTGTAAACCTGCCGCGAACGTTCGGGCTCCTGCAGGCTGCGGCCGTGCAGCTCGAAGTACTGCAGCAGTTCCACCCAGTACTGCGGCTCACGCACCGTGTCGTCGAGCTGCGTCAGGAGCTGTTTCGTCGCCGCCGCCAACTCGTCAGCCGTGGGGCCCGTGGCCGCGAAAGCCTCGAACTGCAGGCGTACCTCCTCGGCCACCTTCTCGGCCGATTCCGGCTTGCAGCGCGCGGCCGCGAAGAATCGTCCGGAGTCCAGGTAGACCCAGCCCGCCGCATTGCTGGCGGTGATCCCGTAGACGAGCCCCAGTTCCTCGCGAACGCGCCGGACCAGTCGACTCGTCAGCACGCCGGCCGCCACGTTCAGCGTTCGCACGTCTTCGACATCACGTCCGGAGGCGCCGACGAATCCGGCGTAGACCATGGCTGACGGCGTGACGGTTTTCACATCGACCCGTCTCGTGAGGGGGCCGTCCGGGCGCGATACCTTTCGCAGAACATCCAGGTGCGAGGTCGACCGCCCGCGCCTCGGCAGAGAGCCGATGTATTTCTCAATCAGCGGGCGAACATCGTCCCACGAGGCATCCCCCACAAACGCGACCTCGAGGGGGGCCTCGCGGCAGAGCCGGGCGAACCACTCCTGGCCGTGCTCCAGCCGGAGCGCCTCGATGTGATTGCGTCGCAGCGACAGGCGTCGCGGATCGCCACTCGTCAGGAGTGCGTTCAACGCATCGCGGGCCTGGTCGTCCACGCTGGTGTCGTGCTTCTCGATCTCGGCCAGCATGCGTCGGCGCCAGTTTTCGAACGCCGGCTGCTCGATGCGGCCGTCAGTCATCAACGCGTACAGCAGTTGGAGCCCGAACTCGAGCTCCCTGGGAGGGCCGCCGAGCCGGATCGCGAACGCGTCATCGGCGACCGGTCCGCCTCCGACGCTGACGCTGCGGCCCACGCGGAGATCTCGGATGTCCTCACTGCGGAGGGTTCCGGTCGAAGGCGTGTTCAGGACGATCGATGCCAGCACGGAAATCCCCAGGTTCGCCGGCGTTTCCTCGATGGCGCCGCCGCCGAGACTGATGCTCAGGAGGAAGGAGTCCTTCTTGTAGTCCATCCGCCGGAAGTGCACGCGCGCGCCATTCTCGAGCCAGGCGTGCACCACCTCCGAGGCGGAGTCGACTGTTTGCTCGGACACGTGGCCGGGTTTCGGCAGTTCCGCGAGGAGACCGCTGACATCCTGGCCGGCGTCCTGCGTGGTTGGTGTTTTCAGCCAGGCCTCGCGCGCGATCGCCAGCACCGATTCCTGCGCCGGTGGGGCGGCGCCGTCCTTTCCCGGCAGGGTCAGCACGTACGCGAACGTGCCGGGGGCATAGAGCGTCTTGAACGTCCGGCTGACCTCGGACGCGGTGATCGTCGGAAGCAGGCGCCGTGCAAGCTGGAGCTCCTGCTGCGCACCGAGGTACGGCGACCGGTCGTTCACGACCCGCATGATGTCGTTGATGATGGTGCGGGCGTTCATTGTGTCTTCCGTCTGAGCGGCCCGCTCCGCCCGCGCGAGAATATCCCGCCGAACCAGATCGATTTCGCGCTCCGAAAACCCGTATTCGCGGGCCGAGCTGATCTCTTCGACGAGTTGGCGCATCATCGCTTCCCAGTCGGAGGGCTCGCCGGTAGCGCTGGCGCTGACACTGAGCGCGTCATTGAAAAGCGATGCGATCCGCACGCCCGCGGACCGGTAGGACGCCTTGCCGCGCTGCACCTGCCGCTGGCACCGTCGCCCGAATGCGGAGGCGGCCACCGTCTCCACGAGATCCACACGCAACTGCTCGACCGTTGTGACCGGAGGGCGTCCGGCCAGGGTCGTCAGCAGCTGCACCGAGCCGGTCGTGAGCTCCGGGTCCGTGACAACGATGGCACGCTCATCGGTAAACCGTCGGAAGCCGGGGCTGCTCGGTTTTCTCGCCGGGCGCAGGTCGCCGACGGCCGTAAACCACTTCGCAAGCAGCGGCGGCAGGAGCTTCGGTTCGGCATCACCGACGAAAACCAGCGTGATCAGCTCGGGCCTGTACCACGTGCGGTAATAGTCAACGAACTCCTCGCGCGGGGCGGTGGAGACGACTTCCTCGAGCCCGATGGGGAGCCGCTGCGCGAAATGCGTTCCCTCGTACAGCTGCGGCCACAGCGCATCGCGGATCCGCTGCTCCGCGCTCTTTTTGCTGCGGGCCTCGGCCAGGATGACCGGTCGTTCCTTGTCGATTTCCTCCGCCGTGAGCAGCGCGCCGAACGCGTAGTCCCGCAGCACCTTCAGCGAGGTGTCGATCTCCTGCTCCGACGCCTTCGGAAGGAAGAGCTGGTACGTGGTGCGCTCGAAACTTGTGCTGGCGTTCAGGTCCGGCCCGAATTTCATGCCGAGCCGTTCGAAGTACGGCACCAGCTCGCCCGGCGCGAAGTGCTCGGTGCCGTTGAACATCATGTGCTCGAGAAAGTGGGCGATGCCGCGCTGGCGATCCGTCTCGTTGAGCGAACCGCTCGCGATGTGCATGAACACGGCCAGCCGGCCCGGCGGGTTCGCGTGGTGGCGGAACAGCCATCGCACGCCGTTGTCGAGCCGTCCGGAGACCAGCCGTGGGTCCTGTACCAGGGGCTCGGCCAGAACCGACGCACCGGCCGGTAACAGAGCCCAGATGATCATCAAACGCCTGGCGAGCGCAGGTATGGTGGTCATGGTGTGTTCAGCGTGAGCGTGGAGTGGCGCGCCTGGACCGCGCGACAATGTCAACGTTCGTGAACGAAGAAACCGGCGCTCAAGTCCAGGTGGAGCTGGTTGATACCCTTTCCGTAGCGAAGGGGTTGCTTCGTCGCGCTGTCATCGACCGCCTGCCGGCTGGCGCGCCCTGTATGCCAGAACTTCGAGTCGATGAAGAACGCGGAGTTGGTGCCCTGCCTGTCCACGCCCTGGTCGGTCTGTCGTTTGCCGCCCGGCGCGAACGGCCGAAGGTTCCAGTTGTCAGTCAGCCAGACCGCGTTGCTGCTGTCGATGCTGCTGACGGGCAGGGACGACGCCCCCCGCTGCGCTCTCTTGCCGGCCTTGTAGTTATTGGGATTCTGCGTGACGTTGTCGTTGATGAGAACCCAGTAGGTCTGGTTGTACTTCACGTCACGTTCGTTCAACGGGCAGACCCAGACTTTGCTCGCGACCGGAAGGGCACGCCTGGCTCCGAGGGCCGCGGGCAGGCCGAATGTCTCCACCTTCTTTGACAGGGGCTCCATCGTCCCCGGAAGGACACGAAAGCTCGATCCGCCGACGGTATACCAGGACGGGTAAACGCCTTTGCGCGACTCGGACGCGTAGATAGAGCAACCCACGCCGATCTGGTGCAGGTTGCTGAGGCAGACGGCGTTCCTCGCCTGCTGGCGAGCTTTGTTCAGGCTGGGCAGCAGAATGGCCACCAGCAGGGCGATAATCGCCACGACCACGAGCACTTCAATCAGCGTGAATGCCGTGGCCCGGGCCGACGGGGGTCTTTTCGTGCTTCTGTACATGTCGAATCTGTCTCGCACCATCTTCACACTCGCGTATCGACGCGCCGTGCTGCTTCAGTCCGCGCACCCGGGCGTTGCCGGAGTCGCGCCCGACCGGAAGCAGCGCTGGAACATGCCGAAATCCGAATGATCCACGTCACCGTCCCGATCGAGATCGGCGGGGATGATTCCATGGCAGTCGGGGACCTGGAGGCATGCTTCAGGGAGGTTGTCCGGGTCATACGGAACGGCCGGCGCCGTTCTGCAGCCCTTGAAGCTGTCAAGATCCACCTGGTTGACGAACGAGTCGAAATTGAAGTCTGCCCGCGCCGGCGGGATTCCCGCCAAACGCTTCGCGTAAATGTCGGCGTTGAGCGGGTAGCGGGAGAGGCCACCGCTGCACCAGGTCAGATCGTATCCCTCTGCCTGGAACATCCCGATGAAGTAGCTGCCCATCGCCCCCGCCAGCAGCTCGGCGTTCGACAGGTACACCTTCAGTGTGCCCGCAGGGTCCACCGGGTCAAAGACCAGGATCTGCCGCGAGCCCGCCTCCCGGTCGTACAGGTAGAGTTTGCAGTCCGGCCCGAAATACAGGTCGTTGAACGCCTTGTTCCCGAAACTTTCGCTGGCAACCTGGATGTCCAGTTCCGTCAGCAACTGGGAAACCATGCCGGAGCCCGCATCCCATTTGTAGATGCCGCCGCCCGCGCTGCCCGTGCTGCCCGTCTTCGTGAGCGTCCAGTACACGTTCCCGGAGGGGTCCGCCGTCAGCCCGCCCGCGATGAAGTTGACTGGGGAGTAGCCGTAGAAACCGGAAATCACCGAGGCATGCACAAGGATGCTGGTATTCCCGGCCGGATCGATCGCCAGGACGTGCTCCGTATTCTGGTCGTAGATCAGCATGCGATCGTCGGAGGTGAAGTCGCACTCCTCACCGAGGTTCACCGTGCCGCCGGCCACCGCTTCGATCGCTGCCTTGGAAGCGAACACTGTCAGTTGGCCGGTCTGCTTGTTCACGCGGTAGACCGCGTCCGTGCTGTGGTCGAGGAACTGGAAGTAGTCGCCGATCACCTTCGAGCGGGTGCCCGGCAGCAGTCGCTGACCCTCGGCCGGGTTGATCCCGGTGAGTGCAAGCCACTGCGCGTTGGAGACCAACTCCGTCCTGGTCGGGGCGGTCCGGTAGTGATCCACTCGTAGGATCTGCTGATCCCAATAGGGGGTGCTGTTGCTCTCGACGTCATGAACAATGCAGTAGACGGTCGTTCCGTCAAAAGCGTACGTGTCCAGGAATTCGTAGTTGCTCCCGATCCGGATACTGCCGAAGGGCAGCAGTGTCGTATATTGCGCGGAAGCCACCGAAGTCATGAGCAGAACCAAGGCAAACCGCAAAATGAAGCTCCTCTGGCTTCTCACGCTTCTTTTCCTCCCCGGGCGCACAGAAACAGCGCACCAAAATGGCTCCGCCGCACGCGAATCTCGGACAATCGCCGATCACCCTGATTTGCGGGTCGCCCGTCTCAGGTTCAAGTGGTCCATGAATCAGGATAACCTTTTGGACATTTTATGACAATTGCCGTGAACTGATGCACCCCGCTGCGCCTGCGCGGACTGTGCCTTACCTGGCGCGCTGCCGCTGACCGCATGCCCAATTCCCGTGTCCGGGGGTGGCTGTTCGCGATGCGCGTCCCGCCTTCCCACAGCACGTTGTTCATGCCTGGGACCACCGGTACAATCCGCCACTCATGTCGACTTCACAGATTAAACCTGCGCTGACGCCTCCGCCCCGCGGCCTGGCCATGCTGGCGCTGGTCGGGCCGTCGCTGGTCTGGTGCGCCGAATACATCGGCTCCGGCGAAGTGATCCTCGCCACCCGCAACGGCGCCCTGTTCGGCACGGCAATGCTCTGGGCTGTCGTGGTGGCGATCTCCCTGAAATGCTGCATCGGAATGGCCGGGGCGCAGTGGACCGCCATCACCGGTGAGGGCATGATCGACATGCTCGACCGGATGCCCGGACCGCGCCACTGGCTCGTCTGGATTGTCACCCTCGTGCAACTGCCGGCCGCGGTCGTATCAATCGGCGCGCTGGCCAAGGTGGCGGGCGTGTTCATCAATTCACTGCTCCCGCTGGCAGGTGGGCAGTTCATCTGGGGCCTGGCGGCACTCGCGTTTGCGGTCGGCGTCGCCTGGACGGGGCGCTTCGACCTGCTCAAGGGCGTGATGAGCTTCCTGGTGATGCTGATCATCGTCGGCGTGTTCTACGCCGCCATTCGAACGCTCCCGCCCGTAGGGGAGATCGCCCGCGGATTCCTCGGCCTGCAGCCGGTGAGTATTCCCGGCTGGGCGGCGGCGATCAGCCCTGGCCTCGCTGTGCACAACGAGGTGCTGCCGCTCATGGGATGGGCCGCCGGGGGGTTTGCCAGCCAGGTATGGTACACCTACTGGGTGCTCGGCGCCGGCTACGGCGCCGCGGCCGGCCGCGGCTGGGGCAAGGCGGCAGACCCCGCCACCATCGCCGCGATCGACCTCCCCCGGGCGCGCGAGCTGCGTGGCTGGTGCCGGGTCGTTCGCCTGGATGCGAGCGTGGCGGCCACTGTGGGGATCCTGGTGACCACCGGTTTCGCCCTGGCCGGCGCCGGAGTCCTGCGTCCGGCGGAACTGCTTCCCAAGGGCAACGAGGTCGCCCTGACGCTCTCGCGGATTTTCACGAGCCACTGGGGGGCGCTTGGCGGGATCCTCTTCCTGGTCGCGGGCTCCGCGGCCATGGTCAGCACGCTCATCGGGCAGCTCTCCGGTTGGCCGCGGCTGCTGTCGGACTGCGTGCGGATCCTGTACCCGCCGTTTGCCCGTCGCGAGCCGAAAAAACAGCTCCGCCTGTTCCTGGCGTTTTTCGTGCTCACGAACCTGGCGACGATCTTCCTGTTCGACGGGGTCAAGCTCGTGCAGCTGGCCGCCCGGCTTGACGGGCTGATCCTGACACCGGTGCAGGCTGTCGCCATCATCGTGGCATTCCTGTACATCCTGCCGCGCATGATGTCGCGGGAGAGCTACCGCGCGGTCCGACCCAGTCCCGTACTCTACATTCTGCTGGCAATCGCGAGCCTGGTGTTCGGCACCGTCTGCGTGTTCATGCTGTAGACGTGAGCGCACCGGAGCTCCGCCTGTCCCCCAGGCGCTCCCTGCCGGGCGCCCTGCCCACTGTTCACTTCCGGGACGCGAGCTGGAACGTCGGCACCAGCCGTCCGAGGAATTCGCCCGCCATGTCGCGCACCGGCTGCGAGGCATCGTCACGCAGTGCGTATACGCTGTCGCGAATCAGCTGCGAGAGCGGATCACGGTCCTCCTTCATCAGGAGCTGCCCCAGCCAGCGCGCGGCAACCGCGCGACCCTTGGCGTCCTGTCCGTTTCGGACGGTTTCGATGAGTTCCTCGGCGGCATTGAACCCCTTGCCCAGCGCGAGGGCCCGGCCCACCTCCTCCCGCACCGGCCCGGGTTGACCGTGCGCCCATTTGAGCACGAGGACGACATCCGGACCGCCGAGCACCCCCATCGCCAGCACGGCCGCCCGGCGTCCGAGGGTGTCGCCGACGGTTCCGTCCGGACGTTCCCGCAGCAGCAGCGCCTCCGCGAGTGCGGGCACTCCTGCATCGGCGAGCATGGCCCGCGCGAGCAGCAGGTGTCCGGCAAGCATCATGTCCGGCTCCTTCCTGACGTCGATCGCCTGCAGCGTTTTCAGATTTTGCGGGCGACTCGCCAGTCCCAGCGCGAGCGCGGCAGCCGTCCGCACATCCGGCAACTCCGTTGCATCCTGCAGTCGCTCGGCCAGCGCGCGGCACGCGCGGTCCCAGCCCGCGCGATCGAGTTGCTGGTCATCCTTTGCGACCGGGCGGGCGTAGATCCCCAGCGCCAGGGCCGCGTAGGCTCGCAGGGGCGAATCCTTCAGCCGCTCCGGCGGATAACCCGCGATGTTCGGGATCTGTCCGGCCAGCGTCGCGAGCAGCGCCTGAAGACCCGATTCGTCTCCGTTGCGGCCCAGCGACATGATGGCCATGGCTTTGTGCAGCTCGCTGAACTGATGTATGCGGGCGAGGGCATTCGGATCCTGGCTGAGTGCACCCCACTCCCGGCCGTCCTGGGCGAGCGCCTGCACGAGCGCCGCCCGCGCACGCGGATCATCGATCCGGCCAAGAGCCACTGCGGCCGCCGCTCGGAAGTGGCCGAGGAAGATCTCCTCCAGGCCGACCGGCACCACGTGCCACTCGGGCGCCCCCGGCTGGCGTCGTTGCTGCGGCGAGGCAGGTCTGCCGGTCATCCGGGACCACTGATTGAGCTCGTCGACATAGCGCGCGAGGCTGTCCTGGTACGCGCGTTGCTCGGTGGCCGCAAACTGGCCCACGGTCGCCAGCCGAATCCCGCGGCTGATCTGAATGGCGCGCCAGCAGGGTGCATCGGTTGCCCCGTCCGCCCCGAGGAGCAGATTCGACAGCAGCGGGACGTCCGGGACGCTCTCCGCGGCGCCCAGCCCGAGGATTGCCTCCACGGTCAGCCAGGGGTTTTTCGTTGTGGCCAGGATCTCACGGAACACCTGCGCATCCGGGCGTTGCTGCTCGTTGCGGAGCGCCCGCAGCGCCGCCGACGATGTCTGGGCGTCGCGCCCGCGGGCTGCCCGGCTCAGATCCCGGGTCGCCTGCTCACTCCACTGCTTCGTCGTGGCCGCGAGCGCGGAGAGTGCGCCGCGCCCGGCCGGGTCCGGACGCACCGCGGCCTTGACCAGGGCCTGCTCCGCGCGATCTCCGCCGAGCAGCGCGATGCCCAGCTGCGCCGCCTGCCGGGCCGTCTTGTTGGTGTCCCTACCTGCCATCTTCTGGAGCGCATCGAGAGCGGACGCGTCGCCGATCCGGCCCAGTGCAATGGCCGCCTCGGCGCGATCCCGCCACGACTGAGAGCGGAGCAGGCCGGTCAGCGCCTCGACTGCCTTGGCGCGGAGGTGGTCCGGCACCTGCACCTTCTGCACCAGGTGATCCGCCGCCGACAGCGGAGCCGGACGCAGGAACTCTTCGCGATTGCTCTCCCACCACTGGAGCCAGGTACGCCGTTCCGGGTAGACGACCTCCGTCCGGACTGAGGGCGGGGGAGCCGGCTCCACGGGCGCGGGGCGATACACGGCCGGCGGGCATCTGGATGTGGAGGGCGCGCAGG
>CAZJTF010000082.1:0-2221 GCA_964548565.1 uncultured Planctomycetales bacterium | reverse complement strand
AGGACCGACAACACGAGGACATAAGGCAGGGGTCTTGGGGTGGATGGCATTCCTGTCACTCCTCGGCGGGCCTGTACGGAGGGACGCTGATCGCCACTCAGCAGAACTGATTGAACCATAGCAAACCGGCAGGGATGAAGTCAACCGTGGCGGCGCCTCAGGCCTTCGCCCGCACGCCCTGGCGCAGAAAAGCTGACATCGCTCAGCACGAGAGACGCTCCGCCGGACCGGCCCGCGCGGTGCTCGCCGCTCCCACGTTCGAGCGGCAGCTCCAGAAGTTGGCCCAGCTTGTCCACCGCGCCGCGAGAAGGTCGCAGAAGCTGTCAAGTTTCTGGCCGAGCTTGCTGAAGGAGGCGAGCGCGGCGGAGACGATCAGTTCGGCGGCTACGAGCTGGCCGAGCGTAGCTGCCCCTGGATCACCAGCCAGCCGCCGATGGTGAGCAGCGCCGTGGCGGCCATCGCCTGCAGTGCGAGCGGGCCGATGATATGGCGGAGCACGATGCGGAAGTGCCGTCGGAGCGCCTCGACGTAGTCAACCGCGAGCTCGTCCGCCCGCTCCGTATCGCAGCATCGAAAAAACTGATGGGGACGGGGGCGCATCCCTTCGCCTGCGCCGCGCGCGGAACCGCCGGAGCATCCGCACTCCGCGGTCGCGCCGCCTCCCTGCGGCAGTCGATCAGGCCTTGAGGCCCCGCAGATCCGGCTCGAGCTTTTCGTTGGCCTTCATCATCTCGCTCCAGGTGACGGGCTGCCCGGTGTAGGCGGCCGTCCGCCCGAGGACGCAGGTCAGGTTGCTCCGCACCGACGGCGCGACGGTCGGGTTGCTGGCGTCGCCCTTCGTCACCGCCTCGTGGAACTCCTTGATGTTGGTGACGGTCCCGCTCGTGTAGATCCCTTCGTTTGACTTCGGGTCGCGCCAGTCTTCGCCCTTGTATTCGACGTTGGGCCAGCCATCGATCCGCACGTGCGTGTAGTAGTCGGTGTCGATGGTGCCCTTCTGGCCATAGATCCGGCAGGGGATCTCGATCGGCGCGCCGGCGGTGCACTGGTTGCCGACGTACGACAGGATGAAGTTGCCCGGGAACCAGAACTGCACGTTGAAGAAGTCCCAGATGTTGCCGTACTTGCGGAGGCCGCGGCTGCCGCCCCCGCCGACCGCCTTCACCGGGTCGGCGTTGATGATCCACGTGGCGACATCGAGGCTGTGGATGTTCTGCTCGATGATGAAGTCGCCCGACAGCTCGCGGAAGCAGTACCAGCGGCGGAGACGGTCCTCGGGCGTGGCGGGGCCGTCAAACTGGCCGGCGCCCCATGGGTAGTTCGCCCAGCCGGTGACCAGCGGCCCGAGGTCGCCGCGGTGGACGCGC
This sequence comes from uncultured Planctomycetales bacterium, assembly GCA_964548565.1. Classification (GTDB taxonomy): domain Bacteria; phylum Planctomycetota; class Phycisphaerae; order UBA1845; family PWPN01; genus CAYLLT01. Next base: position 854 of record CAZJTF010000082.1, on the reverse strand, counting down.
TTCACCGCCTCGCGGTAGGCGGCGTTGGCGCGGGTCTGGAAATCGACCAGGAACGTCAGCTTTTTCTCGGTGGCTTTCCTGCCCGCATCGCCGATCGTCAGGCAGCCGGGCACGTCCACGGCGATCGGCTTGGCGATGTACACGTGCTTGCCGGCGTCGACGGCGGCCATCGCCTGCTCGGGATGGAAGTACGGGGGCGTTTCGATGACGACCGCGTCGAACTTCTGCTCGTACAGCTTCTTGTAGGCGGAAAGTGCCGTGTAACGCCGCCCGCTGGGCACGCCGAACTTGTCGCCGGCCCGGTCGGCGTGGTCCTGGTAGTAGTCGGCGCACGCGACGAGCTGGTACCCGCCGTGCTTGAGGAAGAGGTCGGCGATCCACGTGCCGCGCCCGCCGCACCCGAGCAGGGCGATCTCGATTTTCGAGTTCGCCTCGCTGCCGCGCACGGCCGACGGGCGGACCACGCTGAAGGCGGTCGCGGCGGCCGCCCCGGCGAGGAATTCACGACGTCCGATGGTCTGGTGGCTGGGCTGGTCTGGCATGGCATGCTCCGATCGTGCAGAAACGGCTGGTGCAGCAACGCAAGTGCGCCCCCGGGAGGGCGTCGCCACAGTAGACGGCAGATCGCCGCGGAAAACAAGAGCCGGTGTCATGGCGGATTGCGAATTTCGGAGGGTAGACCGGAGTTGAGAATTGAGAGTTGAGAATTGAGAAACTGTGCCGGCACGGTGGGTTCGGTCTGCGGGGCCGGGCCACGGGTGGTGCGGGGTTGGCGAGCGGGATTGGGAGCGCGGGGGAGCGGGGGAGCGGGGGTCGCGATGGAGAGTGCGAGAGTGGGAGAGTGGGAGAGCAAG
>CAZJTF010000081.1:0-22331 GCA_964548565.1 uncultured Planctomycetales bacterium | reverse complement strand
CGATGGAGCAGTATCTCGCTGTCACCGGTGTCCTCGAAGATCTAGGCGCGGGCGGCAACAAGACCCTCGTCCTGCTGAACAAGATGGACGCGGCCACCGATCCCGCCTCCGTCCAGGTGCTGCGGCATCAGTTGCCGGACGCGCTGCCCGTATCTGCAAAGACCGGCTCGGGCCTGCCGGAACTCGTCGAATGCGTCCGCGAGATGGTGACCGGTCCGCCCCAGCGCGTGACCGTCCGGCTGCCGACCAGTGACGGGCGCGCGATCTCGTTCGTGGAGAAGCACGCCGAAGTGCTGGATCGTCGCTATGGCGACAGCAGTCTGGAGATGGACGTGGTGATGGGCGGCACGATGCTGCGGCGTCTGCAGGAGGGCTACCCGACGAGCCGCATCCTGGCGCAGTAAAGCCCTGTGCCTCCTTCGCTGTCCCCGGTCGCCTGCCGATGGACTTTCTCCCTGAAAACGCGTAAAAAGACCCGCTTGTCCCGGTCAGAACCGCTCCGAATTGGAGAGTCGAGCTTTGGCAGACAGCATCCCCAGTCCCCCCGGTCCGGCAGGTCCCGCGGCAGCGCCGACCCCCAAGGTTGACGTGCCGAAAGGCCTCTGGAGCCAGTGCCCGAAGTGCCAGGCTACCGTCTATCAGAAAGCCGTCGAGGAGGCGATGCACGTCTGCCCGGAGTGCGGGTACCACCACCGGATCTCCGCCCGCACGCGGATCAAGCAGCTCGTGGACCCGGATACGTTCGAGGAATTCCTGCCGGATCTCGTGAGCACCGATCCCCTGAACTTCAAGGAGCGCCTCAAGTACAAGGATCGTCTCAAGGCGGCTCAGGAAGCGACGGGCGAGACGGAGGCGGTCGTCGTCGGCAAGGCCTTCATCCGCGGGCGACCGGTGATCCTCGCGGCCATGAACCCGTTTTTCATCATGGCGTCAATGGGCGCGGTCGTCGGCGAGAAGATCACCGCAGGGCTCGAGCGGGCAGCCGACGAGAACATTCCCTTCGTCGTCGTAACGGCTTCCGGCGGCGCGCGCATGCAGGAGGGCATGGTCTCGCTCGTTCAGATGGCCAAGACCTCGGCGGCCGTCGCCCGGCTGGACGACGCGGGCGGGCTCTACATCGTGGTGATGACGGATCCGACGACCGCCGGCGTAGCCGCCAGCTTCGCCTCCCTGGGCGACATTCACCTGGCCGAGCCTGGCGCGATGATCGGCTTTGCCGGCCCGCGCGTTATCGAGAACACGATCAAGGCCAAGCTGCCCGAAGGCTTCCAGTCCGCCGAGTTCATGCTCGAACACGGCTTCATCGACCGCATCGTCCACCGGCGCGACCTGCGCACGGAAATCGCGCGCATCATCGACTACGCGGGAAAGTGATTTCGTTGCCGATTTCTGATTCCGGGATTGCCGATTGTGGGCGATCGCGGACGGATGTCATCGTGCGAAAGTGCGAAAAGGAGAGAATGAGCGGTTCCTGCTCCTCGCGGTTTCGCCCTTTGGCGTTTTCGCGATGAGAACCGATGTGAGCCGGTCACGCCGAAGGGACCGACTCGCACGGCGGGCTCAGGCCGACGTCCTCCCACGCGAAAGGCCGGTTGCACTCCGGGCAGCGGTTGACGGTCAAGCCTGCCAGCAGGTAATCACACCCTTCGCATCGCCCGCGCTCCTCCTCGAGCCTTGGGACGCGCCCGATCATCAGTCCTCCGAGCGCCCGGAAGAACGTTCGGTTCGTCAGGGCCGCGGTCTCGCCCACGATCCCGATGAAAACGGCCAAAGACGCTGCGAAAGAACAGGGGAGACCGTAGTGGATGTCGCCGGGTTCGGCTTCAACGAGATACATGCCAAACCATGTGATGCACCACAGACTTGCGACGAAACCGTGTCCCAGCCAGCGCCGTCGCCGCAGCCGGCGCGTGCGGACGAGATGAAAAACAGCGAATAAGGGGAGCACCACCAGCACGATGAAGGCACCCATGCCGGCCCAGAGGTCAGTCCACGTGAATTTCGGAGGCAGCGTCGGCCAGCCATTCCAAACTTCCAGGACAAAAATCCACAAGGCAACGACGATTCCCCCCAGAAGCAGAATGAAAACGCAGGTACGGATCGCACGCGAATAGAGTGGTGAGCCGACCAGTCGAAGACCCGCGCCGAGCGCAACAAGGAAGCCGAAGGCGTAAGCGGCCACGAACCAGTAGAAGTAGGCAGGCCACGTTGCCCAGAGCCGAGGCTCGCCCAGCACCTCGTAGGCATTCGCTGCGGGAACCTGCGGGGCGTTACACGCGTTGATCGCCGGCATGAAGAACGACGCCGCCAGCAGCAGGCCGCCGCCCAGGGACAGGAATCTCCACTTGCCCGCCCGGCGCCGCACGGCGTCGCGACGGTCTGCAACGGCTGCGTCGGCAATTCTGGTCGCCTGCATGGCTGTCGGTGTACTCCGCGGCAAGGGCGTCCGCAAGGGGCGTGTCGGCGTGGCGCAAAACGAGATCGCCACCGGATCCGGGCACGGGAAATGCACCGGGTGCGGCGGCGATCGTACAGGCAATTCGACTTCGACTAGCCGTGGCCGACCAGTCTCGATCGACAAGCACGCGTCAGACGGCGGTTTTCACCGGTCGCTCAACGCCGTTGCTTACTTCTTCTTGCCCTTGGCGGCCTTCTTGGCGGGCGCGGCGCCGAGGATCGCATCCTTGGCGGCCTTGGCCACGCGGAACTTGACCACCTTCTTGGCCGGGATCTTGATCTGCTCGCCGGTCGCCGGGTTGCGGCCCATGCGCGCCTTGCGATTCACCAGCACCAGCTTGCCGATCCCTGGCAGCGTGAAGCTGTTCTTGGCCTCCTTGTAGGCCAGGTTCGCAAGCTCCTCGAGGAAGGCAGACGCCTGCTTCTTCGAGATCTCCACCTTTTCGGCGAGAGCGGCCGCAACCTGCGACTTCGACATCTTCGTGGCCATCCAAAACCTCCTTGCTGTACCGTAGCGCGGGCCTCCGTTGGCCCTGGATGCCGCGGAATCATACCACTTTCTTCCGTGCCGTCCAGAGAAAACGCCCGAAAATATTGACTTTTTTTGTCTCGACGCTCGGAAACGGCAAGCGGGCCAGGCAAAAGCGGGAGCAGCACCTTCAAACCGGCGGAAAATCGGCGGTTTTCCGCACGTGCGGCGCGGCCCGACGATGCGTTTGCGGGAGGTTCGAGCTCCGTGGCGCGCATATACTGCTGAAACACGGAGGCCCGAGCATGGCAGTAACCACACAGTCAGCGGCAAAACGCGAACGCCTCCAACTCATCGTCCGGCCTTTTGCGCGTTTCGCGCAGGTCGAATCGGCCGGTGGGTTGCTGCTGCTGGGATGCACGGTACCTGCAATGGTGTGGGCCAATTCGCCGTGGCGCCACAGCTACCACGCACTCTGGGAAACACAGGTTGGCCTGCAACTCGGCGGCATCGATGTGGTCAAGGATCTCGGCCACTGGGTCAATGACGGCCTGATGGCGGTGTTTTTCTTCGTCGTCGGCCTCGAGATCAAACGTGAAATCCTGGTCGGCGAACTCGCCACGATCCGGCGGGCGGCCCTCCCGGTGATCGCGGCTGTCGGAGGAATGCTCATCCCGGCGGCGCTGTACACCGCGGTGAACTTCGGGCACCCCGGCCAGCACGGCCGGGGGATTCCCATGGCCACAGACATCGCCTTCTCGCTCGGCGTCCTGTCGCTGCTGGGACGCTCCGTTCCCGTTTCGCTCAAGGTGTTCCTCACGGCGCCGGCCATCGCGGACGATATCGGGCCGGTGCTCGTGATCGCGATCTTCTACTCGCACGGCCTGCACTCGGGCGCGCTGGGAGCGGCGGCAATCGTGCTGCTGCTGCTGTTTGGCGTGATGAACTGGCTCGGCGTGCGACGACCGGCGGTGTACGCCATCCTGGCAATCCTCCTCTGGGCGGCGTTCCTCGAATCGGGTATTCACGCGACGGTCGCCGGCGTCCTCGCAGCCATGCTCGTGCCCACCTGGTCACACATCGACGCGCCGTCGTTCCTGGAACGATGTCGCTCGCTCCTCCAGACGTTCGACGAGGCGGACGATCGCCATCGATCGCTCCTGACGAACGAGACGCAGCTCGCGGCGGTGCCCAGGGACTCCCGCGGGCTGGTTCTGCGTCGTGCCATGAACTGTCCTCCCGGAGGGCGAGCCGATCGGCAACGGGTCGAGGCCAGTGCCGCCGCAATCCCGCAGTAGCCGGGAGGATCGGCATCAAGTGATGGAGGACTCGTCCTCGCCGGCATCGCTCGGCTCGAGGCGGGCGAACGGCTGGTCGCGCAGCTCGTCAATCACGGTCGATTCCCACAGCGGCACGCCGGAGATGTATGCGGCCCGCCCGATCATGTGGCCTGCGACGGGAGCGGTAATGAAGATGAAGAGCATGGCGGCCAGCGCGCGGCAGGTCACGCCGAAGTCGTCGAACCAGAGGGCGGCCGCGATCAGCAGCGAGCCGACGCCGAGCGTCGCAGCCTTGGTGCAGGCCGACAGGCGCATGTACAGGTCCGGTAGACGCACCAGCCCGACGGCCGCCACAAGCATGAAGGCGGTCCCCGTGACCGCAAGGATCCAAACCGCAATGCCGATCATGTCTGCCTCCGACCGACCAGGTAGTACGCGAAGCCCACGGTGCCCAGAAACAGGATAACAGCCATCACCACCGCCACGTCAATCGCGACCGGCTGGTGGGTGGCGATCCCGTACGTGGTGACCAGGGCGATGCCGATGGTACCGATCATGTCCAGCGCGATGATTCGGTCCGGCATACTCGGCCCGCGGGCCAAGCGATAAAACACCAGCAGGATACTGCCGCAGAGCACGGGCAGCGTGACCAGCATGAGAAACTGCTCAAGGTTCATGCAAAGAGCTCCCGGATCCGCCGCTCGAAGTTGTCCTTGATCGCCCGGCGGAAGCCCTCGGGGTCCCTGACGTACATTCCGTGGACGTAGAGCACGCGCCGATCCGGCGAGAGGTCGATGGTCAGGCTGCCAGGCGTGAGCGTGATGATGTTGGAAAGGAGCGTGATTTCCGCCGGCGACTGCACGTCGAGCGGGATGGCGACCACACCCGGGTGCATGTAGTGGGTCGGCGTCACCACGTCGAAGGCGACGCGCAGGTTGGCCCGGACCAGCTCCCAGGCCACCACGAGCAGCAAGACGATCCAGCGCTGCAGCTTCCGGAAGTAACGGGAGGGTCCGGCGGCGTACTGGCCGAACCAAAGCAGCAGATATGCCAGCACGAACCCCAGCAGCAGGTTGGCCGGCGAGAAGACGCCGGTCAGGCTTACCCAGACAAGGGCGAGCAGCAGGTTGAGCAGCAGGGTGTTCACGGTGCGTCTCCCAGGACTGCACGGATGTAGGCGTCGCGGTCGAGCAGCTCTCCGGCGGCGCGGTCGGCCAGCACGAACAGGGCCTGGCCGCCCAGGCCGATGATGACCGTCAACAGAGCCAGCGTCGAGACCGGCAGCAGGTAGAGAGTCCACGCGATGCGACCCGGGTCCGGAGGATTCGGACGCTCCTCGCCGCGCTTCCAGAACACCTCGTTCCAGATCTTGGTCATCGAGAACAGCGTGAGCAGCCCCACGCCAAGCGCCACCACCACGATCACGGCGCTGCCGGCCTCTATCCCGGCGCGGATCAGGATGAACTTCGCCCAGAATCCCGACAGCGGCGGCAGGCCGGCCAGCGAGAGTGCGGGAATCATGAACAGAATCGCCAGGCCGGGGTGGGCGTTGTACAGGCCGCCGAGGGGCTTGAGTTCGTATGTGCCGCGCAGCCGGTGCACCACGCCGCTGATCAGAAACAGGTTGGTCTTCACGATAATGTGGTGGGCGATGTAGAACACCGCGCCAGCCAGGGCCAGGCGGCTCATGAGCCCCAGACCCATGATCATGTAGCCGATCTGGCTGACGATGTGGAACGAGAGAATGCGGCGGAACTCGTTTTGGGCGGCGGCCCCGAGCACGCCGGTGACCATCGTGAACCCGGCGATAACCAGGATCAAGGTGTGCGTGAGCGCAAGGTCGTGCACGAAGAGCAGCGTGAAGGAGCGGATGAGGGCGTAGACGCCGACCTTCGTGAGCAGGCCGGCGAAGATGGCCGACACCGCCACCGGGGGGGTGTGGTAGGAGGCGGGCAGCCAGAAGAAGAGCGGGAAGACGGCCGCCTTCACGCCAAACGTCACCAGGAACAGCATGGCGATGGGGGTAACAAGCGGCGGGGCATCCGGAGCGCTGAAGCGGCGGGCCAGGTCGGCCATGTTCAGTGTGCCGGTGACGGCGTACAGCAGACCGACCGCGGCAAGAAAGATCGCGGACGACACCAGGTTCAGCGTGACGTACTTGATCGAGCCTTCGATCTGAGCACGCTCCCCGCCCAGGGCCATCAGCACGAACGAGGCGATCAGCATCACCTCGAACCAGACATACAAGTTGAAGAGGTCGCCGGTGAGGAAGGCGCCGTTCACGCCCATGAGCAGCACGTGAAACAGCAGATAGTATCCGAAGCGCTCGCGGGCACTGTCAACACTCACCAGCGAGTAGATGGCGACCGCCAGTCCCATCAGCCCGCTGAGCACGACCATAATCGCGCTGAACATGTCGGCCACCAGCGTGATGCCGAAGGGGGCGGGCCATCCGCCGATCTGTGTGGCCTGGATGCCGCGGGTCCACACCGACGCCATCAGGCAGATGCTGGCCGCCAGCAGGGCAGCCGTGCCGATCACCCCCAGCGCGCGCTGCAAGCCGCGCCGGGTCCACACGAGCAGCGAGGCAATCGCGAAGAGCAGCGGCAGGAAGATGGGCAGGATGAGCAGCGCTTTCATTCGGCCGCTCCTCCGGCGATCTCCGGCTGGTCGGTGGAGCTCATGGTGTCCAGGTCGTCGGTGCCGACCGTCTCGTAGACGCGCTTGATGAGCACGATGGTGAACGCCTGCAGGCCGAAGCCGATCACGATGGCCGTCAGGATGAGGGCCTGCGGGAGGGGATCGGCGTAACCGTCGCCGCCCTCGGCAGGCAGGCCGCCGGCACGAATGATGGGCGGACGAGCGGCGATCAGCCCACCGGCGGTGAAGATCAGCAGGTTCGAGGCGTGGCCGAGCAGGCTCAGGCCGATGATCAGTTTGGTCATGCTGCGGCGCATGATCATGTAGAACGCGGCCGTGTACAGTCCGGAGACGATCAGCACCATCAGCAGCCGCATCTCACTCCTCCGCCAGGCTGTAGACGATCGTCAGCGTCACGCCGAACACGACCAGGTACACACCTGCGTCGAACAGCAGCGGCGTGCCGAGCTTGCCCAGCGCGGGGATGCTGAACGGCAGCCAGAGCCCGCGCAGAAAGCCTCCTCCACTCAACATCCCCAAAAAGCCCGCCGCCGCCGCCGTCAGCAGCCCCGCCCCCACCAGCACGCGCGGGTGCGCACGCAGAGCGCGGCGCGCCTCGCCCGGACCGAACGCGATCGTGTACAGCGAGAAGCTTGCCGCCGCCACCAGCCCGCCCACGAAGCCGCCGCCCGGATCGTTGTGCCCGCGGTAGAGCAGGAACACCGAGAAGAGCATCATCAGCGGAAGCAGATAGAGGGTCGCCGTCCGCAGGATGTCGGATCTCATGGCGTGTCCTCCTCCCGAATCCGCAGCTTGAGCAGGGCCAGAACGCCGATCGCCGCCACCGTCAGCACGGTGATTTCGCCGAGCGTATCGATGGCCCGGAAGTCGACCAGGATCACATTGACGACGTTGCGGCCGCGGCCCTCGGGCACGCTCCGCTCGAGAAAGAAGCGGGTGACCGCCGAGTCGTTCGGACGGGCCGTAGCACTCCAGAGCAGGGCGCCCATGACGCACCCGCCGCAGAGGGCCACCGCGAACTGCCGCGCCCGCTGGGGCCAACTCGAGAAGCGGGCGAAGCGCGGCAGCCGATAGAGCACCAGGACCAGCAGGATAACCGAGAGCGTCTCGATGGAGAGCTGCGTGATAGCCAGATCTGGCCCGCTGAACAGGACGAACAGGGTGGCGACGCAAAAGCCGACCATCCCCAGGGCGGCGACAGCCGCCAGCCGCGAGCGGCTCACCAGGGCCATGACGGTGGCGACGGCGATGAACAGGATGAACGCCCATTCGTGGATGGCCGGCCACTGGGCATCGTCCGCCCGGGGCCATGGTTCTTTCTGAAGGGCAAAGCCTGCCAGGGCCACCGTGGTCAAAATGGTGACTCCGAGATAGACCCGCAGATAGCCGCTCTGGAGCAGGCGCGTCTGCGCGTAAGCCACGCGCATCAGGACAGCCAGCGTGTGCTCGTACATGGCCCCGGGCGAGACCCTCTCGAGAATGCGGAGGCGTCCGGCCGCGTCGCGCAAGCGGCACCGTTGGAGGTAAAGCACCACGCCGACGGCAACGGTGATGACGCTGAGCAGCAGGGGGAGGTTGAACCCGTGCCACAGGTGAAGGTGGAATTCGTGCGTGTGACCCAAGGCAGCGGTGACGGCAGGCGAGAGCACCGTTTCTGTCCAGGCCGGATAGACGCCGAGCAGCAGACTGGTCATTGCGAGCAGCAGCGGCGGCGCCCACAGGCCCGGCGAACCCTCGTGCGGCTCGTGGGGTGTCGAGACGTGCCGGCCACGAAACGGGTCCAGTCCGACGATACCCGCCGCCGCGACCAGAAACACGTTGGCCACGATCACTGCGGCCGAAATCCACGCGGCATGCGGGCCGGCGCCGGCGGCCTCGTAGACCAGCTCTTTGCCGAGGAAACCGAAGAGCGGCGGGAGCCCGGCATTGGAAACGGCCGCGAGCATGATGGCGGTCGCCGTCAGCGGCATGAGTCGCAGCAGCCCGCCGAGCTGCCGCACGTCACGCGTGCCCGTGCCGTGATCCAGACTTCCGACGCCCAGAAAGAGGGCGGACTTGTAGAGGGCGTGTGCGACCAGCAGCACGACGGCGGCGACTACGGCCGCGGGCGAGGCGATGCCGATCAGCAGCGTCAGGCTGCCCAGGATGCAGACCGTCGAGTAGGCGAGCAGACGTTTGAGGTCGGTCTGCACGGCCGAGAGCACGCCGCCGACCAGCATGGTCAGACCGCCCGCTACGGTCAGGGCCGGTGTCCACCAGTCCGTGGCACCGAAGAGGGGCTGCATCCGGGCGAGCAGGTAAATCCCCGCCTTTACCATCGTGGACGAGTGCAGATAGGCGCTCACCGGCGTGGGGGCGGCCATTGCAGATGGCAGCCAGAAGTGGAACGGGAACTGCGCCGACTTGGTGAACGCTCCGGCCAGGATCAGCAGCAGCGCCGGGCCGAGCCGCAGGTCCTCGTGCAGCGTGCCTCCCGCGGCCAGCAGGCCGCTGAGGCTGTAGGTACCGCCGGCCTGGCCCAGCAGGATAAACCCTGCCACCATCGCAAGCCCACCGCCTCCAGTCACCAGCAGGGCCTGAAGCGCCGCCGAGCGTGACTCCGCCTTTTCGTGGTCAAAACCGATCAGCAGGTACGAGGTGAGGCTGGTCAGCTCCCAGAAGACGAAGAGTGCGATCAGGTCGTCGCTGAGCACCACGCCGAGCATTGAGGCCATGAACGCGACGAGGTATGCATAGAAGCGTCCGAGATGCCGGTGTCCCGCCAGGTAACTGCCGGCGTAGATGGCGATCAGCGTCCCGATGCCGGTGATCAGCAGAGCGAAGAGGAGGCTGAGCCCGTCGAGCCGGAAACTGAGCTGGATGCCGAGGTCATCCATCCAGCCGAAGGACTGGAACGCATGCCGACCATCGCGGATGGCGGGCGCGTGAGCGGCAAGGTACGCGGTGACCCCCGCCATGCAGGCGGCCACCAGCCAGCGCAGCCCCCGCCCGAGCCGCTGATGCAGGAGCGGGCACAGCAGGGCCAGGCTGAAACTGACGAGTATCGCGGGAAGCATGTCGCTCAATCGTTGTGTAACACACGCCGGACCGCCCCCGACCGCGGGGAGGGATCCGGCGTCTGTGCCCCGGCTGTTCAGCGCGTGGGCCTCAAACCGTCGTCGACAAGACCGCGTCCAGCAGACTGATGGTGTTGCCCATCGGCCGGATCAGCAGCACCGGCAGGGGCGAGCGCGTCACCGCGTTCTTGACCGTACCGCCCAACAGCAGGCTCGCCGGGAGTGTGGTGGCCGGATTGGCCAGCACCACAGCATCCATGTTCCTTGCGGTAGCGAACTCAATCAGTGCGGCCGCCGGATCATCTGAGCATGTGCAGACGATCTCGAAGTTCACACCCTCTGTGTCCAGCCCCAACGTAAGCCGCACTACCCGGTCCCGCAGCATCTGCTGGCGCTTCACCATCGCCTGCGCGCGCGTCTGGCCCGCGTAGTGATAGCCATAACCGACACTGAACACCGCCTGAGCCACTACCTGCGGATGAAGCGCCCCCGTGCTGCGGGCGAGATGCAGGGCCGCTTCCAGGGCGGTGCGTGAATGCTCCGGATCTTCAACCAGCACGACAAGGCGGCTCAAATGCGGGCGGGCGTGCACCGGTGGGAACAGCACGCTGCATGGTGCTTTCCGCACGACCGAGTACAGTGCCGAGCCGGCACTGAGTGGATCCGTCGGCAGGCGACGCCCGACCACCAGGAGATCCAGCCGGGACTCGATCGCAGCGGCGATCACCTCCGGCGCGCCGCTGGCGGGTCGCACTTCAACGTCGAACCGACCGGCGAGACCGGATGGCACGTGCCGGACCGCCCCGGCGCGGACGGCGTCCGGCTCCAGTGAGGCGCGGATCTCGCGATCCTCCAGGCCGGGCACGTGGATGCACCACAGGCGATCGGCGCCAGCGACTCGAGCCACCAGCCCGGCGAACTCCAGCGCCTCGATGTCGCCGGGCTCATCGTTGAGACACACGCCGATTCGCTTGAACGGAATCATAAGACGTCTCCGGCGTAAGGTCCTCCTGCTTTTGATCCGCCTCTGATGCAAGATCGTAGGAGCCTCTTCCGCCTTGCCAAGGGTAAAACCGGCTCGAAAAGCCGATTCATTGCAGGAATTGATACGCCCCGGGTTGACCTGCCTGGCGATCCCCGTGGCTTTTCGCTGCGCCGCTCGCCCCGCGGGGCAGCGGGGGGCAGGGGCCCGGTGGATTGACAGGGACGAGGCTCGGCTTATACTGAGGATCTGACAATCAGGGTTCTCGCTCTTATCCAGAGTGGCAGAGGGACTGGCCCTTCGAAGCCACAGCAACCCGCTCCGGGAGTACTTCCCGGGGAACTGGGTGCTAACTCCCGCCCAGGCCATCGGAAGGCCCGGGGAAGATAAGAGGAAGATGCAGACTCTGCGTTCGACCTCTTGCCCTTCCATGCGGGTGAGGGGTTTTTTGTTGCGCGCCGTGGCGGGCCACCGCGGCCGGGCCGAGAGGATTCGAGAATGAGCTATGTCGTCGGCTTGAAGTGTCGCGAGTGCGGCCAGCGCTATGAAACGCAGCCGCTGCACGTCTGCGAAATCTGCTTCGGACCGCTGGAGGTTGAGTACGATTATGAGCGGATGCGCGGACGCGTGACGCGCGAGAGCATCGCCGCCCGCCCGTGCTCGCTCTGGCGGTACAGCGACCTGCTGCCCGCCGAGCGCGAGCCGGCGACGGGCCACTTTTCGGGATGGACGCCGCTCCGCCGGGCCCGGAACCTCGAACAGCGGTGGGGCTGCCGCGAGATCTGGATCAAGGACGACTCCGTCAACGCGCCGAGTCTTTCCTACAAGGAGCGCGTCGTCAGCGTCGCCATCAGCAAGGCGATCGAGTTCGGCTTCGAGGTGTTCGGCTGCGCGAGCACGGGGAATCTCGCCAACAGCGTGGCCGCCCACTCCGCGTATGTCGGCAAACCGGCCTACGTGATGATCCCGCACGACCTCGAGCAGGGAAAGGTGCTCGGCTCGCTTGTCTACAAGCCCCGCATGGTGCGGATCCGCGGGAACTACGATGACGTGAACCGGCTGTGTTCGGAGATCGCTGACAAATACCGCTGGGCCATCGTGAACGTGAACCTACGGCCCTATTACACCGAGGGGGCCAAAACCTACGGATTCGAGGTGGCCGAGCAGCTCGGCTGGAGGCTTCCCCGCCACATCGTGGTGCCGACGGCCGGCGGGACGATCCTGCCCAAGATCTGGAAGGCGTTCCGGGAGCTGGTGCAGCTCGGGATCGTGGAGGATGCCCCCTGCAGCGTGTACTCGGCCCAGGCGGGCGGCTGCGACCCGGTGGTGCAGGCAATCCACGCGGGAACGGATATCATCAAGCCCCAGAAACCGAATACAATCGCCAAGTCGATCGCGATCGGGAACCCCGCGGACGGGTACTACGTCGTGCAGGCGGTCCGCGAGTCGAACGGCTGGGCGGAAAGCGTCACCGACGACGAGATCGTCGACGGTATCAAGACGCTGGCGGAGACCGAAGGGCTCTGGACTGAGCCGGCCGGCGGCACGACGGTGGCCGTGACGCGCAAGCTCCTCGATCTCGGGCGCATCCCGCCGGACGAGCAGATCGTGATCAGCGTCACGGGCAATGGCCTGAAGACGCAGGAAGCAGTTCTGGACCGGCTCGAAACGCCGGATTTGATCAACGCCCGGCTCAGTGAGTTTGACGAGCTGATCGTGCGGCACCAAGCGGAGCGCCGCCCCCCGGCCCGGAAGCACCCGGTCCGGGAGACGCTCGCACAGGAACCGCTGGTGCCGTAGGCGTGACGACACGTTTGGCAGCCGCGGCCCCGAGGGAGCGGCAGGATTTGAGAAGGGTCCCGGCGATCCGGGACGAGCGAGCGGCCGCCACTGCCGGCATGGCAGCGGCAGGTCCGAAGGAGCAGACAACATCATGGCACTCAAGGTGCGAATTCCGACTCCCCTGCGCAAGTTCACCGATGGCTCGGACACAGTCGAGGCGCAGGGCGGCACGATCGGCGAGGTCCTGACCGGCCTGTGCGCGAAGTACCCGGATTTCAAGCCCCGCCTGTTCAAGCAGGAGGGCTCGCTCAACCGCTTCGTGAACGTCTTCGTCAACGAGGAGGACATCCGCTTTATGCAGGACCTCCAGACCCCAGTGAAGGAAGGCGACGACATCAGCATCATCCAGGCAGTGGCGGGCGGCTGAGCGCTGCGCGGCTCGCGGTGACTGGTTCGTGGGGCGCCTTCGACAAAGGACCCGGAGATAAAGGACGGTTTTCTTGATCCAGCACGACCTCGAACTCGTTTTTCCCGGCGGCAAGGTGACCGAACCCATCCTGTGCCGCATGGGTCGTGCGCACGACGTGGTGTTCAACATCGTGAGCGCGAACGTCTCTCCCCGAAGGGGGGCATTCACTTTCTCGCTGATCGGCGAGGAAAAACAGGTGCAAGCGGCCGAGGATTTCCTGCGCGGCCAGGACGTCGAAGTCCGAGTGACGCGCAGTGGACCTCCCGACACGGCCCCGCCCGCGCACCCGCGGCGGGTTCCGCGTCACCCCGGCGAGCCGCACGTCGCGCGGAAGCTCTGGATCACGTTCCTCGATGATCTGCGGCGCGAGCCGGTCACCTGGGAGATGATGCAGCGGTTCGACGTCACCTTTGACGTACGCCAGTCGAGCACCGGCACGGGCGTGAGCATTATGGCGATCCTGCTCGAAGGGCCGGAAAGCCACGTCGACGGTGCGATCGAGTTCCTGCGGTATCGCGGGGCCGAAATCGAGCCCATCGAGAAGTCGGTTGTGGAAGGTTGAGCGAAAGGCGGCAGGATCACCAGCGGCAGGCAACAGGACGGGCAACCCCATGAGTGAACTTGATTCCTCCGGCGGACGGGTGTCGGCCCTTCGACTCCAGATGCGCCAGACGGCTTACAATGCCCTGATCGCGGCAGCGCTGATGCTGTTGTTCGGGTACAACGCCTGGGCCAGCGAACTTCGGCCGACCGCCGGCGCGCCGCCGCTCTACGCCGCCTCCGTCTACGCGTATACGTGGACACTGCTCGGGGGAGGCGCGGCCATGCTGCTGTCTGCGGCACTGCTGCTCAGCGGAGTCCGCCCGGCGCTGGCGATCGATGCGTTGCTGACGGCGATTGTCGGCGTTCTCCTGTTCGGTATCGGTGCCGTGCAGGTTGCGTACGAAGGAATCGGAAACATCACGGCTGCCCTGCTGATCCTGTTCGGCGTCCTGTTTTTGCGGTCCGCCTGGATCAGTTGGAAGCTGCATGCCGGCGCCGGAGCGGCGCCGTCGCAGGTACCGGCCGCCGAGCCGGTGCGACAACATGCGCCGTCACGTTCCGAGGCCCTCGAGCGTCTGCTCAACCAGAAGCGGGTCGAGACGCACGGCACGCCGGCTGCGATACCGGAGATTCCGCCGGAGCCCGGGACAGCGAGCCCTGCCCGCCCGGCTGAGCCCGCGGCGAGCCACGACCCGGCACCCGAGGGCTTCCTCGCGCAGCTCGGTCAAGAGAACGAAACGGAAAGGAAGTAGCCGCACCCCATGGCCATCAGTCGAGCCGCTCAGAAACTGGAACAGGATCCGAAACTTGCGCGCTATTCGCGCCAGATGCTCTTCGAGCCGATCGGAGAAGAGGGGCAGCGCCGCCTGCTCGAATCGCGCGTCACGCTCATCGGCTGCGGCGCGCTCGGCACAGTGCTGGCCAACACGCTCGGCCGGGCGGGCGTGGGCTTCATGCGGATCGTCGACCGCGATTTCATCGAACTCAATAACCTGCAGCGCCAGGTGCTCTTCAACGAGGATGACATCGCCGCCAACCTGCCCAAGGCCGAGGCCGCGCGGCGCAAGCTCCAGCGGATCAACTCGGGCATCCAGGTCGAGGCAGTCGTCACCGACGTGAATCACCGGAACATCGAGGCGCTCTGCGACGGGGCCCACCTGCTGCTCGACGGGACCGACAACTTCGAAACGCGTTTTCTCATCAACGATGTGGCGGTCAAGAGCAAGCGCCCATGGGTGTACGGGGCGTGTATCGGCGCGACGGGGCTTTCGATGCCGATCCTGCCGAACGAGACGCCCTGCCTGCGGTGCATCTTCGAGGAGGCTCCGCCCCCGGAGATGAATCCGACCTGCGACACGGCCGGCGTGCTCGGCCCGGTCGTGAACATGGTCGCCAGCCACCAGGCCCTCGAGGCCATGAAGATCCTGATGGGCAGGATGGACGCGATAAACCGGCGCCTGCTCAATTTCGACGCGTGGAACGGGCGCGTTTCGCTGCTCAACGTGCAGAAAGCGTACGACAACGGGGAGTGCCCGTGCTGCAAGGGCCGCGTGTTCTCCTACCTTGACGGCCTGCTCGGCAGCAGCGCGACGACGCTCTGCGGGCGGAACGCGGTGCAGATCACACCGCCGGCCGGCGCGAAGGTGAACTTCGCGGTGATCGCCGACAAACTGCGGACGGCGGCCAACGCCGAGCCGCGGTTCAACGCGTTCATGCTCAAGGCGGAGATCGCCCCCTACGACGTGACGGTTTTCGCCGACGGGCGGGCCATCATCAAGGGCACGAGCAAGCCGGAGGAAGCGCGGACGGTCTACTCCAAGTACATCGGCGCGTGAGTGCGAGCCGGGAGTCACGGCACCATGGAACCACGGGAGATCCTGGACAAGCTTGCCGCCCAGCAGTCGGAACTGCGCCGGCGCGGCGTGAGGTCGCTGGCGGTCTTCGGTTCCGTCGCGCGAGGCGAGACGGGTGAGCAGAGCAACGTTGACCTCCTCGTGGAGTTCGAGCCGGAATCACGGATCGGGCTGTTTGCTTTCGTCGATCTGCGGGATTACCTGAGCAGGCTCCTCGGACGCCCGGTGGATCTCGTGACGCGTGAAGCCCTTCACAAGCGCATGAGATCGCGCATCCTGCAGGAGGCGATCTATGCCGAGTAGAGACTGGCGTCTGCGCCTTGAGGACATTCTGGAGTCGATTGCCGCGATCCAGAGCGATGTCGGGGAGTATGACCAGGCTGCCTTTGCCGCCGACCAGCGGACCGTCGATGCCGTTGGTGCGCCGGTTCACGATCATCGGCGAGGCGGCCAGTCACGTGCCGGTGGAGATTGTGACCGCCCACTCTGCGATCCCGTGGAACAAAATGCGCGAGATGCGGAACGTAGTGGTGCACGGCTATTTTGGAGTCGATACCCGGATCCTGTGGGAAACGATCCAGAGCGACCTTCCTCCGCTGGTGCCTCTGCTGGAGTCTCTCCTCGGAACGTCGTAAGGCGACTGGCTCGCGATCTGGAAGATGTGGGCGTGATGGGATGATTTATCTCGACAACGGTGCGACAAGCTGGCCGAAGCCGCCCTGCGTGACGCAGGAGATGGCCCGATTTCTCGCGGAGGACGCGGCCAACCCCGGACGTTCGGGACACCGGATGGCGGTCGCGGCCGAGAAGAAACTCGACGACGTGCGCGGGAAGCTGACGCGGCTCTTCGACGGGGACGAACCCGAACGCATGGTGCTCACCCTGAACTGCACCGACGCCCTCAATATCGCGATCAAGGGCGTGCTGCGCGAGGGTGACCACGTCATCACGACGACGCTCGAGCACAACAGTGTCTCGCGCCCGCTCCAGGCGATGGCGGATGCCGGTTTCATCACGCTCACCCGGCTGCCGATGTCCGACGGCGGATTCGTGGATCCCGACGCCGTCGCCCGCGCCGTCACGCCGAAGACGCGCCTGATCGCCTGCACCCACTGCAGCAACGTGTTGAGCACGATTCAGCCCGCAGAGGAGATCGGGCGCATCGCGGCCGAGCGCGACCTCCTGTTCCTGCTGGACGCCGCTCAGTCGGCCGGCATCGTGCCGATTTCGATCCGCCGGATGCACATCGACCTGCTCGCGTTTCCCGGCCACAAGTGCCTGCTCGGGCCGACCGGCACGGGCGGGCTATACGTCGGTAAGCGCGTGGACCCGCGCCCCTGGCGCGAGGGTGGAACCGGCGGGGATTCGAGTTCACCGACGCAGCCGCACCTGTACCCCTACTGGCTCGAAGGCGGCACGCCCAATACAGTCGGCATCGCGGGCCTGGGCGCGGGCGTCGATTATGTCGTGCAGACCGGCTCGGAGAAGATGCTCGCCCACGAGCGATCGCTTGTCCGACGGCTGGCAGGTGCGCTCGAGGATGATGCGCGGTTCGCCATTCTCGGATCTCACGACTGGGAGCGGCGCGTCGGCGCGGTCGCCATCAACGTTGAAGGCATGCCTCCGAGCGAAGTCGGTGCGATCCTCGACACGTCGTTTGAGATCGCTGTTCGGCCTGGCCTGCACTGTTCACCCTATATCCACAAGGAACTGGGCACGTATCCGGAGGGCGCCGTCCGCATCACGCCCGGGCCCTTCAACACAGAGGCGGACATCGACGCCGTTGTCGCGGCCCTGCAGCAGTTGGTACTGTAAGGCCCCGGCGCGATCCCTTTCCGGCGGGGCACGCCATGCGTCTGATTCTCACTCCACCCCAGAAGCTCGCCCTGCTCGAGCACGCCCGATCCACCGCACCCGACGAGTGCTGCGGAATTCTGACCGGGCGTCGCGAAGGTGAGACACTGACGGTCGTACAGGTCCACGCCGTCGCCAACACGTGGGATGGCCCTCGCGGCGACCGCTACATGCTGGACCCGCTTTCCCACCTGCGCATCCAGCGCGAGACACGCAGGCAGGGCCTTGAAATTGTCGGCTTCTATCACTCCCATCCGACCGGCGCGGCAATTCCGTCCCGGTTCGACGCAGAACTTGCCTGGCCGGAGCACGTGTACCTCATCATCAGCCTCACCCAGGAGCCCGCGTCGCTCCGCGCCTGGGAATCCTGCTCCGGGAGCTTCAAAGAAGCTGTGGTGCAAAGCAGCACGGCGTAGGCCAAGAGACTTCAGAGCACACACACTTTTTTTCATAGTTGCAAAAATCCACCATGACTGATAGAGTGGGATCATTGTGATCCGATCGTTGGCTCCGAATAGGCCATGAAGCTACGCCGCTGCTGCTGACCGCCATTTGCATCGCCTGACAGATTTCCAGCGCACTGTGAGGGTCATCAACCGCAGAAAGTCGCCCGTTTTCCCTGACGTCGACACGCCGCACTGAACGCAACGCGGTCGACGATGCACCTCGACTCAACAGAACGCCTCGATTCTGAACCGAACGATCGCCGTCGAAATACATGGAGCGTTGCGCCATGTGCGAGAATCATCCCGGAACACCGATCTTCCGCGAGAATCTCGGCATGCGCACCGGCAGCACGCGTCCCGTTGGCCCGTCTGGCCCTCCCGTGGGCGGTAGACCGCCAGCAAGTGGCGGGGGCGGGCTGAATTCCGGTTCGCGCAAGCAGCGCGCGGCTGCCCTGGGTCGGCGCGCCCTGTTGTCGCGCAATCCGAGGATGGCCATGCGCCACGCCGCAACCGCGCTCGATCTCGACCGCGACTGCGTGGACGCGCTGCTGTACCTCGCGCGCACCATTGCCGGAACGCATGCGGAACTCGTCGAACTCGTCCGCATGGCGGTGGCCGCTGGTCAGCGCGGGTTGGGCGGCCCGGAGTTCATCCGCGAGCACACCGGGCAATTCGGACAGTTGCCGCACGCCGAGCCGTACGTACGGGCAAGAGTGTACCTGGCCCAGCTCCTCGTCGAGGCGGGATCGACAGACCAGGGGCTCGCCGAGTACGAGGCGGTGCTCGGTCTCGATGTGAACGACGAGATTCGCCTCCGTGATACGCTCATGGCCTGCTACCTGGATCTTGACCGCCTCGGCTCCGCGTGGGCGCTCGTGGACCGCTTCCCCGACGACAATACAACGCTTTTCGCCTGGGTTCGTGTCCTGAAACGGCTCGCGGTCGACGGAGACATCCCGGGCGCACGGCAGGCGCTCGAAACGGCACGGCGGGCCAACCCGTACGTCGAAGGCTACCTGTCAGGCAAAGTGAGAATTCCTGCTGAACCGCCGTCCGAATGTTCGCATGGAGACGAGGGCGAAGCGATCGTGTGTGCAGACATTCTGACCGCGCCCTGGCATCGAGGCAACGCATCGCAACTGCTGGAGTGATGATGGGGACGGCAGGCCGGAAATTCACTCGCTGGACGCGGGCTGGGTCGAAATGACCATCTCACCCGCGTAGCTCGCGGCGACCCGGTTGAGGATATCGTTTTCCATGAACTCGTCGCGGCCAAGCGGGATCCAGTGAGATGATTCCGCCGGGGTTTCCATGCGACCCGACGCCGTTGGCGCCGCCCCGCTGAAGATCCGCATGGCGGCCGCGGAGTTGTCGACCTGCCGCTCTTCGAGGCTGTATGCGAACCGCCGCACCTCGATGTCGAGGTCGTACGCCCCCGTTTGCCCACTGACCGGGCGAAGCTGCACGATGGCCTGACGCTGCACGGTTTTCGTGTTCGCTTCGGCCCAGTAATACGCCGGCTTGGGCTGGGGGCGCCAGAACTCAAACCAGTTGGCGCTCGTCTCCGGGAAGGTCGTGATGATGCCCGCGACGCGGTCCCGCCGGTCGAGCCGGAAATTGTAGTGCCGCAATCCGGTGGCGGCAGAATCGAAAAGCTGGTTATAGGATTCAGGGGTGGAGGCCGTCACCCGCATGACTGTCGGAGCCTCGGGCTGGGCAGGAGCGGTGCAGCCGGACGCCAGGATTGCCAGCAACATGCCAATGAGAAGAGCGGTTGCGCGCATCGCACGATCCTCGGGATACGTCACGGTCGCTGTTTATAATCGCTTGCGTGTTCCAGTGCCAGCCCCCTGTTTCTGGCACACCGGGCAGATAAACGTGCCTCGCCCCGCCACCACGAGCCGCATGATCCGCGAGCGGCACCGCCCGCACGGCTGGCCGGCCCGATCGTACACCCGATGCCGCTTCTGGAACCCGCCGGGTTCATTGTCGGCCGACCGGTAGTCGCGGATGCTGGAACCGCCGGCTCCGATCGCCTGGCGCAGCACCTGCCGGATGGCCCGCCACAACCGGCGCACATCGCCGGGTTTCAACTGATCGCAGCGGGTCAGCGGATGGATCCGTGCCCGGTACAACGCCTCGTCGCAGTAGATGTTGCCGATGCCGCTGATCGGCTCCTGGGCCATCAACAGGGCTTTCACCTGCCGCCGTCGTGTCAGAAGCGTGCGAAACGCCGGCAGCGGGAGTTCCAGCGGGTCGGCATGCACGGGCGCGAGCCGGCGTCCGATCCACTGTGTCGATTCTCCGCCCTGCCTCTCGTCCCGAATGACCCAGATGCCGCCGAACCGCCGCGGGTCGGAGAAACGCAGTTCGCTGCCGTTGTCCAGACGCAGGCGGAGATGCGTGTGGGGCTCCGGCGGGGCGCCGGCACTGACGACCAGCAGCCGTCCCGTCATACCGAGGTGAATGTGCAGGAATACGCCGCGTTCCAGCCGCACCCGAATCCGCTTGCCAAGACGTTCGACCGCCTCGATCCGGCGACCGCGCACGAGCGCGCAGAGCGGGGCGGGATCACCATGGACGACGTCCGGGCGTGCCAGTTCGACCGCCTCGATGCGCCGGCCGCTCACTTTGAGGGCCAACCCGCGGGCGATTGTCTCCACTTCCGGCAGTTCAGGCATGGGAAATGATAGGACGCCCTGCCATCATTCCGCCTGCGGCAGCGTGATCACGAAGGTCGTACCGGCGCCGGCTTCGCTCTCTACGTCGATCGTACCGCCCAACTCGCGCAGAATATCGCGACAAATGGACAAGCCCAGCCCCAGGCCGCGGTGGTCGGGGCGGTCGGTGCTCTTCTTCGTCGTGAAGAACGGCTCAAAGATCCGGGGCAGGTTCTCGGCGGGGATCCCACAGCCGGTATCGCGGACGCTGATCCGCACGGATCCGTCGTGCGTCGGCGCCGCGTCCACCGCGAGCCGTCCGCGCCGCCCGAGCATGGCCTGCCGCGCGTTGATGACAAGATTGAACAACACCTGCAGCAACTGGTTCTCGTTTCCCCGGACGGCCAGCGCAGGGTCGATCTGCAGATTCACGGAAATGTTGTCCTTGGCCAGGTCGCGTCCCAGGCAGCCAATCGCATTCTCGACCAGTGGCAGGACCTGCACGGGTTTCAGAACCGTGTCCGATTGCTTGGCGAAACCGACGATCCTGTCGGCCATCTCGCGCAGCCCCCCCGCCCGGTCGAGGGTCTTCGTCAGGGCGGTGCGCATCAGTTCGACGTCGCCCGTATCCAAAGCGTGCCTCGCGTATGCAACCACCGGCGTCAGAAGGTTGTTGAACTCATGGGCGAGCATGGCGGCCGTCGTGCCGATGCTCGCGAGCTTCTGGGCGTGCCGCAGCTGCGCTTTCATCTGCTCGAACTGGTCGGCCAGCTGATCCAGCTGGGCTTGTAGCGCGTACTCGTCCGTGGCTAGAGTATCCGCGTGCCAGTCAGCGGGGCGTGCCTCGGGCGGGGCAGGGATAAGGGATACGCTCGCCTCCAGCGGTTCCAAACGCGGAGGTGGGACCCGCTGGGGCGTCTTGACAGGCCGCGAGGACATACGAAATCCTTGAGGGAACAGCGTCAGGTGCCCCGTTTTTATCGGCACCTTCCGCGGACGAACTTGAAGGCGGTCGCAATGGACCTGGGCAGCCGACTGGAAGCACTCCTGAGCCTCGCTGAAGAGATCGGAATCGACATTCGGGCGGAGCCAATGGGCGGCGAGGGCGGCGGGCTTTGCCGGATCAAGGGTCACCGCGTTCTGTTCGTCGATACCTACGCCGACCTTGCCACGCGGTATGACCGCACGCTGTCCTCCGTCGCGGACATGCCCGAGTTGGAAGACCACTACTTAGCGCCGGAGGTCCGCCGCGACCTGGAGCAATTCCGCAGCGGGCGGCGAAGGGACGGTGCCTGATGTCCGCCCACGTTCTCGCGGCCGCCTGCCTGGCGTTTGCCGCGTTTTTCGGAGTCTCAGCCCTGACCCAGGCCAACGCCGAGCAGCCGGAATCCGCCCCCGCAGAGTGGACTCCTGAAATCTTCGATTACACCCGACCCGCTCGAATCGAGATGACCGACACGACGGCTGAGATGAAGACGCGAATGACGGGCCTCCGCCAGCAGCGGCTCGTTTTCCAGAGTGTCGATGGTGAACGCGTGCCGGTGTTGATGACGATGCCCCGGGCAGGTCCTGGCCCGTTCCCGCTCGTGCTGCTGGTACACGGGTTTGAAAGCAACAAGGAGGGCGTTTCGCGGCAATTGGCGCGGGTCCTGGCGGACTGCCAGATGGCCTGTCTCGCGATTGATCTGCCCTTCCACGGTGAACGGTCCGGCTCACCCAAGGAGATGTTCCCTCCCGACAAACTGGACGAGGCGTATCGCCACGCGGTCCAGGCGGTGAAGGAACTGCGACAGGCGATCGACCTGGCTGAGACCCGGCG
>CAZJTF010000080.1:0-22349 GCA_964548565.1 uncultured Planctomycetales bacterium | reverse complement strand
GTCGGGATGGCCGGACGCACGCCCGCAGCCTCGCCGGATCACTACCAGGCCCAGCTGATCACCGAGGCTGCCCGTTTTTACTCGCAGCTGACAAAATGGGACGACCGGTTTGGTGGAGCATCCCCCCACCGGCTGGACCACCTGGTGTATCGCCCAGTCACCCTGGCCGCCGAATCGCACCACTTCCACAGCCAGTTCGTGATCGACATCAGCCGCACGATTGAGAAGAAAATCGCCGCCGTCGAATGCTACCGGTCCCAGTTCGAGGGGGAGCGGTTCGAACGCCTGAAGCACTACATCCTGAGCACAGCGGGATCGGAAGGTGCCTTCTGCGGGTACCGCTACGGCGAGTTGTATGCCCTGCCGCGACCGATCGGGGTCAAAGACATGACCGCCCTGCTCGGGGCATGGGAGGTCCCCCCACCTTTCAAGGCGCCCGTCGGAACGGAGGCCCTGTGAACCTGCACGCCAGGCTTGCGACGACGGAGCCAGATGCTATACTTACGGGTCTTCGCCTTGGGAGGGCCCGTGTGCTCTCGGGCGACGGAAAGCACGAGGTATTACCATGAAGAAGGACATCCATCCCAAGTACGTCGAATGTACCGTGACCTGCGGTTGCGGGAATACGTTCAAGACGCGTTCAACGAAGCCGGAGCTCAAGGTGGAAATCTGCGCCGGCTGCCACCCGTTCTTCACCGGCCAGCAGAAGTTCATTGACAGCGCCGGTCGGGTCGAAAAATTCACGAAGAAGTTCGGCGGGGATTACTTCAGCAGGAAAGCCGCCCCGAACAAAGCCGCCAGCAAGGCCTAGCTCCCCTCCCGGCACGGTCCGGCCCTCCGGACGAAAGCACGGGACGCGGGCGCTGCACGAATTGATGGATCCACGCCGGATCGGCAGCGAACGAACGCGACCGATCCGGCGTGGATCTTTTTTCTGGCACCGCACCGACGGGCAGCCCTGACCGGCGCGCCTGCCGCAAGAGTTTTCAGAAATGGCCTCAACGAACGTGAGCAGTTCTCCCGTCATCCGCAAGCTGGAGGAGCTGCGGGCGCGGTACGAAGCGCTGGGCGAGGAAATGAACCGCCCCGAAGTCGCGGCAGACTCCGCGCGCCTGGTCCGCTGCGCGAAGGAGCATGGCCAGCTCCGCCGGATGATGGACCCGTACGAAGAGTACCGGCGCATCATGGCCGGCCTTGCCGACAGCCAGAGCATTGTAGACGACCCCCAGGCGGATGCCGAACTCAGGGAACTGGCCGCCGAGGATCTCGCGGAGGCCCAGGAGCGGGCGGCACGGTTGATGGAATCGATGCAGAAGGCGCTTGTGACGAGCGAAGACGCGGCGATCAGCTCGATCATTCTCGAGATTCGCGCCGGGACCGGTGGGGACGAGGCGGCGCTGTTCGCTCGCGACCTGTTCCAGATGTATCAGCGCTACTGCGAGCGACACGGCTTTTCCATAGAGGTGATGGACGCCTCCCCCTCGGACCTGGGCGGCTTTCGCGAGATCATCCTGAACCTCAAGGGGGTGGGCGTCTACCAGCATCTCGGCTATGAAGGGGGCGGCCACCGCGTGCAGCGCGTTCCCGAAACCGAGGCGCAGGGGCGGATTCACACCTCGGCCGCCACGGTCGCCGTGCTCCCCGAACCCGAGGAAGTGGACATCCAGATCAACTGGGAAAAGGACGTCGTGGAGCACGTGAGCCGTGCCGGCGGTCCCGGCGGGCAGAACGTCAACAAGGTCTCGTCCGCGATCCGGCTGGAGCACCTGCCGACGGGGATCACGGTGTCCATGCGGGACGAGAAGAGCCAGCACAAGAACCGCGCCAAGGCCCGGCGCGTCCTCATCTCGCGCATCTACGACCAGATGATGCAGCAGCAGCGCAGTGCACGCGACGCCAGCCGGCGCGACATGATCGGCTCGGGCGATCGCAGCCAGCGCATCCGGACCTACAACTTTCCCCAGAACCGCTGCACGGACCACCGCATCGGCTTCGACGCCAACCTGGATCGCGTCATCGCCGGCGAACTGGACGAAATTATCTCCGCCCTGCAGGCACGCGATCTCCAGCAACGCCTCGAGTCTCTCTGAGATGCGGCGAGACCGCCGGTTGGGCCTTCTCCACTCTTCGGCTCTTTCTTGACCGGTGTCTATCCTTCGCGACAATCTGCGGTCATATCGATGAGAGCTCCGCCGCAGGTGGCCAGGACGGCCGGGAGGTCTGGTTTGATGTCTGATGCGTGTCGACGTCTCTACTGCGCCGGCTTCGGCTGCATTCTCATCACATGGACGGCGGCGGCCGCCCAGGAAACTCCTCCCCCACCTCCTGCGGCGCCGCAGGCCCCGAGGCAGGCCGCGGGAGGTCCCGACGATGTCGCCGAAGTCGAGGCTGACGGCGAGGGAACGTCGAAGGAACAGGCGTTACGCGCCGCTCTGCGCGCCGCACTCGAGAAGGGTGGACGGACCGAGGTCTTCTCCGACACGCAGGTGCAGAACTTCCAGGTCATCCACGACACCATCATCGCGCGGGCGGAGGGGATCGTTACCGACTACAAGGTTCTCAGGGAAAGCGAGGGGGTCGGCGGCACATTCCGGGTGCGGATCAGGGCACGGGTTTCGAAGAAGGTGCTGGCGGAGTCCTGGGGCGCGATTCAGAACGTTTTAAACCAGATCGGACGACCGAAGATCATGGTCCTCATCAGCGAGGCGATCGACGGCCGACCGGAAGAGCAGAGCATTTTGGAGACCGAGATCGAAAAGCGGCTGCTGGGCAGCGGTTTCGACCTGGTCGAGAAGACCGCGATGGCCGCGATCCGGGAGAAGGAGAACGCTGACGCCGCGGTCGAGAAGGATACGAAGAAGCTCCAGGCGATCGCGAAGGATTTCGAGGCGCACATCTTCATTGTCGGGACTGCCAACGCTCACCAGGCGGGCCTCGAATCGGTCTACAACACGCCGATCGCCTTCTACAACTGCGATGTGCAGCTCAAGGCCTACTACACGGATACCGGCAAGCTCCTGGCCAGCGCCGGTATCCCCAACACCCGTGGCGGTGCTCGCGGACGTAAGGAATTCAGTCCGCAGGCGGGCAAGATGGCATTGTCGATTGCCGGAAAGAATGCGGTGGAGGAGATCTATCAGCAGGTGATGCGCCAGTGGGCCACGCAGATCGGCGCAGGCGGGGAGCTGATCCTGGAGGTGGCGGGAATCAGATTCAAGGCCGCCAACGACCTGAAGAAGGCCATCGCTGAGCTGGAAGGCGTGAACAACGTCAACTTCAAGTTGTCGAAGGAAATCGCGACCTACCACGTCAACGCGAGAATGACCGCGCCGGATTTGGCCGAGAGGCTCAGCGAGGGCGTGTTCGAGCAGATGATCGAGATCAGCGACCTGAGGCAGAACCGGATCCAGGGCCGGGCCGTCGGCGCGAAGTGACGCCGGCGACCCGGAGAGAGCAGGAACACCCGCATGTACATCCTCCCCGCCATCGATATCCGTGACGGCAAGTGTGTCCGTCTCCTGCAAGGCGATTACGCACGCCAGATTGACTACGCCGACGACCCGGTGGCAGTGGCCGAGGAATTCGAGCAGGCGGGAGCGTCGTGGGTGCACGTCGTGGATCTCGATGGCGCACGCGAGGGGCGGGCGGTCAACCTGCCGACGATCTCTCGGATTCTTGAGAATACGAAGCTCCGGGTGGAGGTCGGCGGCGGACTCCGCGACGTGGAGACGATCGAGCGGCTGTTCGAAGCCGGGGCATCCCGGTGCGTTGTCGGAACCAAGGCGCTGGAGGACTGGGACTGGTTTGAAGCGCTGGTGCAACGTCCCGCCTGCAGGGAGCGGATCGCGCTGGGCCTCGATGCGCGCGAGGGACGGCTCGCCGTACGTGGCTGGACGGAGGAGACCCAGCAGACGGCGATCCAGATGGCGGAACGTGTGGCTCACTGGCCTTTGGCGGCGATCATTTACACCGATATCGGGCGCGACGGCATGCTGCTGGGGCCCAACCTCGAGGCCACGAAGGACCTGGCGGAATACTCCAGCATTCCAGTGATCGCCTCGGGCGGCGTGACCGACATCGAAGATGTCCGGCGCCTCTCCGCCCTGCCGCTGCTGGGGATGATTATTGGCCGGGCGATCTACGAGAAGCAACTCGATCTGGCCGAGGCAGTCCGCATCGCACAAGGCGCGTCTGCCTGAGATCCAGGCCAGTTTTCGCCAGTTCATGACGCGCCCGCCCCGCACTTCGCGCCGACGGCGTTCGACCGTAAGCTCGCACCATCCAGACCAGGAGGTTGACCAATGGCCCGACGCATTTACCCCGCCGCAGGGTGTGCACTCCTCTTCATGAGCACCTGGGCAGTCGAAGCCGCTCAGCCGCCGGTTGCCCCCGGCGCCGGCGAACCGAACTGGGTCGACATCCTGCGGGCGCGCTGGGGCCTGGACATGGACCGCGACCTGCGGAACCCTCTGCTGCAGGCGGCACCCGCGGGGCTCTTCGTCAAAGCGGACAAGGACAAGCCGGTCGTGTTCGCGCCCGTCATTGCGCTGGGAATGGAGACGACGACGCGCGGCGGGTGGTACTCAGCCGGCCCGAAGGCAGGCGATGTCCCCGCGGACCCCGTGAAGAGCCGGATCGAACTCTGGACGTACGCGTTCAAGCAGCCGCCGGGGGAAATGCAGTCCGGCGAGTACACCCCGCCGCCGCTGCAATCCGGCCAGGCAACTTTTGACCCCGGAATCCAGCCGTTTGGCCTGTGGGTGGCGAACGACAACTTCAAAGACGCGGGGGTGTATTCACAGCCGGGGTCCGTCGCGAAGACCAACGAGCGTCTGCGGGCCCAGCCGTACAAGGCGATGATTTACCCGAACCGCGACACGAAAACCGGCAAGTTCGTGCCGGACAGCTACATCATCGGCTGGGAGTACTCCACGAACGACGACTTCCAGGATGCGGTGACTCGGATCGATAATGTCAGACTGCTGCCGGGGGCGCCGCCGCTGCCGGGTGTTCTGGGCGATGACGCCACGGTTCGGAAACTCGCGGGCGGGTTCAAGTTCGTCGAAGGGCCGACGTGGGACGCCAGGGCAAAGACGCTGTACTTCTCGAACATCCCCGACGCTCAGATCGTCGCCTATGCGGACGGCAAGGCGTCCGTCGTCAATCACGACAGCGGACAGTCGAACGGCCTGATGATAGACCGGTCCGGGTTGCTCGTACGATGCGAGCACAAGGGACGGCGGGTGTCGCGGGGCAAGCCCGCCGAACGTGGGGAGAACGTCGCGACGGAGTACAAGGGGAAGCGGCTCAACAGCCCGAACGATCTCTGGCTGGATGCCGCCGGCGGGATTTACTTCACCGATCCGCGATACGGTGACCGGTCGGGCCTGGAGCAGGACGAGGAGGCCGTCTACTACGTCGCGGCAGACGGCCGCGTCACGCGTGTCGTGGACGACATGGTCCGCCCGAACGGCATTGCCCTGTCGCCTGATGGCAAGCACCTTTACGTGGCCGACAACGGCGGTGACGCCATGCATCGCTACGAGGTCAGCGGACCGGGCCAACTCGGCAAAGGAGAGCGAATCGCCTGGGTTGATCATCCGGACGGCATGACGGTGGACGCGGAAGGACGGCTCTACGTCACCTGCCGTGGTGGCGTCTGGGTGCTGGATGCGCGCGGCAAGTGGCTGGGGTTGATTGAAACGCCGGAATGGCCTGCGAATTGCACGTTCGGCGGGAACGGCTGGCGTACGTTGTTCATTACCGCTCGGACGTCATTGTACGCGATCGATACAACAACGCGCGGCTGGCACATCCATCTCGATGGCCCACCGGCAGCGAAATGAGGCGGCCTGGACGTCTGCACGACCTGTGCGCGGCGACGGTTCGCTCACGTCCAACTCGGCGCATACCCGCATCTCACGATGTCGGTCGACTCAGAAAGCCGATCGACGACTGCAGAATGCGATCCTGCAGGACTCGGCGGCTTTCCTGCTCGGTTCTACACTGCAGATCTTCGAGGTTCGCCCGGCAGAACCCACAGCCGAGCCGCTCGAGGTGGAACGTGACGTACTGCTGCCACCCGTCGTCCAGCGTGCCAAGCAGATAAGCGCCGATCGTGGAGCGTTTGAGGCAGCTCAGGCGCTCATCCCTCCAGATGCGCGTGAGCAGCGCATCGTCCGGTTCACCGTGATCCCCGCCGGTGTGGCTGCGCGTGCCGTCGGCCTGGCGGATCTCCTCAGCGATGCGGGCGAGCACGCGATGCTTGAGCAGCGCCACATGGTTTTCACGCACGCCTGCCAGAGCGGCGATGTCACGGTTTCGAATCCCGCAGTAGAAGAGCATCTCGATGATGCTCAGGTCGCGGAAGTTGAGTGACTGCTTGTAGCCGTGGATGACTTCACGGAGGGCCCGGCGGAGCACGTCGGCCTGCCAGGCACGCTCCTCCTCGCGCCGGGCATACCAGCTGGCGGTCGGATCCGGCGCGGCGAGCCGATCAACACCGGCGCCGCGTTCGCCTTCACCGGGCGCAAGGGCTTCCTCGATCAGGCAGATGTCAGAGCGGCGTCCGCGGAATGCGTCAATGACTTTGCGATGCAGGATTGAGAAGAGATACGTTTCGACGCTCGATTCGCCCCGGAAACTGCCGATTGCTCGGAGGAAACTGAGGAATGTCTCCTGAACGGCATCTTCCGCGTCGGCACTCTGCGGCATACGCGCACGGGCGAAGGAGAGCAGGCGGCCCTGGTAACGCTCCACGAGCTGCGACCAGGCATCCGACCTGCCCGCCCGGATTTCATCCAGGAGGAACCTGTCTGCTTCGTTCAGCTCAGCCATGGACATCGACGGTCAACTGACGACGAGGAGCACGCACAGGCCCCCTGCCACCGCCACGATCGCGAGCGTCCGAAACGCGCCTCGATAGTACCCTTTCGTTACCGCGTTCACCAGCAGATAGACGCAGCAGATCAGGAGCACGAGCCCCAGTGCCGAGCCAATCCGGGCTGCAATTCGGACCCTCTCCGCGCGGTGGACCGTTGCCACATTTCCGAGCACCTGCTCCGGCAGCGACGGCGGCACTTCCACGAGCACCGCCTCGCGGCACACAGCACCGTAGGGACGCTCGAATTGCTGAGCGAAGCGGTCCGCGATCAACGGGCGCAGCCGGTTTTCAATACTGGCCCTCAGCTGCACGTTCTCGGGTCCACCCGACCGGGGCATGCCACTCATGATGTGCCGGGCGGCATCGCGCAGCGCCTCAGCAGATGCTTCCGCGGGGCTCGCACAAACGCTGCCGGATCGCCCGACGATCCAATGGGCGCCCCTGTGCTGCGGCATGGCGCTGAAGCTGTGCGGCTCGGTCAACCACGCCTTGTCCACCCACTTGGTCACGAGGGACCGGTGGAAACGGCGGTTTGCGAGCAGCACCTGGATCGTGCCGCCCTCCTCGTTCGGAAGTCCCGCTCGGGTGGACCGGCTGTACACGTCCAGTGAACGGATCTCGAGCACGAGGTCACCGTCAGCGACGTCCACGTATGCCGACTCCGGCTGAGTCTCAGCATGCCGGGGCTCTGATGAATTGGGCAGCACGTCAACCTGGGCGCCCGGCAGTTCGGTCGTGACGCGGGCGGACGCGGCTGCCAGCAACGACGGATCGACGAAACCGCGAATGCGGATACGAGGCGACGGGGCTGAAACGGGAGCGCCCTGCTGCCAGGAGCGGGCCAGATGCGCCACCAGCGAGGAGACTGCATCGCGAGCCGACGGATAGGAGTCGGCAACAAACTCGTGCTCAACCTCGGGATCCCAGCCGGCGCTCGACACAGGCGTGCCCGTCGGATCTGGGGGCTTCGTGGTGGGTGGACAGTTGGCGCTGGCGGGTCGGTCGATTGCCGCCAACGGGGCGCCGTCTTCACGTTCCACGACCGTGACCAGGCCTGGACCGCTCTGAGAAGTCATTGTCACGGCCTGATGGCGTGCCCTCGCAGCAGCCGGGATGAAGATGGCGGCTCCAAATAAAAGCAACGGCAGAACGATCAGAACCGTTACGCCGAGCGAGAGCCAGGCTTTCCAACTCAAGCGTGTGAGAATCCAGACGATGAGCACGACCAGTCCTGCCACGAGGAACAGGGCGATGAGTGGTGCAAAAGGCATGTTCCACCTCATATCCATGGTCAACCTCACGCAGCCGCGGGCTCAGGCGCCGCGGGGCGGCGCTCCGGCCAGAACAGCAAAATCGTGCTCGCGACGAAGAGCCCCGCGGCAAGGAGCGCCTCGCCATCAACCACCTCGTTCATAAATCTCTGAATGGCTTCGCCCAGATGCTCCTGCTGCAGCATGCCACCAATGGCCCACCAGTTCACCGGGTCGATCGACGCACGGAGTGCCACGACGGACAGCAGCATCGCAATGCACCCAAGAACGGCCCGCGCGGTGTGGGCGGCGCCGGCGTTACGTCGCGCCAGCGCAAAGAGCATCCCGGCGGCGAGCATGGCAACGACCGTCACATTCATTCCGATCCGCTGAACGAGGCCGGGCCACTCGGGGTATTGAAACGCGCTGTCGAGTTCCCGTGCGAGCTGGGGGTCCGGCAGTCCGGCGGCGATGATACCGGGAACGTCCACCGCCATCAGAAGACCTAGACAGAGTGCCGGCCCCATGACAATCAGCGCGATGGCCGTCCAGAACAGACTGGTCTGTCGCGGTGCACGTGCAGGACGACGACGCCGTGCGTCGGAGAGGATCGGCTGGCGGACGGTCACCGAGCCGGCGCGGACCTCCTGCATTGCGACGGGCTCCGCTGCCGGTTGCCCGGGTATCGCCGCGGCAGCAACGGCGACCCCACCGCCCGCCACGGGAAACGCCTCCATCCCCTCGAACCGGTCCCAGCGGACGAGCGGACGGCCGAGGCTGTCGGTGAAGCTGCCCGTGGCGATGCGGATCATGTCGATGATCGTGCCAATCCCGCAGAGGCCGCCAGTCATCAACCAGAGAATCCCCGTCCCGATCTTGCCAACGTAGAAACGGTGGATTCCTGCGAAGCCCATGAAGCCACCGCACGCCATCAGGACGGCGTACAGGCGGTAGAACGGAGACACGCCCACCGCAAATGGAACGGTCGGGGCGGGTACCTGCGTCCGCGTGCCGAAAAGTGAGCGAACCGTGTTCTCGGTGATGCAGCAGATGACGACGAAAAAAATCGCCGGGAAGATGATGAAACCCAGACCGACGAGCATCTCCTCTTCGTCAAGTCGCGGGGCGTTCCCGAGGAAGATCGCGGACGTCATGCCGGCGACAAGGCACAGGATCATCGCCAAGGGCTTGACGAGCGTGCTCCACAAGCCTCGCCAGGTGCCCACACCGGCTCGCACGAGCAGGAACAGCCAGAGCAGCAACATGCCGATGCCGATGGACACGACCGGCGCGCCGATCTCGTTGAAGTCACGATAGTTCATCATGCCCGCCCATGCCAGCATGAGAATTCCCGTTCCGAGCAGCAGCGAAGAGACGCCGAACATGAGGAGACGCAGCCAGGGCGGCATCAGACGGTGCGTGCTCGGGGCCGACGAAACCGGCGGCGTGAGCGGAGAATGGACGACCGCTCCGGGAACCTGGGCACCCCGGCGTGATTCGGTCGCCGCGATCGCGCCGCGTACAGAGCCCTCCTGACGAACCGGAGCGGCGTCACTTCGCCTCGGACGATCTCGCCACGCCTTCGGATCGAAAGGCGATGTCGCCTGCGCCACCATCGCAATGCCGGCCGCGATACCGGCCGCGAGAAGCGGTTCCCCCCCCAGGATATAAGCGAGGATCCAGGCAGCAAAGCCGATGCCGAGCGGTTCCCCCAGCGAGACCCTCTCGCGCCGGCCGGCTACGACCAGAGTCTGCCAGTTCGTGATGAAAACACATGCGCCTACGGAAAGGAGCGTCGCTCCGAGAATGCTGTCGAGATTCGAGCGTCGCTCACCGCCCGGGCTCAAGCCGAGGAGCGGCGGAAGCATCGCCAGTCCGAGGGGAGCGAGGTAGATCAGGCGACCGAGATGAATCGGCTTCCCCGCCTTCTTTCGCTTCCTGGTGATGACGACGCCTGAGCCCACCGCGCCAATGGTCATCCATGCGGCCAATACCACCCCATCATCACCCCGGAACGAGCCGGGAGACGCTGCGGAGGCGAGGTACCCGAAGGAGAACAGCAGGCCCATGGCAGCGGCGGCCCCGGTGAACGCCAATCGCCGGATCAGGCCGCTTTCGCCCTGCAGCTTGGGAAGGAACCTGCAGCCGACACCGACGACGCCGCCTGCGGCGCCGCCGATGATCACGAAGGCAAACAACGCCAGCCAAAGAGAGTTTTCTCGGCCGCTGGCGAAGAAGCCCGCCCCGGCGGCCATGAGTGCAGCCGTAACGATGCCGAGCAGGCGTCGGTGGTTCCAGTCGAGCGGGTCGCGTGCGGCGTCCGCGGCCGGGACAACGTCGCTGCACACGCTGGAGTTGCCGAGCGTGGCAAACCGGCCGCCAAGGCGGTCGCCCACGGCGGACATCCCGCCAGCGAGCCGGTCCCCCATGCGTCCGAGTTGCTCGCCGACTGCATCCACGCGGCGCTCGACACCTGCCCAGATGTCGCTGTCGGACGTGGCGGTCGCCGGGCCCGGCAAGCCGACGTTGCCGGACGAGCCAGGCCCCCCGACGGCGACCTTCTGAGCGACACGGCCCGCCACCACAGTCAGGCTGTCGGGAGAGAAGCACGAGACGCTGTTCCGCACGTGCTCGGTGCCGAAGACCGCCTCGACCATCTCCTGGACAGACTGGTAGCGTTCCGTCGGATCCTTGGCCATGGCCTTGCGGATTGCGCTGGCGAACGGCTCTTCCATTCCGCTGACATCCGGCTCGGCCATCAGATGCTTCATCAGAATTTCGCCGTGGCTCGAGCCGAAGAACGGCACGGTGCCGGTCAGCATCTCGTAGAGCACGCAGCCGAGGGCGTAGATGTCGATGCTGCGGTCGTAGCGGCCCTGACCGATTTCGGGGGCCATGTAGTGGACCGTCCCGACGGTGATGGTCTGGTTGGAGTGCCGGCTGGCCGTCATCGCCTTGCTGAGGCCATAGTCGCCAATCTTGACGTAGCCATCTTCGTAGAATATATTGCCTGGTTTAAGATCTCTATGCACGATGCCGCGATCGTGCAGAAACGTCAGCCCTTTGGCGATTTCGCGCAGGAAGAATGCCGCCTTCTGGGTGCCCATGCCGGCAGGCGTCTGTTCGAGGAGTTCCTTGAGGGACGGGCCGGAAACGTACTCCATGATGACGAATGGCTTGCCGTCGTCGTTGTGACGGACATCGAACACCGTGACCAGGTGCGGGCTCTTGAGATTCATGCAGTGGCCAACGCCACGGAGCTCGATCTGCTCGTAGCCCTGGATGGCCTTGAGCGCGACTTCACGCCCGCTGTCGCTGAGCGCGAAGTAGACCTCGCCGAAACCGCCGCGACCGATCGCCCGCTGGATGGTATATCCGTCGAGCGGGCGATCACCGTGCTGATATTGGAATCCGTTCATTGCAGTGATCTCATTCTGCGGGCGACCCGCAGTGCAAATGCAGCCTTTCCATCCCGACCTGCGCCGGCGACGCGCTCCTCGCGTGGCCGCTCCCCACCGTTTTCGCCTGATGGACGCCTCTCGTCACTTATAAAATGCGGTCCAATTCTGACCCGGTACAACTCACGCGAGGCTCTGCAGCGTCAGGGACAGCGGACCGATGCGAACGGGGCGACCGAGCGGCAAGCCCGCCCTGGGGTCGAGCGGGCGTCCCTCGGCCGCAAGCTCCTGATCCGTCCGGCAGCAGAGCTGATCTTGGCGGACGTGCAAGATCGCCTGCGACGGGATCTGATCCACCCGCACGTGCGAGCCCTGCCCCGGGCCAATGACGAGCGTGCGGTCGAGCAACACCACCTGCCGGGCATCGCACTGCGGCAGACGTGTCCCGGCGAGCGTAATCACGGCCGACGTGCTCGCGGAACTCGGCA
Source organism: uncultured Planctomycetales bacterium (assembly GCA_964548565.1). GTDB lineage: Bacteria > Planctomycetota > Phycisphaerae > UBA1845 > PWPN01 > CAYLLT01. The sequence goes on along the minus strand of CAZJTF010000080.1, from coordinate 10,330 downwards.
GTCGGAATTCGAGCCGGCATCGTGGACTCAGGGCGATGCGATCGCCGTGTACGAGCAGTCTCCGCGTGACGGGCGCGTCGTTGACGGCAACCGGCGACGCGGAGGACAGGAAGTAGTCATCTTCGATCCGTTCGATGGAAATCGTGGGCAGGCCGGCATCCGCCATCAGACCGAGGTCGGTGCGTCGCGATGAACTGAGCGGGCCGATCGTGACGCAGCGGTTTCGAAAGACCAGCGTGCTCGGGGCGCCGTCCACCTGAAGCAGAAAACGCTCGGGCAGCGCCGGGCCGGGTGATATCCGGGCTGGTTCGGGCGTTGCAGGCACGCGCGGTCTCTCCTCCGGAGGAAGCAGGAAGGTGCTGGACCCCGCGGCCGTGCCCAGAAGCCCGAGCGGTCCGGCCGCCAGGTGCTCCAGGGACTCCGCGGCCGTCGTCGCCTGCCGGCACGCATCCTTCAGCCAGGCCGCATTGGGGCGGACCGCGGAGAGCCTGCTCAGAATGGAAGCCGCCCGGCGTGCCTCGCCCGCCTGGATGAACGAGAACGCGAGGCGCGACTGACGCACCAGCGCATCTGCTTCCTGGATTTCGAGATTGGGCCCCGGCAGGCACTTCAGCTTGGGTAGAATCAGCTCCGCCACGTCCAGTCGGCCGCCGGCGAACGCCTCGTCGAGCTGACGCAGGCCGGCGGCACGGATCTCTCCGGCGAGCCGATCGCTTTCCTGAGAGTCACACTGCTGCCCCACAACAAGATCGAGGGCCGAACCCCAGTCACCACGATCCAGCGCTTCGCGCGCCCGGGCCGCGGCTGCGGCTGACGCAGCTCCCCGGAGTGCGATTTCGCGTCCAACGGCCTGCACGCGCACGCTTTCGGCGGGCAGCTGCGCGATTGCGGCCTTTCCTTGATTCAGCCGGCCCTCGCGGAGGTGCCGGCGTGCAGCCTCCAGGACGTCCTCATGTGATTTTCGCGACCCGTGGTTGGCGAGCAGTGCCGCCTGGATCTCCGAACGCAGCGATGCGACCTGGCTGAGGTGGCCCCCAAGGCTGGCGGCTTTTTCGCAGTCAGCGGCGGCCTCCGGGTAACGGCTCGCAGCCAGGTGTTCGGTGCCGCGCGCACACAGGGCCGGCACGAGGCGGTCAATGAGTTCCTGGCCCCGCCGATGCTCCCGTACTTCGCTGGAGCGGGCGATCTCGAAAGCCTCGTCCAGGCGTCCGCCGGCCAGTGCGATCTCGGCTCGTCTTATCTTCAGGATCAGCACGGTGTTGGCTCCGCACGTGCGAGGACATGCACCCAGTATACCTCTGAAGGGCAGGCCGAGGACAGCACCTCAAAGTGCTGCCCTCGGCCACGCGGGTGACTTAATCACGCTCGCCCATGGCGACCGGCTGGGCGGCAGGCTGGGTGGTGGGGCGCTGCGACGATGCCAGGTATTCGTCGACCTCGGTCACAAGATCCTTCTCGTTGATGACATCGATGGGAATAGGCTGGGTGAACCGGGCCTCATGGGCCAGCACGCGTTCGGCGACGTCGAGACGCTTGCGAATTTCACCCAGGAGCCGCTCGGTCTGTGCGAGCTTGCTGTTATCGATCTCGAACTGGGAGCCGACGGCCGCGGCCTTCACCAGTCGATGCTGGCTCTCCAGGGCGGCAATCTGGTCCTGCAGGCGGACTTTTTCGGACCGGGTGCGATCCAGCACCTGCATGGCGGCCTGCAGCGAGCGCTGCCGCGTTTCGAGGAGCCGCTGCTTGCCCGCAAGTACCTGCTCCGTCTCCTTCATGGCGTCAAAGTGCCGAGCCAACTCCTGTTTCACGTGTCCACGGGTGAACTGCATTCCGCCCAGGCTGTACGAGACCTTTTCGGTGGCGAGGACCTCGCGCAGACTTGCCAGGCGGGTCCGTTCCTGGGAAAGCGAGTTCCTGCATTGCTCGATGTCGCGTCCGAGGCTGGCGACCTCGACCTCCTCCTGGGCGATGAGGCGGACGTTCGCCTGCATTTCGGGGATGATCTGCTCCAGGAGATCGCGTGCCCGCTGGAGTTCGAACTCGATGGGCACCGCGTCCTTCATGGCGGACTTCACGCTCTTGGCCGTACTGCCGGCATAGCTGAAGACATCCCGCCCGAACATGAACGCCCCCGCCAGGCCGAGGACAACGGCGCCGGCCACACCGTATTTGATGACTCGTGTAATCACCGCAAACCTCCTTTGCACAAGGACCTGTGAATCGAGCGCCGCCGGCGCGAAGCCCGCGGAACACCCGTTTGGTCGCAGGGCAGGAGGCAACATTTCACGAAAATGCGGTTTACTGCGCGTGCCGTTCGAAAAATGCGAGAGTCAGGCGCGTGAGTTCCGGATCCACCTCAGGCTGGAAGTGGTCCTGGCCATCGAGGTAGACCACCTGCAACTCCGGGAGACTGATGCCTTCGCTGACGGCGGTATCCCAGGCCCGCTGCAGGTTCTCGGCGTTGATTGGGTAGAAGATCTGATCCTGCGTGCCGTGGAAGACGATCAGGGGGGTCTGAAGTTCGCCGATCCTGCCCACCGTGTCGATCGCCCCCCAGCCCGGAGCGCCCGGCGGGCCGTAAGTAGCGAGCGTGGTGGCGAGTTGGCAGAAGCCTTCGTTGGACGGGTAGATCGAACCGAGAAAGCGGTAGAAGTTCCACAGATCCTCAAGCTGCCTTGGCTCGGACAATCCCGCGATGGATCCGGCAGCGTCGATCGCGCGTCGGCGGGCGGCAACCATGACCGTGGTACCCCCCGCGGAGTACCCGATTGCGTACGTGTGCTGCAGGCCCAGCGCCGCCTTCCCCGTCCGCTCCAACCAGTCGATCATCTCGACGAGATCGTCCACATCCCCCTGGCCGTAAGCGGTGCCGCACTCCTGGTAGTCGAGCGACAGCGTGCGAAAGCCCGCGTCGCGATAAGCGGCGCCGAATGTCTCATGGAACATGCGCGTCGCTCCGACGCTTCCCGTCGGACTGAACGTGCTCGCGCCATGCAGCAGAATAATGATGCCCTGCTGCGAATGGTCATTTCGCGACAGGTAACCGCCGACCGTTCCCGTGCCGCTGGCGCGCGTGACCTCGAGCCACAGCGCGTCATCAAGACCCTCTTCACGAGAGAGGACGGCGTCCTGGAGTTCGAGCACGATGGAGCGTTGAGGGGCGCCGTCCGCCTTGACGTTGTCCGGCAGCGCAGGAACGCACGCGGCCACGCCAACGGCGAGGAGCGCCCCCGAGATCACCAAACACCCCGTGCGCATTGTCGGAATCACCCCGTTACGCGTGGATTCAGGCGTGCTACTCGCCCTCGCAGAAGTCTAGGCGTGCTCGCAATGACTTTTCTTGCCGGGCTTCGGGTACCGGGCGCTCCGGCGCAGAAGCCAACTGTTTCATGGACGTGCGCTCCGGCGGAGGTTGATTTTCAGCGATGGGCGCTGAAAGAGTCCGGTAAGTCGGCATGCGCGTGCCACGTCGGCCCGTCGTGACCGGCTGCGTGGAGGATTTCCGATGCGTCGAACAAGCCTTCGATTTCTGCTCGCCACCGTCCTTGTGTCATGCCTGTTCGGGGATGGCTGCCTGATCGTCAGCGATGCGCTTTTCTCGGGGCTTGACCAGGTCGTCGTGCACTAGTTGTGCAGCATCCGGCGCACGATGCTCGTGTCAGATCGTGCGCCCGGAGAAATGAAGCGGGATTGCCAGTAAAGGAAGTTACGCCCGGCTCCCCGGCCAGACTGGCCGGAAACTGACCCCTACGGGATTCGAACCCGTGTTGCCGGCGTGAAAAGCCGGTGTCCTGGGCCACTAGACGAAGGGGCCGGTCGACCGTGATCGGTCGAGTCGCGAGAGTATACGGAATCGGTGGTCACCGGACAAGACCCGGCTCCTGCCCGAGAGGACAGTGCCGATGGGGTCAGCACACCGGTGTCTGAGTGCCGTCGGCACCACCGGAGGCGACAACCGTGCCGTCCTCCCGCTTGCGCTGGAAGCTCACAAGGCGGGACCTGGTCCAGTCGACGGCAAAGGTCTCCCCCGCGAGGTCCCGGTACTCGCCGGTTGATTTGGCCGCATGATCATCCTCGACAATCCGGGCCGTATTCTCTTCGTCGCAGGTGTGCTCCGAGCGGGTGCGCGTAGCAGTCTCGAACACGACAACATGGCAGGGCATGATCGTCCTCCGGGGTTCCCGAACCGTGGCGATTCTACGCGTGACTCCCGGCGGCGACAATCAGCCCGCGAGCAGACTGTCCAGAAGACGTTGTGAGCAGTCCCCGCCCGCGGTGCACGCGAACGTGCGCCCGCTGTCCGACACCGGGGTGATCGTCAAGGTCAGGCGATCCGGCGGGAGCGCATCGCAGACGCGGTCCGCCCACTCGAGAATCACCGCGGAACGGCCGCAGATCTCGTCGAAGCCGAGCGCCTCGAGGTCGGGCCCGCCCCGCAGCCGGTACGCATCCATGTGGCAGATGGTGAGGTTGCGGGCGTCATACTCGTTGATGATGACGAACGTGGGACTGTTGACCTGACGCCCGTCGGTGACGCCCGCACCTTCGGCGATGCCCTTGGTCAGCGTCGTCTTACCCGAGCCAAGAGGCCCGACGAGGGCGACAACGTCGCCGGTCTGTAGTACGCGGCCGAGGCGGACGCCCATCGCGTGCGTTTCCTGCAGGCTGCCGCTCGATATTCGTGCCCGTGCCGCATTCCCGCTCATGTGACGTGCTCATACCCCTTGGGCGGAACGACCCGCTCGCCCCCGTCACGCTCCGCCATGACGATCCGCGGCGAATCCCCCTGACGCTCGGTAATCCTCCCTAAAGGACGCAGCGCTGGGCATGCAGACAGCAGGGCTTCGCCTCCGACAACCAGTAACTCAAAATCCTCCCCGTCCGAAAGCGCGTGGTCAAGCGACGAACGACCGTCCTGCGCCGAGAGTTCCCGGGCGGCCTCGCTGATCATGCCTTCCAGCAGCTCCTCGTTCAATCGCGCGTCGCAGCCCGATGCGGCGCAGAGTCGATGCAGGTCGAGCGAGAGCCCGTCCGAAATGTCCATCATGGCGTGCAGTTCGCCGCGCCCGGCAAGCTGGCGCGCGAATGCGAGCCGCGGCGTAAATGCCACGTGGCCGCCCAGCAGGCTCCCGCCCAGCGGCCCGCTGACATAGATCGTGTCCCCCGCGCGCGCACCGCTGCGGCTGACCAGCCCGCGCGGCGACATCGGCTCGCCGACAATTGCGACGTCGATCGCCAGTCGCCCGGACCAGCTCGTCGTGTCGCCGCCGATGATCGGGCATCGGTGCTGTGAGCAGATGCCCGCCATGCCTTCGTACAGACGCTGGACGTCCTCGAGACGCATGCCGCGGGCCAGCGCCAGGCTGACCGTCGCCCCGCGCGGCTCGCAGCACATTCCGGCGCAGTCGCTCAGGGAGCACGCGATTGCTTTCCGACCGATCAGGTCGTAGCCGTGGCGGGCGGTATCGAAATGCACACCATCCAGGAGCATGTCTGCGGTGATCGCCACGAGCGTGCCGTCGAGCCGCACCGCGGCCATGTCGTCGCCGATCCCGATCGGCACGCGCGCCGGGTCAGCGCGGCCGAGGCGGGCGCTCAACCAGGCCACAATCGCATTCTCACGGGCGGCAGGGTCCGACATGCCGGTATCATACGGTGCGGACGGGCCGAAGTGGGAGATCCGCGGGCACCACCGGCGGCGAAGGCAAGCGATCTCCTCAACTCGCGGGCAGACGGCCCAGGTGCGATCGCCAGAACGCAATTTGACTGCGTGTCGATTCCGGCCCTGCGTTGCCCTCGCTGCGGTAGCGGCGTACCACGTTGGCCGGCCCGAGATACTCGTAGACATCCGGCTGGATCTGATCGCAGACCGAGCGGAACTCCTCCAGCGACAGCGCCGAGAGCTCCCGCCCGTTTTTTTCGCACAGTGCAACCAGCCGCCCGACGTGCTGGTGCGCCTCGCGGAAAGGAACGCCCTTCCCGACGAGGTACTCCGCCAGAACGGTCGCATCGAGGAAGCCGTGCTCCGTGGCCGCCAGCAGCCGTGACGTGTTGAAGCTGGTGTTGCGGACGACGGCGGCCGCGATCTCCAGCGATGCGGTGAGGGCGTCCACGGCCCCAAACAGGTGGATCTTGTCCTCCTGGAGATCGCGGTTGTAGGCCATCGGCAGACCCTTGCCGAGCATGAGCATCCCGTTGAGGGCCCCGTGCAACCGTGCGGTTTTGCCGCGAATGAGCTCGAGCACGTCCGGGTTTTTCTTCTGCGGCATCATGGAGGAGCCGGTGCAGAACGCATCCGAAATGGTGATGAAGCGGAACTCCTGCGATGCGTAAACGATCCAGTCCTCCGCCAGTCGCGAGAGGTGGATGCCGGAGAGCACCGCCGCCGACAAAAACTCGGTGATGAAGTCGCGATCACCGGTGGCGTCCATGCTGTTGCGGGTGATGCCGGTAAAACCGAGCCGCTGCGCGACCAGGCGGCGGTCGATCGGAAGGGTGGAGCCGGCAATCGCGCCGGAGCCGAGCGGACTGAGGTTCGTCCGTCGTCGCACGTCCTGAAACCGGTCGTGATCGCGTCCGAACTGCTCAACGTATGCCAGCAGGTACGCTCCGGCCGTGACCGGCTGGGCTCGCTGCAGATGCGTGTAGGACGGCATCACGGCATCCGCGTACTTCTCGGCCGAGGCGAGCAGGGCCTGCTGCAAGTCGACGAGCAGCGGCAGCACCTGCAGATCGATGATATCCCGCGTGTAGAGCCGCAGGTCCAGGGCGATCTGGTCATTGCGCGATCGGGCGGTGTGGAGACGCTTGCCAGGCTCGCCAATCCGGGCGATGAGCGCGCCCTCCATGGCCATGTGGATGTCTTCGCAGGAGGGGTCCCAGTTGAAGTTGCCGGCCTCGATCTCCTGCTCGATCTCATGGAAGCCGCGCTTGATGGCCTGTACGTCGGACTTGCTGATCAGCCCGACCTCCGCGAGCATTTCGGCGTGGGCGATACTGCCGACGATGTCATATTTCCAAAGCCGGCGGTCAAACGAGAGGCTTTCGACGTACGCCTCCGTGAGCGCGTCCGCGGACTGTGAGAACCGCGCCTGCCAGCTTTTCTGGCCCTTTTCGATCATCTGCTGCCACTCCTTGATCCGGCAGCGGTGAGAAGGTCTGCCGCGAGCCCGGGGGGCGCCGAGGCAGGCCACCGGATTGCGGAGCCGATCGTATGAGCACGCCCGGAGGGGGTCAACGCTGCCATCGACCCGACGGAGCTTATAATTCGGTCATGGCTCACGCTTCTGCCCGACAACAGGGTCTTCTGCTCCTGGTCTTCGCCATCTGCGCGGGTGCCGGCCCGGCCACCCGGCCCGCCGAGACCGAGATCCCCGTCAATCCTCTACAGGAGGCCCAACTCCGTGCGGCGGCCGGCCGGGAATTCCAGATCAAGCGAACGTCCCACTTCATGGTGGCGTATGATTCTACACCGGACATCGTGAACGACTTTACGGCACGAATCGAGCATACCTATGCGGCCATCTACCGCTTTTGCGATCTGAACGGCATCGAGGCGCATCGACCGACGCGGCGACTCGAGGCGATCTTCTTCAATGACCGGGAGACGTACGACCGCTACGGGAAAATGATCGGGTTCCCCTCCGAGGGGACGTTTGGAGTGTACCACCAGGGCACCAATCGGTCGGCATTCTTCAACGTGCTCAACAATCCTTCGCTCCTCGAACTCCAGGCGAGCATTGCGGAGTCGCGCCAGAGCCTCAACAGGCTGTCGCGTGCCCTGAGCAGGATCCGTGACCGGACGGCCCGCGTCCAGGTGGAACTCCGGGGCGGGCGGGTCCTCACCCTGACGCGCAACGAGGCAGCCAGGGAGATCGACAAGGCCCGACGGGAGCTGAGATCGCTCGAGATCCGCCGGACCAACTACTTTGACCTGATCAACCGGACCGTCGTGCAGCACGAGGTCGCGCACCAGGTACTGTTCAACGCGGGCGTGCACGTCCGGGGCGGGGGCAATCCGAAGTGGCTGGTAGAGGGCATGGCGTGCCTGTTCGAGCCGCTCCCCGACGCTCTTGGGAGCGGAATCAACACGATTAATCAGCTGCGGCTGCGGGATTTCCGGCGAAGCATTTCGAAGGAGCGCCAGGGCGGACGGCTGACGGGCGCCGACCTGCTTGAGGCGATCGAGTCGGATCGCGTGATCGATCCCGCCGAACTGGTCAGCACGCCCGAGTTATTCAACGAGCGGGAGGACCGGGGCACCACGGTCTACGCCACGACCTGGGCGCTGGCGCATTACCTCCACCGCACCCGGCTGGAGTCGTTCGTCGCGTACCTGCGGGAGGTCGCGGCGCGCCCACCCGGTGTACCGGTCTCGTCGGAGCAGGAACGCGCGCTGTTCGCGCGGCACTTTGGCAAGCCGGATGCAGCGTTCATTATGCGATGGGGAGACTACATCCTGCGTCTGCCCTACCGCCCGCCGGACTGACGCGCGTTGACTGCCCGCGCGGGGCACGTTTAGGATACGCCCACGGAACGGGCCAGCCGCGTCGCCGTCTGTTCCCGCACAGGAGCTTCCAGCCATGATCTTCCGACGCTCGCTGCGTGCGCTGCTCGTTTCTCTCCTCGCCGGCACCCTCTTCGGAACCAGCTGCGGCGATATTGTCGTCGATTCGGTCAAGACGGGCGTTTTCAGCTTCATCAGCGGCAGTGTATCGAGCACGTTCGGCAGCACTCAGCTGAACGAGCTGATTGACAACCTGCTGCGCGGCGGCTCCTCGAACAACGACGGTTCGAGAATCGGCGTGTGATCGTCGACACTCCCCACGACCAGTACAGCCGGTACACGAGCGCTTGACCTGCGCTCCCGCCGACCGATATAGTCGCGCCGGGGTTGCAGTCGCGGCGAACCGCCGCCTTTCTCGAGAGGAGACACTCGCATGGCACGTCAGACCACGTTGAAGGGAAATCCCCTGGAGCTCGAAGGTCCCGAGCTCAAGGTCGGCGACAAGGCGCCGGACGCGCGGCTGAAGAAGAGCCTCGTGGACGACTACCGCATCAGTGAGGGACGCGGTAACGTCCGGCTGATCAGCATTGTGCCCTCGCTCGATACGCCGGTCTGCGCCCTGCAGACGCAGCGGTTTAACAAAGAGGCGGCGGCACTGCCCGGCGTGCAGTTTGTGACGATCAGTGTTGACCTGCCGCCGGCGCAGGCGCGTTTTTGCGGTGCGGAAGGAATCGACCGCGACCGCATGCTGGTCCTGAGCGACCATCTTGACTGCGCGTTCGGAGAGGCGTGGGGGACACTCATTCCGAAACTGCGAATCGAGTGCCGTGCCCTGTTCGTCGTGGACAAGGACGACACGATCCGGCACGTCGAGTACGTCAAGGAAGTCGCTGACCACCCCAACTACGACGCGGCGCTGGCCGCCCTGCGAAACATCTCCGGCTGAGGCGGCTTCGCTCGCCGAAGGCGGCCCTGGAGAAGTGCGCTGGCGTACTCCGCAACGTGCGGATCGTGTGCCTCACGGGGGCGTGGTCGGGCCGGCGATCCTGTAATGAAGCTGGAGAAAACGCACGCCCCAGAAAAAGAAGACGTGATCTGCCCGCAGTTCGCCGCGCGGGTCGACGTACACGTGAATCGTCTCGGTCATCGCCCGAACGTACCTGACGTGCAGCGTGCCGTCACCGTTTGTGACGACGAAGTAGAACCCCGCCCCGCCGGAATGACGGCTGTGAGTGGACAGGACGAGTGACCCATCCGCCTGCAGTTCGGGCCGCAGGATCACTGTGGCACTGCCGTTGGGCAGAGGGAACACGACGCGCACGCAGGGCCCCGGCTCGTCCGGCGGCGCGCAAACGTCGTAGACCCCTGCGTAGATGATCTCGCCGGTCCGGACGTACTTGCGAACCCACCCCGTGAGACAGACACGATGCGACGCCGGCTCCTTCAGCTGAATGATGCTGCTGGAGATGCCCTGGCTCGTTTCCAGCGGCGCGAGCGGTATGTTGAGCTGTTGGAGCCGCCGACCGAACAGCCACGCCAGCATCCAACCGAGCGGAAAGAACAGCAGATTCCACTGGCACCAGGCATCGAGCCGGTACCGACTTGTGTTTTCGTAGAAATCACGGATGCGCGGATCCACTCCGTCGGGACGGAAATGATTCCCCGACAGCTCGAAGAGCGACGCCATGAGCCCTGCACCGGGGGTATTCACGTGCAGTTCGAGGCCGCGCTGCTCGGCGATGCGGCGGAACACGGAATCGGAGATGATATCCGGAAGCGTTCCTCGCGTCGATCGCGCAACGCGATCCGCACCAGCCCGAATTC
>CAZJTF010000079.1:0-22437 GCA_964548565.1 uncultured Planctomycetales bacterium | reverse complement strand
CCTTGCCCGGCTCGGGCAGCGGCCACCCCTTGGACGCTCCCCACTGCCACACCTTCCGTGCGTCGGCGACGTAGTGGCGGATCGACCAGGCGGACAGCGGCCGCGGCGGGGCGGGCTTCTTCGGTTTTTCGCCGCCTTCCGGAGGTTTCTGAGGGCGTGGCCGGGTCTTCTGGCCTTTGAGCCAGTCGGCGAACCGCTGGAGGTCTGCGGGCTCGAGTTCGACGAGCCGCTTGTCGGCCGCCCACTCGCCGAACCGCATGGCTCCTTGCGGCTTGGTTCCCGTCTCGAGGGTGTAGGCGAGCACCAGCCCCTGCACCGTCCCCGGCTCTCCGGACGCGACCCCGGCGCCCCCCGCGCCCCCGAGGATCTCCGCGGCCCGCACGTACGCCTGGGCTCGGTCCGTGCCGAGGTGGTGTCGGCGACCCTGGACTTCGAGTGTGTACCAGGGCCGGCGGCCCTTGGCGGTTTTGCGCTGAACCTGCGGTTCCCATCCATGGGCCCCAAGCTAAGCCCAACCGGTTGCGCACGTCAACCAACCGGTCGCGCCCCCACCCCCCCCGCGCAGAAAAAAGCCCCCGTAACTCTCGCAGTCACGGAGGCTTAGAATGGAGCCGATGGGAGTCGAACCCACGACCTCTTGCATGCCATGCAAGCGCTCTCCCAACTGAGCTACGGCCCCTGGGATGCTGCTGGCTGTCGAATCCGCGTCACGGCTGAGCCCGCTGCGGACCGCGATGCCCAATACGACTATTAGAATCGGCCGGCGGCGTGTTCGTCAAGAGGCGCCGATTGGCCGCTTGGCCGCGGCCAGGCTCTCCGGCCCGTCATGGCGTGGGCTGGGTGGCCGCGGGGGTGCCTTCGTAGAGGGCGCGGTCGCGGAACTCCGCCGCATTCTGCAGAAGCTGCTGGCGATCCACGGGCCGGCTGGGCTCGAGGGCGAAGGTGTACTCGCGCTGGTCGTGGATCTCAAAGGGCACAAGGATCTCCGTGATAAAGTCGATCGGCGGGACCTGGTACCACGGGGCGTCCACCTTCTGATTTGTCTTCAGCGTCTCGTACCCCTCGTGGCGGATGATCACGTCGTAGTCGCCGTACCACGTGAAATCGACGTTCACCGGAGACGTGCCGACCTGCTCATCGTTGAGCGTGACGGCCGCTCCCTGCGGATCGGTGTTGATCGTCATGGTTCGCCGCACGCATCCCGCCGCATGCAGGGTCGTCAGCGCGGCCAACCCCAGCACGATCAGTCTCATCCTGCGTCTGGGCCTCGTTCTCATGCCGGCACCTCGATGATCTCGGCCGAGAGGGAATCGGTATCGATCACGGCCACGGTGCAGCGGCCATACAGCCAGCCGCAGCACTCACCCGGATTCAGAAACAGCTTGCCGTTCTTGTGCTCGTTCACGACTTCGTGGGTATGCCCGGTGATGATGATGTCCGCGCGTTCGGTGTCCTCGGATCGGCACCAGTCCAGGAAATGGTGGACGAGGACGCGCCGCCCGCCTGCCTCGAAAAAGAGGGGTCCATCGTGGATTTGCGGCAGCACGCCTTTAAGCCCCTTGCGCTCGCCGTCATTGTTGCCGTAGATGACGTGGAGTGGTCCCGTCCAGGAGAGCATTCGGCGCGCGGCGAACGGCGCGATCATGTCTCCCGGATGGACGATCACGTCGACGCTCCGGCGCTGGAGAATCGACAGACCGGTCTCAAGCGTGGGGAGCCGATCGTGCGTATCCGAGATGACACCGATTCTCATGCCGACTCGCCCCGGCGAAGCTCATCCGATCGCGCCTCACGCGTTATACCGCCGTCCGGACACGCCGACAAGACGCGTTTGTGAGGCACGCCGTTACGCAGTAGAATGCGGCCGCCGTTTCCGCGACCGCCGACCCGGAATGACCACGCTGCAAACCCTACCGCCCGAGATCCTCCTGACACCGCAGCGCCCGCGGCGATGGGCTCCTTTCGCCGGTTTTCTGGTCGTTGTGCTGGCGGTGCTGTACGTCGCGCTGCCCTGGTGGCTCCCAACGGATTGGATCCGCCGGCAAGTGGAAGCCCAACTGGCGGCCGACCTGAACCGCCCGGTGCACCTGGGTGCCGTCCGGGCGAGTTGGCGGCATGGGATCGTTCTGGAGCAGCTCGAAATCTCCGAACGACAAGGGGCGCCGAACCCGCTCCTGGCCCGGGCCGGCCAAATATGCTTTGCGTTGACGCCCCTCACCACGGCGTTTACCGGGCGCGTCCAGCAAATTGCCGTTTCGGATGCCGAAATGTGGATCGTCCGGGACGCGGAGGGCCGGCTGAACCTCGATGATCTCGGCAATCAGCGTCCGTCGCGCCTGCCGAGCTGGCATTACCTGCTCGAAGATGCGGCCTGCCATGTCTGGACCTCGGAGGCCCGCCAGACCTTCCGGATCGACCGGCTCGAGTGTGACATGGAGCCGGCAAGCGGCCTGCTGCGCGTGTTCGGGCAGGCGGAGGTCGCGCGCCTGCCCCGGTGGCCGGGCGAATCCAACCTGGGGCGGTTCAACCTGCACGCCCGCTTGATCGTGCCGCGCCTGAAGCGCGACGAGGACCTGACCGGGGAGGTCCGGGCCGAGTGGTCGAACCTGGCATTAACCGACCTTCCGTTGATGTTCATTCCGCGCCTGCCGATTCAGCAGGTCAGCGGCTCGACGGGGGGGCAGCTTCGGCTGGCCACCCGGCCGGACCTGACCATCGATTACAGCCTCGGGATCTCGCTGGCGGGGGTGAGCGTCATCCGTGAGGGCCTCGACGTCCCTGCGCAAGTGCCGGACGCGGAGTTGCGTTGCGGCGGCCGCTGGGACCCGAACCCGCGCTCCGATACGATCGTCCTCAGCGATTTCGAGTATGAGACGCGGGCGATTCGCGTGCGGCGCGCCGGGCGAGCAGGCGAACCCGCAGTCCTGATCGACCGCGACAGCGACACGCCTTTCCGCATGAGCCTGCAGGGTAACATCAAGGACTGGGCGGCCCTGCGGACCGAGTTTCCAGAGATCGACGCGTTCGCCCGCTCCGTGGGCGCGCAGCTGGCCGGGTCGGCGGACTTCGAATTCGGTTTGACTCAGCAAAGGGAGGAAGACCGCGTTCTGATTGCGATTGAGGCCAGAGATTCGCAGCTCAAGATCGAGGGCCGCGAGGGCACGCTGGCTGACGCCGATCGCGGTCTGCCCAAGTCGCTGCATTTCGAGATGACGCAGAACCGCGTCACCCGCCAGATGTCGCAGCCGGACGTGCGGGTGAAGCTGGGCGATGTCGAGATGCGCCTGCGCTCGGAGATGGACATTCCCGACCCGCAGCCCGCCGACCTGGTGCAGTGGCTGGCGGACACGCTGCCCACGCTGAACTCCGAGGTCACTCTGCAAGTGCCGCGGCTCGAGCAGTTGGTCAGAATCCTGCCGGTTCTGCGGCGAGTCAACGGGAGCGAGAGCTGGCGCGGACCTGCCCGCGCGACGGTTTCGATTCAGCCGGAGGAATACGCCTCCCGTCTCAAAATCTCTGTCGTGACACAGTCCGACACCAGCGTGTTGGTCGCGGACGTCCTCAACAAGGAGCCCGGGCGACCGCTCACGCTGGATGCGGGCACGCTCATCCCGCACCTGGCGACAGGTTCGCTGCCGGAGGTCTGGTTCGACCTGAACTACGGCCCCTCCCGTCTCCTGCTGGCCAAGCCAAAGCTCACCCCACTTGCCTATTCGTTCCGCTTCCTGGACTCGACGGCCGGCGACGCGGCGCCGGTGGCGGCCGATCTCGGGGTAGAGTTGCCCCTGCATGGGGATCATGTCGAGGGGCTGCGATCGCTGGCTCCCGCGCTCGCGCGACTGCTGCCGCCGGAGCTCGAATTCTCCGGGGGCGTGGACCTCGTCGCTCGTGGCGCTGTGTCGTATCGCCCGAACGACTGGGTTGTGCGTTCGGAGCTGGAGGTGATTGCCGATGCGCTGGCCGTGCATTGGCCGGAGAGATTCGAGAAGTCCGCGGCGAGTCCGCTCAAGCTGGGGCTCTCGCAGCGGCTTCGCGTCCTGAATGGCGTCCGAGAGCAGGCGTTCACCGGGTCCGTGACGGCGCCGCCCGGTTCGGTCGCCGGGGTGTTCGCCTTCACGGGCAACGGTTCCTCAGAGGCGAGTGATGACCTCGAGCAGGTCAGCGTCGAAGCAGACGTGACGGACATCGCCGGCCTGCTGCGCATGATCCCGGCCGCAGGTCCGCAGGTGGAGCGCTTCCGTCCGGTGGGTGGATTCTCGCTCCAGGTATCCGCCACCCTTACGGCGGAACGCCAGATCGTCGCGGCGACGGTCGAGGCAACCCGCAGCGGGCTGGTCGTGCCGGGGTCCGATGGCTTCGAAAAGCCGCCCGGCGTCCCGGCGACCATCACGATGCAGTGGGAGGGTACCACGCGGCCCGCCGAGGGCGAACAGACCTGGCGGCTCGCGGGTGCACGGGGAACGCTCGCAGGCATCGACGTCACGGAGCTGCGGGGTGAGGTAGTCGTTGGTGCGACTCAGCCGATGGCCGCCGGCCTGGGTCGCGACATGCTGCGTCGCGCACGACGCGTGCCCGCCCTCAAGTCTGCCGTACTGGAGACGTCCGGCACGATCCACTTCGGTCCGGAACTGCAGCGACTGCATCCTGCACCCCGGCGGTGGGCGGAGCAGTACGGCCTGACCGGCAGCAGCCAGTGGAACATGCAGGTTCGCGCCGAGCCCGGCTCGCTGCATGCGAGCGGGCGTGTCGTGGCAGACGAGGCTGGATTCGCGGTTCCCATCGAGCACGACTTCGTCGCGAGGGTGCGCAAGCCTTCCGATGCACCGGCGGGCATGGCTTTTGACGTGCAGGCGACGCGGGCCTTGGAGGGGTTCCACGTGGAGGCGAAGCGAATCGCCCTCGCGCTCGACGGGAACCACTTCGTCACCTCCGGCACCGCGAAACTCGCGGAATCCTCGCCGGGCAACTGGGATGCGACCGAATTCGACCTCGCCACTCAGGTTTCTCTCGAAGAGCCGGTCAGACTGCTTCGGTGGGTGCCCCGCAGCCTGCTTTCGGACGCCTCCGGCGCCTGTCGCGCCGAATTCCGTGCCGTGCGAGACAGCGGTACGACGCGCCTGCGTGCGGGCGAGATCGAGTTCACGGATTTCCGGCTCCGCGCAGGCCAGGATCCGATCCGATTGGACGGACGGGCGGTCGTCGGGACATCCGACATCGAAGTCGAGCAGCTCCGGTGGGATTGGGGACGTTCCGGCGGCGTGCTCTCGGGGATGCTGCGGCACGAAGGGGATTCGAGCGTCGGCATCATCGGGCTCAGCCTCGATCGGCTGGACGTGGAGGACCTTCAATCGCAGATCGACAGTATTCACTGGCCGAAGTCACAGGCCTCCGCAGCTCCCAGCGCCGGCGCCGCGCAACGGATGCTGGATGTTCTCTCGCAGTCGAACATCGACGTGAATTTGAATATTGACACGGTGAACCTGCTGCTGCCACTGAATGTGCGGGTGGCCGCCCAGGCCGCCAGCGCGAAGGCCGTGATCGAGCGCGGCCCCGTCAAGCTGGATTTCCGCTGCGTCGTCGACGGCGGGATCGTACGGGGCAAGTTCGAGACGCACACCGAGAGTGACAGCCCCACATCGTACCTCGCGTACACTGCGGACCGGATTCAGCCGGGCGATGTGGTGGACACGTACCTCAAGCTGACGTTCCCCGGCATGTCGGCATCGGGCCCGCTGACGCTGATCGATGAGAGCGCACAACGCCTGCTGCCCGGGCCCGAGGACCCGAACTATCCGGTGGGCAAGGGCGAGCTCATCATCGAGGGCGGGGCGGTGGAGGGGCGGGCCGCCCCGGCGTGGGTGACGCGGATTTTCCCCGGCCTGAATTTCGCCCGTTTCGAGTTCTCGTACATGCACTCGTGGTTCGAGAAGTTCTCGAGCGGGCGCATCCGGCACCAGATGATCTACCAGGGTAAGTTCTACAACATTTACATGATCGGCCACAGCGAGGCGGACGGGCGGATCGATTACGAGGTGGGGATCGACTTCTTCGCCGATTTCGACAGCAAATACTGGGCCGAGTCCGGCCAGGGCCGCGTACCGCTGTTTCGCAAAACCGGCCAGAAGCTGCCCGACGGTGGCCTGGCCGACGAAGAGGTCGCGTACGTGCCCCCGCAACGGATCTTCTCGACGCTGTTCGTCCGAAACAACCCGCTGATCACCGCCTACCACGTCGTGCGCAAGCGCGTCCTGCAGGAGCAGTAAGCAGCCGCGAAGGATCGCGGGGCACCTTGTCGCGATTCGTCCCGCTCTCGCGGCGGTGTCCGGTTATGAGCGTTGCAGCCGCGCACTCCGCAGGTTTGTGCACTGCGGAGGTGTTTACCGGCGGTCGAGGCGTTCGGCGAGGCTGGCGACGGCCGCTATCAGTTCCGGCGGCTCGATGGGTTTCGACAGGTGGATGTTGAAACCGGCGAGCAGGCTGCGCGTGCGGTCCTGGGAACTTGCGAAGGCCGTGAGCGCGATCGAGCCCATGCGGCCGCCTTCCGCCTGTTCCATCGAACGAATCATGCGCATCAACTGGTAGCCGTCAGTTCCCGGCATGCCGATGTCGCTGACCACCACGTCCGGCTTGAACCCGCGGAGCACCTCCATGGCATCGGAGGCCGACTCCGCGGTCCGGACAACGGCGCCGCGCCCGGCGATCATCCGCTGGATCAAATCTCGAGCGTCCGGTTCGTCGTCGACTACGAGCACCCTCACGCCCGCCAGAGACGGCAACGATGAGTCCGCGTCCGCGGCGCGCGACGCCGGGTGGCTGCGCGACGGTGCGCGCTCCTCGTGGAGTACCAGCAGCGGCAGGACCACCGTGAACGTCGAGCCCTGGCCCGGTCCCGGGCTCTTGGCGCGTACGGATCCTCCGTGCAACTCCGCGAGGTGCTTGACAATGGAGAGCCCGAGGCCCAGTCCGCCGTGCCGCCGGGTCGTGCTCGCATCCGCCTGCTCGAAGCGGTCGAAGACGTGGGGGAGGAACTCCGGGCGGATCCCCTCGCCGGTGTCGCTCACCACGATCTCGACGTGAGAGTTGACGCGCTCGAGGAAGACCTGCACGCGCCCGCCCTTGGGCGTGAACTTCACCGCGTTGGAGAGCAGGTTCCAGACAATCTGCTGGATGCGGGCGGGGTCGCCCTTCACCGGGCCCGCCAGCGGATCCATCGTGGTCTGAATCCGGATCGACCGGGCCTCGGCCGCCGGGCGGATCGCCTCGATAGCCGCCTCGATGACGGGAATCAGCTCCACGTGCTGCACCTCGAGCCGGATCTTACCGGAGATGATCCGGCTCATGTCGATCAGGTCCTCGATCAGGCGCGCCTGCACGCGGGCATTTCGCTGGATCACCTCCAGCCCGCGCCGCGTTTCGTCGGTCAGGGTTTCGGTCTCGTGCAGCAATTGGGCGTAGCCGAGGATGGAGTTGAGCGGCGTCCGCAGTTCATGGGAGAGGGTCGCGAGGAACTCGTCCTTCATGCGGCTGACACGCTCGGCCTCCACACGGGCGGCCCGTTCGTTCCGGAGCAGCTCGTCGCGCTGCTGCTCGGCCTTGCGGCGCTCGATGATCTCCTTTGAGAGGGCGGCGATCTTCTGGTTCAGCAGCACGAACTGGTCGGTGGACTCGGCCTTGGGACGGCAGCGGAGGAACAGGACGGCCGGCGAGCCCTCCGCGCGCGGCTGGATCACCGCGCAGTCGCAGCGGATCTCGACGCGCTTCGCGTCCTTCGTGAGCCAGCCAAATGACAGGGGGAGCAGGTGCCGTGTGCGCGAGCAGAGGCGGAGGTACTCCTGCAGTTTTCCGGGCGCGTCCGTGACTAGCTCCGCCAGGTTCTTGTGCGTCAATGCTCCGCGATCGAAGCCGGTTAACTCGGCAGCGGCCGAATTGGCGCGCACGACTTCCCCCGTTCCGGAGACAAGCAGTGCCGGCTCGGGCAGCATGTCGAAGAGCTGCTCCAGTTTCTCCGACATCCCGGCGCTACCCTCTCACGTATTCGCGGCCCTCGGCCGCCTCGCTCTCCGGGGACTGTTTCAGGTAGAGGACGACCAGGCAGTCGGGCGCGCCCTGCGCGATGGTGCGCTTCAGCTCGACCTTGGCATAGCCGAGGTTTTCGGCGGCGATCGCGCCGAAGACGTTCGACGTCATCATGCAGAGAGAAGGACGTCCGACCACCTTTTCGGCGTAGGGGCACGCGCGGTTCGCAAGTACGATCCGGTCTTCGTGCTCCTCGAGAATATAGAAGTCGCCCTGGATCCGGCGCTTGAGGTCCACCAGCACGTCCGCGACCTGCTGGCGGGTGAGGTTCTCCACCTGCAGGGCGGCCTTGTACCGACGGTCGAGTTCTTCGCCGACACGCTGGCCGACCACGCTGACGAAGCCGGCCGCCTCCGCATATCCGACCACCTCCTCGAGCGTGCCCGAGAGTTCGCGAAGCAGCGTGCGGAGGAAGTTGTCACGCTCGAGAGGCAGGGGAAGAACGCTGAGATCCCGGCGCTGGGCGGTTTCCGACATCGGACCTCCTTCGTGGGAAGCGGTCGCGAGTAAACGGGCAGCATGCCTCGGGTGGCGAGGACAGCTGCTGTCCCGCCGAATCCAGGCTCAGTGGTGTGGAGTCCCGGCCAAAGCATAATAATATGGCACTCCATGGGAGATTGCAAGTTACCAATCCACGGATACTTGCATCAAATTGATGAGCTGTGTGAGGCCAGGTGCTGGCTGGTGGTTTCCCGACAGTGCGAATGTCGCTGGACAGATAATACGTACGGACGTATTATATGCGCATGGCAAGGGCATCCCATCGCGAACGTATCCTGGACGCCGGGCTCAAGATTATGCTTCGAAAGGGGTATTGCGGTGCGGGCGTGCGTGAGGTCGTTGCCGAGGCCTCGGTCCCGCAGGGCTCCTTCACCAACCATTTCCGCTCGAAGGAAGCTTTCGCGCGCGAGGTTCTCGATCGCTACTTTGATCACGTGAAAGGGCTGGTGGCGCACGCGCTCGCCGACTCCAGTCTGCCGCCGCGTGAACGTCTGCAGCGGTACCTGGATGTCATCACGGAGCGTCTTCGGTTGGATCATTACGCTCGCGGTTGCCTCATCGGCGACTTCAGCCTGGAGGCCGCCCCGCAGAGCGAGATGCTCCGCGAACGCCTCGCCGGCATCTTCGCGGAATGGCGTGCGCTTTTCGCTGCGTGCATCGCCGAAGCACAGGCTACCGGCGAGATCGACAGGACCTTTGATCCCGATGATCTCGCCGAGTTCCTTCTCGCCTCGTGGGAAGGCGCCATTCTGCGCATGAAGGTGGCGCGCGGCCCCGAACCTCTCGAGCGTTTCAAACGCATCGTCTTCTCAACTGTTTTCAAGGAGCCATGACGATGATTCCGGATGTCACTCTGCCCCAGATTCCTGTACTCGGTTCGACGATGGCGTACCGTGAGGCAGGGCAGCGAGGTGCACCACCTGCCCTGTTCCTGCATGGCAATCCGACTTCGTCTTACATCTGGCGGCACGTGCTCCCTCACGTCGCGCCGGTGGCACACTGCATTGCGCCGGATCTCATCGGCTTCGGACAGTCCGGCAAGCCTGACATTGCGTACCGCTTTCAGGATCATGCCCGGTACCTCGATACGTTCATCGCTTTGGCCGGCATTTCGTCGGCCTATCTGGTCGCACAAGACTGGGGTACGGCACTCGCGTTTCACCTGGCGGAGCGGCGTCCGGCCTTTGTCCGCGGCCTCGCGTTCATGGAGTTCATCCGGCCAATGCCGAACTGGGAGGACTTCCACCAGGTTCCGGCCGCTCGAGAAACATTCCGCATGTTCCGAACGCCCGGCACAGGTGAAAAAATGATCCTCGAGGACAATGCGTTCGTCGAGCGGGTGCTGCCCGGTTCCATCAGGCGCAAGCTGACCGACGAAGAGATGGCCGTCTACCGCGCGCCGTTTCCGACCCCGCGATCGCGCCTCCCGATCTGGCGGCTGCCCAACGAGCTGCCGATTGCAGGTGAGCCGGCCGACGTCTGCTGCGCGATGGAGCATGCCCGCGCGGCTCTGAACGCCTCCGAATACCCAAAACTGTTGTTCGTGGGCAAGCCGGGTGCACTGATCTCCCCGACGTTCGCCGAATCATTTGCTGCCGGACTGAAGAACTGCCGTGTCGTGCATCTGGGCCCCGGCGCCCATTACCTGCAGGAGGATCATCCCGAGGCAATCGGTCGGGCGGTCGCGGCCTGGATCGTCGAGAACGAGCCCGCGCCGCTTGTGACGAGCCGAGCAGGCGTCGAGGCCATGCGGTAGGAGTGTCTGCGTGAAGCCGTCGAGTCGAAGTCGCTGCGCCCTCCGGCCTTGTCACGCCCGGGGATGGGCCGGACAATGGGCCTGCACGCGATGCGCGGCATCGCCGCGGGCCCGGTGTGGGCGCCGTGGGCCGCGACGCTTTCGCGGTACCGGAGCCCCCGTTCCCCCGTGAACATGGTCGAGGTCGGCGAACTCGTGAAGACCTTCCCGGTCCCGGCCGGACCGCCCAAGCGCGCGGTGGACGGCCTCGGTTTCCACGTCGATGCCGGCGAGATCTACGGGCTGCTCGGACCAAACGGCGCGGGGAAGACGACGACGCTGCGGATCCTCTCGGGCCTGATGCGCCCGACCTCGGGCCAGGTGATCATCAACGGGATCGACGCCGCCTCCGATCCGCACGGGGTCAAACGGCACATCGGCTTCCTCACCGCCAATACGGGGTTGTACCAGCGCCTGAGTCCGCGCGAGCTGCTGCCGTACTTCGCCGAGTTGCACGGGATGGATCGCGAGACGACCCGTCATCGCGTCGAGGAGCTGATCGAGTGGCTCGGGATGCGCGACTTCGCCGACCTGCGATGCGGGGCGCTTTCGACCGGCCAGCGGCAGCGGACCAATATCGCTCGGGCGCTCATCGGCAATCCCGCAATCCTCATCATGGACGAGCCGACGCTCGGCCTGGACGTGCTGACCAACCGTGTCATCCTCGAATTCATTCGGCGCGAGCGACAGGCGGGCAAGGCGATCCTGCTCAGCACGCACTACCTCGACGAGGCGGAACTGCTGTGCGACCGGATCGGACTGCTGCATGAGGGGCGGCTGATCATCGAGGGCACCATGGCAGAGCTGCGCGAGCGCACGGGGTGTACGCGCCTGAGTGAGATGTTCCTCGCGCTCGTGGGCGCCGGTTTGGCCCCGGCGCTGCCCGGGGCTGTTCCTCCACCGGAGGTGCCACCCGCATGATCCCCCGCACGCGCGTCGCCGCCATCTATCGCAAGGAACTCGTGGACATCCTGCGAGACCGGCGCACGCTGATGGCGATGATTCTCGTGCCGGTGGTGCTCTATCCGCTGCTCATGCTGGGTTTCCTCCGTGCGGCCGAGAGCGAACAGGTGAAGCTGCAGGCCGAGCGGTTCGTCGTCGAGTTCGACGGCGAAAACGACGTGGCGCAGTTCGGGCGGATCCTGCAGGCCGTCGGCCAGAACGCCCGGCCCGGTGACGACGTCCCGAAATTCGAGGCGCGGGTCGGCTCTACGGCGCCGACATCCCTGGGCGAACAGGTGCAGGCCCGCATGCAGCTCGTGGTAGACGAGCCACCGCTGCCCTTGCCGCCGCGTGTGCAGGCCACCATCACCTACAACGAGGTGAACGTCCGCAGCCGCACCGCGATGGAGCAGCTCACGCGCGTGCTCGAGGATTTCCGCACGATCGTGACACGCGAGTCGGTGCGGGGCATTCTCGCGCGGAGCCGCACGCTGCGTGGGGCGGACGTGAATCTCGTGCTGCAGCCGGTCGAGATCAAGACCGTCTCGGCGGCCAGTGAGCGCCAGCGCGGGGGATGGGCGCTCGGCCAGATCGTGCCGATCATCCTCGTGCTGATGACGATCACCGGCGCGGTGTACCCGGCGATTGACCTGACGGCGGGAGAGCGCGAGCGCGGCACGCTCGAGACGCTGATGGCCACGCCGGTGCCGCCCCTGCACCTCATCGTCGGCAAGTTCCTGGTGGTCGCGACGGTGAGCCTGATGGCGGCGCTGCTGAATGTGGCGAGCGTCGGGGCGACGATGCACTTCGGCGGACTCACCCGGGCGATCAGCTCCGAGATGCCGGTGGAATTCCCGCTCGGCGTGCTGCCGATCATGCTGCTCTGCATGGTGCCGTTCGCGATCCTGTTTTCTGCGATCCTGGTGGCGGTCTGCAGCTTCGCCCGCACGTTCAAGGAAGCGCAGAACTACGTCATGCCGGTGATCATCCTCGCAATGGTGCCCGGTATCGCCGTGACGCTCCCGACCGTTCAACTGCGCGGGATCATGCTGGTCATGCCGGTGGGCAACATGGTGCTCCTGGCGCGGGAGCTCTTCCAGCAGACGTACCAGTGGATGCAGGTGGCGGTGGTGCTCACGTCCACGACGCTGTACGCAGCTGCTGCGGTGGCTGTGGCGGCGCGGCTCTTCGGGCAGGAGGCGGTGATGTTCGCCGACTCCCGCTCGTACCGCATGCTGCTGTCGCGCCGCTATTTCGAGCCGGCGGACACGCCGACGGCCTCGCAGTCGCTGCTGCTGGCGGCGCTGCTGTTCCCGGCGAGCTTCTACGCGCAGTCGCTGGTGGTGGGCGCGTCGATCGACCGGTTCATCCGGACGATGTCGCTGCTGGCGGTCGTGCAGTTCCTGGGTCTGTTTGTGGTGCTGCCGCTGCTCGTGTGCTGGTACCTGCGGATCAATCCCGTGCGGACGTTCCGCCTTAAGCTGCCGCCGGTGCGGGCGTGGGCGGGGGCGCTGCTGGTCGGCCTGAGCAGCTGGGCGATTGCGCAGGAACTGTTCGCGCTGCAGTGTCGTGTGATTCGCCCCTCGCAGGCGCTCCTCGAGTTCAGCCGCCAGATCGAATCGCAGCTTGCCTCGGCGCCGCTCTGGGCGGTCGTCCTCCTGCTGGCAGTGATTCCCGGGATCACGGAGGAGTTTCTCTTCCGCGGGTTCGTGCTGAGCGGCGTATCCCACGGGCTTCGCAAGTGGCCGGCGATCCTGGCGGTGGCGACGGTCTTCGGGGTGTTTCACTTTGTCGTGGACCGAATCCCCGTGAGCGCCATGATGGGCGTCGTGCTCGGCTACATCTGCTGGCAGAGCCGCTCGATCCTGCCGGGCATGCTTGCCCACGCGATGCACAATGCCATGGCGCTGCTGCTGCCTCAAGTGCCGGTCGTACATCGCTGGCTCGGCGAACCCGCGGCGGACGCCAGCCCCGGACGGCTCCTGCCCCTCCGCGTCTTCGGGCCAGCGCTGGGTCTCTTCGTTGTCGGCCTGCTGGTGTTCGCGTCGATTCGCACACGAGAAGACGGCAGGTCCGAACCCGTCACATCACATCCGTGAAAACCGTGCCCGGATATAAAAAAGCGGCCGTCGTCAGGACGGCCGCTTCGGGGTGGCGATTGGCGACACGTCGCGCTGTCGCTAACTGACCGGGACGCTGGGGATCTGGTCTGTTGTGCCTCCGTTCAGGAACCAGCTGATCCCGACCTGCGTAATCAACTCGTTCAGGACGTCGAAGGCGGTCTGGAGGACGGACACCAGTACCTGGGTGCGGACGCCGTCGTCCTCCGTGGCAGTCTCGCTATACGTCACGCCGCCGTACTGGTTCACGATCTCGTTCTGGCGGTTGGAGGTGCGGCTCAGGCCCGCACTGGTCCAGCTGCCGGGGCGCCGGTCCGCAACCGCGCCACTCTTGGCGTTCGTCCGGGCCAGCTGGATGTAGTCGGGCGGAAACGGCCCGCCGACGGGGTCGAGCCCGCTCGGCTGGGTCGTGCTCTGGGCCTGCGCCGGGCTGCTCGGCAGCGCGAACGCGAGCAGGCATGCAACGGCAAGGACACTCAGAAAACGGCCCATAACACAACTCCTGCGAGGAAGAACACACCTCATCCGTATTATACTTCGGCAAACCGCTACGGTTGAGTCAAACCTGCCTCAATCCGCGTCCGATTCGTCGTCGTCACCGTTTTCCTCGGGCGAATCGGGGTTTTCGGGCTCGTCCGCCGCATCCTCCAGGTCCGGGGTCCCGTTCTCTTCGTCCAGATCGCTGTCCAGGTCCGTTTCAGGGGGTGCTCCGCCGGGCGCGGTGGCAGCACTGGCCGCACTCGCCGCAGCCGCCTCGACGTCCTCGTCCTCCTCGCTCGCGATCTTGGCGACTGCGACGACCTTGTCGCCGTCGTCGAGCCGGATCAGACGGACGCCCTGCGTCGCGCGCCCGATCTCGCGCAGCTCGGCCAGGCCCGTCCGCAGTGCGATCCCGTTCATGGTGATGAGCATGAGCTCGTCCTTGTCGGTGACGCACTTCAGGGCCACGACGAGACCATTGCGCTCCGTCGTCTTGATGTTGATCACGCCCTTGCCGCCGCGACTGGTCTTGCGGTACTCGCTGACCTGGGTGCGCTTACCATAGCCGTTCTCGCAAACGGTCAGGAGCGACGCATTTTCCTGAGAGACGACCACAAGGTCGACGACGATGTCGTCGGGCCGCAGTTCGATACCTTTCACGCCGCGGGCCGAGCGTCCCATCGCGCGGACCTTGGTTTCGTCGAAGCGGACGGCCCATCCGTTGCGGGTGCCGAGGACGATCTCGTCCTTGCCGGTGGTCGTCTCCGCGCCGATCAACTCGTCATCGGGGTCGAGGCTCATGGCGATGATCCCGCTGCTGCGCGGGCGGCTGAATGCGGCCAGCGGCGTCTTCTTGACCACGCCCTTCGCGGTCGCGAAGAAGACGAACAGCTCCTCGAAGCCGCGCACCGGCAGCACGGCTTTCTGCACCTCGTTTTCCTGCATCTCCAGCAGGTTGGCGATGCTGCGCCCGCGCGATGTGCGTGACATGGCCGGGATGTCATAGACCTTCAGCCAGTAGACGCGACCGCGGTTCGTGAAGAAGAGCAGGTAATCGTGCGTGCTGGCGGCGAAGAGGTGTTCGAGGAAGTCGCCTTCCTTCGTCTCGCCGCCCCTGGCGCCGCGCCCGCCTCGTCCCTGCTTGCGGTAGCCTTCGACAGGCACGCGCTTGATGTAGCCCTCGCGGCTGATCGTGACGATCATCTGCTCGTCGGGGATGAGCTGTTCCATGTTGAACTCGCCCACTGCCGCCGCGAACTGCGTCCGGCGGGCGTCCCCGAACTTTTCCTTCATTTCGTAGATGTCCTCGCGGATGATGTCGAGGACGAGAGACTCGTCGCGCAGCAGGGCCTCGTAGCCTTCA
This sequence comes from uncultured Planctomycetales bacterium, assembly GCA_964548565.1. Lineage (GTDB taxonomy): Bacteria > Planctomycetota > Phycisphaerae > UBA1845 > PWPN01 > CAYLLT01. The sequence continues at coordinate 7,160 of CAZJTF010000079.1, read as the reverse complement.
ATTTCCTCCGTGAGCTTAACGTACTCGCCGGCAAGCTTCTCCATCTCGAGTCCGGTGAGCCGCTGGAGCTGCATCGCGAGGATGGCGTCCGCCTGCGCGCCTGTCAGGTACTGGTCGGACGAGCTTGCCCGGCGAACGAAGGCCTCCGGCAGCATCCGTACGAACGCGTTATGCTCCGGCAGACGCAATCCGCGGGCCATGAGGCGCTGCTTTGCGGTCGGCGGGTCGGGCGATTCCTTGATCAGGCGGATGATCTCGTCGATGTCGCCGACGGCCAGGATCAGCCCTTCGACGATATGGGCCCGCTGCCGCGCCTTGCGCAGCAGGTACATCGTTCGTCGCCGGATCACGTCTTTACGGTGGTCGACGTAGAGGTCGATCATCTGCCGCAGGTTGAGCGTCCGTGGCTGGCGGTTGACCAGCGCGATGTTCATCACCGTGTAGTTGTTCTGCAGCGGTGTGAACTCGTAGAGCTGGTTGAGCACGACGTCGACGTTGGCGTCCTTCTTGAGTTCGACGACGAGGCGCGTCGCGTGCTTACGATCGGATTCGTCGCGGACGTCCGAGACTTCGGGCATCTGCCCGCGCTTCACACATTCGACGATCTTTTCCTTCACCGTGCTGCGGAGGATCTGGTATGGGACCTCATCGATGACGATCAGCGAGCGCCCGCGGTGCTCCTCGATGTGGGTCTTGCCCCGCACGCAGATGGTGCCGCGCCCGGTGCGATACGCGTCCTCGATGCCGCGGCGCCCGCAGATGAAGCCGCCGGTGGGGAAGTCAGGGCCAGGCACGACTCCCATCAGTTCATCGACGGTGATCTGTGGATTGTCGATCACCTTGACGATCGCTTCGGCGATCTCGTTGATGTTGTGCGGCGGAATGTTCGTCGCCATGCCGACGGCGATGCCCGTCGCGCCGTTGACCAGCAGGTTGGGGAACTTGCTCGGCAGGACCACCGGCTCTTCCAGTCGCTCGTCGTAGTTCGGCTGGAAGTCCACCGTCTCCATCTTGATGTCGGCCATCATCTCGGCGGTTGGGGCCGCCATGCGGGCCTCGGTGTAACGCATGGCCGCCGGGGGGTCGCCGTCGATCGAGCCGAAGTTGCCCTGCCCGTCGACCAGCGGGTACCGCATGTTCCAGTCCTGAGCCATGCGGACCAGCGTGGGGTAGATCACCGCCTCGCCGTGCGGGTGATAGTTGCCGGAGGTGTCGCCCGCGATTTTCGCGCATTTCATGTGCTTCGAGCGGGGCCCCAGGTTCAGATCGTTGATGGCGACGAGGATCCGGCGCTGCGAAGGCTTCAGCCCATCCCGGGCATCGGGAAGGGCGCGGGACATGATGACGCTCATCGCATAGGTGAGGTACGAGTCCTGCAGCTCTTCAACGATCGGGAGGGCGGTAATCAAATCCTTCGGCGCGGGGGCAGGCGTATCGGCCACTCTTTTCTCCTTGGGAGCCGTTCAATCCGGCCCAAAATCCAGGCCGATCATCATACCGGATTCCGGGTTTTCACGCCAGCAGGGTTCGTGCACGCAATTGCCCGAGTAGCAATAGCTTACGGTTGGCCGTCCGCCTCCTCTGCCCTGTGTTTTGCGGGTCCCCGGGCGGTAGTGTCGGAAAGGAGCGCCGCACGCGTCCGCAGGGGCACGAAAGGGGCAGTTTTCGGGCCATCGTGACGCCCATTTGAAGCGGCTCGTGTACCACTCCAGCGCCGCGGGCAGGCCCGGCCGCCGCATCGCTTACCAGGATGAGACCTGGGCTTTGCTGGATTTCGCCAATATCCGGCTCGCCCTTGTGATTCCCTCGCAGCACCCGCCGCACGTCGCGTTCGTGAGTGACCGCGCCGAGGATGTCGGCCCATCAAGCTGCACCGCGACGGCACGCGCTCGACATACGTCCAGGATCCTTCCGGCAACTCGGTCGAGGTCATGACGGCCGAGAGCGGGCGATGACGAGCGCTATCGCCGCAGGCCGGCCAGTGCGGTCGGTGTACTCGCGTCGATAGCCTCGTGCAGCACCCGTCCGACGGCGTCCAGCGGCTTCTCCACCCCGATGAGGGCCGCCAGTGTCACAGCGATGTCAGCGGGATCCGCCGGCGTGAAGTACCGGCCGCAACGGATGCCAGGGCCCATCAGCACGATCGGCACGTGACGGTCCTGGCTGCTCGTGGTGCCGTGGCCGGTTGCCTTGTCGAGCTCGTCGTAGACGTATGGCTGTTGCTGCACGTAGAGTTCGCCGGATCGTCCGGGATAGAAGCTCCGCCACGCCAGGTAGCGGACCGAGTCCTCCGGCGCTGGAGGCGGGCCGGCGAGTTCGTCGGCCGTGTATACGTCCGCCACGCCGTCCATTTTTTTGAGTTCCGAAACCGCGGCGTCCAGCAGGCGGGTCCGTGTGTCGCGCTCAAGCGTTCGGAACCACGGCTGGAAATACACCCACGGCATTTCCGCCCCCAGGACGTACGGTCGACCCTGTGGCGAGGGGGCCACCTGCAGCATGGCTTCGTTCAGGTGTTTCGTCAGCGTCACCTGGTCGGGAAGGCGGGTTCCGCCGAGTTTCCGCAACCGGGCGAGTGCCGGAATCGATTTCACACCGTGATCCGCGGTCAGAACGACCAGGCACTGCTGCAGACCGACGCGCCGATCGAGCAGCGACAATAACCGCTCGATCTGCCGGTCGGTGCGAACCGTGATGTCCAGCATCTCACGGCTGTCCGGCCCGAACAGGTGACCGCAGTAGTCGTTCGAAGAAAAGCTGACGCACAGAAGGTCGACGGCGTCACGCGTGCCCGGCTTGTCGTGCTCGAGCACGCGCTGCACGATGTCGAGAACGAGTTCATTACCGAACGGCGTGGGAACGACAGCCTTGCAGAAGGCTTTGTCCGGAGCCCCCTCGGTTTTCGGCAGTGCGTGCGGGAAGCTTCGGCCGATGCCGTAATCATCGAGGACCCAGCCGGGGTCCAGCGGCTGGCACCCGGCGTAGGAGGCCTCGGGCAGCAGCAGCGTCCAGGACGCGCCGGCCAGGCGGGAGACGACGCCCTCCTGGTTAAACGCCGCGATGTGCTCCGGCAGGCGCGCGGCGTACCACGTGCTCGTGACGAATCGACCACTCCCGGTGTCCCACCAGTAGACCGCGTCCGGATTCCGCCCCGCCATCAGGATGGCCGCGCGGTCCTTGAGCGCGATCGAGAAGACCCGGGAGCGCGCGTCAGCCAGCTTCATCTCGTCACCGAGGGACGGGCCCACCAGGCGCCACGGGGACGCGCCCACCGCGTCCTTTCCCGGTGCGAGACCGACCAGGTGCGAGTCCGGATCGTTGACGGCGTGCTGCGATTCCGTGCGGTCGGCATCGAGCCACCATTCGTTCGCGACGATGCCATGCTGGCGCGGGATGCGACCGCTGCCGAGGGTTGCGTGCCCGGGGGCGGTGGAGGTCGAGCCATACGAGAAGTAGGCGTTGCGGAAATCAGCGCCGTTTCGCATCAGTCGCCGGAATCCGCCGTCACCAAAGTGCTTCTCGAACCGCGGGAGGTAGTCGCCGCGCATCTGGTCCACGACGATGAGCACGACCAGGCCGACGCCGGACGGCGACTCCGCCTGGACGGGCCTGACCACGGCGCATAGGAGCACGACGACGATCGAGAGCAGGCTGCGTTTCATGGCGGGTATTCTGGCCGGCCTGAATACAGGCGACGTGAGCGTCATGCAAAGGCTGCGCTAAGGCGGGTGCACCGCATTTGGCAAAACAGGCATCGCAGCAGGCGTGCCGCTCGGTTCCGGGTGACTCAGGCGTAACCGAGGTCGCGCAGATGTCGCTCGCTGAGCCCGAAGTGGTGGCCGACCTCGTGGAGGACGGTTTTGCGAATCTGCTCGAGCATTTCCCGCCGATTCCGGCACATCCGCTCGATATTCTGCTGGTAGATGACGATGCGGTCGGGATAGCGGTAGGGCGCCTCGACGTGGCGCTGCGTCAGGGGGGTCCCACGATACAATCCGAGCAGGGCGCGGGGATCGCGCAGGTCCAACTCCTCACAGGTTGCCTCGTCGGGAATCTCCTCGATATCCACGGCCACTTCCTGCAGGTAGTGATGAAATCCTTCCGGTATTGACGCGATCGCGTCCTCAACCACCTGCGCGAACTCGTCATCGCTCAGCTTCATGTTGCACCACCGACCTCGGCCCATGCGGCTCGAACATGCCGCACAATAGAGTAGATGGCGAACGCGTTCGCGTCACGTGCGGGGGTCGATTCAGTCGATGTGCGGCCGAACGCGGTTACCTCGCGCACGCGGCGTCGGCCGGGCGCCCCGCGCCGCTGTAGCACGCCTGCAGGATGCCGAAGTCGGCGTGGTCCACGTCGCCGTCGGCATCAAGATCGGGCGCCGTGCACGCGGGGTCCGTCTGCGGGACGGTTGGTCCGGACCTGCAGGCGCGCAACATGTCCAGATCGTCGGGATCGACGTCGCAGTCCCGGTCAAAGTCGGCGGGAATGGCGGTCGCACAGATCCGCACAATGTTCTTCGAGTTGTCCACGGTGCCATTGTTTATCAGAGTGGTGCAGTACACGCGGCAGGCGCCGGTGTTGAGCGTGGCACCCGCATCGATCACAAGCGTTGACACGTACAGCGCTTCGCAGGACGCCTGGCCGAGGCTGTCGTTGTCGTGGCGATCCACAAGCTGCACGGTCGCGGGTGACGCGAGGTGCAGCGTCCCAAGCGGGTAGTGCCCGGGTAGCGTACGATCGAACCCCGGCGGATCCGATCCGATGTCGCGGCTCATCAACTCCAGGGTCTGCACGCCGCCTCCGCCGGTCATCCGCAGCTCGGCCTGAGACATGTCATACCGGGCGTTGTTGTTGACGGCCACGTCATAGTTGCCGGCCAGACTCAGCCGCCAGACGGAGCCGGACAGCGTCAGTGACGAGCCGATGCCGGCAATGTAGTCTCCCTGAATGAGCAGCCCATCGCCTGGCTCGGGCGCGTCGGTCTGCAGGTGGTCCTGCGGTGCGGCCGTCGCGCCGGCCGAGAACTGGCCCACGATCGTCCCATAGTTCGTGAGGGATCCCAGCAGAGAAGTTGTCCCGGCTTGAACCGCAATCAGGGCACCGGCATTATTCCACAGGTTGCCGACGACGAGCATGTCACCCACGGCATACACGCGGTTGTAGTTGGTCAGGCTCGCGTAGAGGTTGCCGGCACCCGTGAATTGCCCGCCCGGCCCGATCGTCAGCAGGGGTGCGGACACCGACGAATCGGAGCAGTTGAGCGTTCCATCCACCCACACCGGGCCTGCGAAAACAGAGGTGCTCAGGAAGGTCGCAGGGCCAGTGAGAATCAAACCCGCATCAGCAATCAATGTTGAGCCGCTCAACGCCTCGACCGGGCCGTTGCCTGTGACCAGCCCCGTGAAACTGAGCGTCGAACCGCTCTCCGCACGGATTGTCCCGTCGACCGTTGTGACCGGCACGTTCAGGTACAGACCTGATCCGAAGCGTGCATCGATCAGGCCGGCACTGCCGATCCGCAGTTCGTCCGCGTACACGTCCGCCGCTCCGTTGCTCAGCACACGGAGCTGACCGAAGAGTGTCATCGGGTACCCTTCGGCAGAGGCCAGCAGCGAGCCGTTCGCCAGTGTGATGTCGCTGCTGTAAGGCATCATGACTCCGCGGGTGGCCTCCAGGGCGAGCGACTTACCCCTGAAGTCGATGTTGCCGCCGATCGTGAAGGCGCCGCTCGTGGCCAGGATGCCCTGCCCGCTCGCCGCCGCAGTAATCGCGCTCGAGATCGTCGTGTAGCGCGTGCCTGAGTTCAGATTGCGTGCGAACGCGAGGCATTCGTCTCCGATATAGAAGCTCCGCGCGGAGCCTCGATCGGTGGCAGCTCCGACGTCGTCCGCGTACACGCCGGCGAGGACTGCATCGCCGGACACGGCCACGGAGTACCCCAGACGGTCGTCTGCCGCCCCGTCAGAGGCGGTCAGCCTGGCCGCATAGGTCGAGGTTGTGGCCCAGCCTGCCGGCGGCCTGGCGAAGACATACGCGGAGCCTGATTCAGAGCCGCTGCCGTCCGTGCCGTAGGCCCCGGCGACGATCCTCTCCCCCCAGGCCGCAACCGAGTATCCGAAGTAGTCGCCCGCCGCCCCGTCGGAGGCGGTCAGCTTGGCCGTATAAGCCGCTGTGGTGGTCCAGCCGCCTGCCGGTCTGACGAAGACGTAGGCCGAACCCTGGCTCGCGTTCGCACCGATGTCGTCACCGTAGGCCCCGATGACGATGGAATCGCCTGAGATTGCGACACTGCGTCCGAATGAGTCGTTCGCCGCCCCATCAGAGGCGGTCAACTTGGCCGCGTAGGCCGACGTGGTCGCCCACCCACCGTCTGGCCTGACGAAGACGTACGCCGAGCCGGACCCACTGCCGTTGTCGTCGTCCATGTTCGCCCCGACGACGACCGTGTCTCCGGAGATCGCGACCGAGTTGCCGAATCCGTCGTTTGCGACCCCATCGGACGCGGTCAGCTTGGCGGTGAACGCCGACGTGGTTGCCCAGCCGCCGCCCGGCCTCACGAACACGTACGCCGAGCCGGACGCGCTGCCGACGTCGTCGTCCAGGTACGCCCCGATGATGATCGTATCATCCGAGATCGCGATCGAGCCCCCGAACCAGTCGCCCGCCGCCCCGTCGGAGGCGGTCAGCTTGGCCGTGTACGTAGACGTGGTCGCCCATCCGCCCGGCGGCTTGATGAAGACGTAGACCGAGCCCTGGTCGGCGTTCGCACCAACATCATCGCCGGGTGCTGCGGCGACAATCGTATCGCCCGAGATCGCGACATAGTTTCCGAAGTAGTCGCTCACGGCGCCGTCGGAGGCGGTCAGCTTGGCCAGTTGCGCCCAGGCGGATCCATCCCAGCGGTACACGTAGGCCGAGCCCGACTGACTGCCGAAGTCATCGTTGCCGTAGGCACCGACGACGGCGATGTCGCCGGAGATCGCGACCGGGTGGCCGAAGAAGTCGCTCGTCGCTCCGTCGGAGGCCAGAATGGTCCGCTCGCTCTGAACCCACGACGCGCCGGTGCGGTGAAACACGTGCGCCGAGCCCCTGGCGGAGTCGTCACCATCAGCACCAGTGATGAGCGTGTCACCCCACATCGCAATGGAGCTTCCGAA
>CAZJTF010000078.1:0-22658 GCA_964548565.1 uncultured Planctomycetales bacterium | reverse complement strand
TCCCCAGGTTTACTCTGGAGAAGATACCCGACGCTGGTACGATCTTAGTTCGTCGTTACAATCAGAGCACGTATCTATGCAGTCCGGACGGACTCCAGAGGATGGCGGTTAAAGTTTCAGAAGAATGGCCATTTGATCGCATTGCCAATGATTACCGATTTGCTTTTACAAGGGCGACTGACGGGAGTTTTGATTTGATCAGTCGTGACCCTCGGATAGAACTGATTCAGCCTGAATAGCTAAGGTGTTCTCAGGAACAAGGAGGGGCAAGCTGACGTGATCCGTTCGATTCCCGTTTTGGGAACCGAACCGGCGTCCGAAAACTGGATTCGAAGTTGTTGCTGCTCGACGCCAGGTATCCGGTTTTACTGCAAACCCGTCACCCTCGTCCGGTGCCGGGAAATCAGGGGAGAAAATCGTTTCTCTGGTCGGGTTTGCGGGAAGTGGTTGTGCGAGATGACTTCTTCGTTTATTATCAAGAAGTTACGAGGAGAGCGGGCTTTGAGACTGTTTTGCGGTAGGTCGGCGTTCCCTCCATTAAATTAGTGGGTTTGCCCACTTGTGACAAGGCGTGACTCATCACGCCTTTTTCTTGCGCCGCAAGACCACAGAAGTACCCCATGATCTGGCGCCTGTCAGCAGCATCGACGGGAATCGTGACAGTGGATAGACTCGGTCTTCTGCACCTTAGGCATGCGGAGATGAAGCTTACCGATCATACGCCTCGTTCAGGACGGCCGGAAAGTGCCGGAACCTCTCTGAGAGGTCCAGATGGTCGCGTGGGTTGTCGGCACCACGCCGTGTACGGTGTGCCGGTGGATAGTGGATCTCGCCCGGCGAGCGGGAGCTGCCGCAGCACCAGCATCGCACCCCCTGAGCCTTTCGTCCGATGGCGTATGCTGTCGCCGACCCCGCGGCAGCCAGCCGGTCGTCCGGTCGGCCTTGCAACGCACACTCTTTGACGGTAGTCTGCTGGGATGAGCAGAACGCCCGCCGAGGCAGAGGACAAGCCCGCCGTTCTCCTCTACGCAGCGTCTGTTCCAGCTGACCCGGCAAAACGCAACGTCATCTGTCTGCTCGGTGGCCTCGTCCTGCCTTTCGTGCTGACCTCGGTCTATCTTTTCGTCAGCCGCTACTTCCTTGGACTGATGGGGAATATGGGCGACCACGTTGTGCTGCTGATGTCGCTCGCAACTGGAGTTGCCTGCGTGTGGATTTCGCGGCTGTCGCGCGTCGCCAGGGTGACCCTGACAGTGCCGTACCTGTGCTTCCTCTGCTTCACTCTTCCGCAGTTCGTGCTTCTCTTCTTGGGTTACTGCTTCGGCCATTGGCTGTAGGCCACTCCGGTCAGCCCATCTCTGGCGCGGGATATCACTCAACATCATGTTCATCGCCACGGCCTCCTTCGTGCCTGCGTTGATCCGCCACGCGAGCCAGTGAGATGGTCGCACTCGCCCAGTGACCGAATCGGCCCGTCCCCCACCTGGGCATGGCGTCGACGATCTCCCTGCGCGACGAGGCATCTAATCAACCCGTAGCGCCTCGATCTCGTGCCTCCAAGCACGCGTCTCGGCTGGGCGATCGATCTGCCGTCGAAACGCTGGCTGTGACGACCGAAACGCTGTAAACACACCTGGCTATACGCGATCCGTCAGGGGATGTGCCGACTCGTGAGCATAGTACATAACGAGGCGTCCGACGCCTGCCGCGAGGGAAGGCCCCCCGACCACGAACATGCCGCTGGTCCCGCTGCGCGATCGGAGCCGACGCCTCCGATTTCGGCTCTGTAGTAGCTTTAGGAGTAATCGCCTCACTCGTACGAACTGGCGCGGCTTCAGCGGCTGATCGTCGCTCCACTCGGGCGCGAAGCCACCGATTGCGCCCCAGAACCGTCCCGGATCGGAGAAGCCGTCGGGCACTCGGTTCTGATACTCCTTAGCCTTGCTCTTCCGACTCAGATATCCCTTGAAGTAGTTCACCGCGTGCTGACGCTCATCGCTGCCCACAAGCAACTTGACCTGCGTCCCGGCGCAGAGGTGCGCCTGAGATCCGGAGCCGGCGACCTCGAACCACTCCCGAGAGCACCAGACCCGCCGGTCGTGGATCTCTTCGTAAGAGAGACTGCTCTCTCGCACGCAAACCCACAGGTGGAAATGCACGGCCCCGCGCCTCTGGAACTCCATCTCCAGCACCCGAGGGGCTTCCTCCAGCCACGACACCAAGGCTTCAAGAACGCCTTCAGGTGCCGCTTTGCGACTGGCCCTGATTTGGGAATGAACGCCTCGGCGTCAGCCCACGGGTGGTCAATCGATGGACCACACCGCTGGATAATGGCTCCACGGTCACGCTGCGACCGTGTTCCAGCAGATCACGCTTCCCGTCACGCGATCGGCTTCGCGGAGTCTGGCGGCGCGGTTGGTGCGAACTCCCGTTCCCGGAGCTCTGACCGGCGGATCTTGCCGGAAATGGTCTTGGGCAGGTCCTTCACGAACTCGATCCTGCGGGGATACTTGTAAGGCGCGGTTGTGCGGCGTACGTGCGTCTGCAGCTCTTTCGCCAGGCGCCCGGAGGGCTCAAACCCCTCTGCCAGTCGGATGAATGCCTTCACGACCGCCCCGCGCGTCGCATCCGGCGAGGCGACGGCCGCCGCTTCAACGACCGCCGGATGCTCGAGCAGCGCGCTCTCGACCTCGAACGGACCGATCCGATAGCCCGCGGAGATGATCACGTCGTCATCGCGCCCCACGAACCAGAGGTAGCCATCCCCGTCACGGTACGCCCGGTCACCGGTGAGATACCAGTCGCCGACGAAGCGGGTCGCGTTTTCTTCCTCGTCGCAGAGGTATCCCTCGAACAGCCCCACGGGGCGCCGCGGTTTCACGCGGATGGCGAGGTCCCCCTCCTGGTCCGGCGGCGCCTCGTTCAGCGATTCGTCCAGCACGCGCACGTCGAGCGACGGGGACGGACGCCCCATCGATCCGGGCCGGATCTGCATCCCGGGACGGGTGATCACCGAGATGATCGATTCCGTCTGGCCGTAACCCTCGCGGATGGGTATCCCGATGGACGTCTTCCACGCGTGCATCACTTCGGGGTTGAGCGGCTCGCCGGCACTCGTGCACGAGCGCAGCTTCGGCAGATGCAGCCGCCGGAGATCCTCCTGCACCAGGAGCCTGTACACCGTGGGCGCGGCCAGGAAGCTCGTCGCCTGCTCCGCCTCGAGGATCTCCAGCGTGCGTCGGGGGCAGAACCGCCCACCACCGTCCACGATCAGCGCCGCCCCCGCGTGCCAGGGGCCGTACAGCGAGGCGTACGACGCGAGCGCCCAACCCGTGTCCGCCACGGTGAACTGGACGTCTTCGGGCCCGAGCCCCAGCCACGCCAGCCCCGTCACCGCGTGCGCCAGGGCAAACGAGACCTGGTTGTGCAGGACCATCTTGGGCATGCCGGTCGTGCCGGACGTGAAGTAGATCAGCGCCGGGTCATTCGGAAGCGTGTCGCAGCAGGCATGCTGAGCAGGACAGGTCTCCAGTTCGCCGAAGGCGTGCCAGCCGGCATGCACGGGGGTATCGACCGTGAGGCGCACGGAGGGCACGTCCGCCTGGCGGGCCAGATCCTCGAACTTTGCCTCGCCCTCACGGTCCGTAACAACCGCCTTGATCTCACAACGACCGAGCCGGTACGCGAGGTCCTTCACCGTCAGCATTGTCGTGGCGGGGACCGCGACCGCTCCAAGCCGGTGCAGGGCCACCATGGTCATCCACCACTCGGGACGCCGACCCACCATCAGCAAGACGCGGTCGCCTTTTGCAATCCCGCGTGTCGCCAGCAGGTTCGCCAGCCGGCAACTCAGATGGCTCACGTCGTGAAACGTCAGGCATCGCCGCTCGGCCCCCTCGTCCCCCACCCACACCAGAGCCGCTTTCGCATGATCATCGGCCCAGGCATCCACGACATCGCGCGCAAAGTTGAATCGGGCGGGAACGTGCAGTTGATCATCAACGAGGTACTGCTTCGCAGGCACGGACGCCTCCTTCGCGCATTCCGGACATGCTTTCATTCGGGGGCATCGACCAGCCCCGCAGACTCCTTCGGACTGGGGCACGACTATCACGGACGATGAGAATCGTGTCAACGCGGCAGGTGCGTCCTGATGGTCAGGTTTTCGTCAGAAGTTTCAGTCCGGTGATGCCGGCCACGATCAGGACAATACAGGAGATGCGAGCCGCGTCGTGAGGCTCGCCGAAACGCCACATGCCCCACGCCGCTGCCCCGACCGCGCCGATGCCGGTCCAGACCGCGTAGGCGGTGCCGAGCGGCAGCCCGCGCACGGCCAGTGCGAGCAGGATGTAGCTCAGGATCATCAGGACCCCGGTCCAGACGCTTGGCCAGAATCGCGTGAAGCCCTGCGTCTCCTTGAGTCCCGCCGCCCAGCCGATCTCACACAGCCCCGCCAGGAACAGGTACAGCCACGCCATGCCGAGTTTATACCGCCACGCCCGCACCGTCCCAATGCCGGCAGCGCTCGCGGTTTCAGGCACGTACCTCTCCCCAAAAGAGATGCTGCGCAAGGCCGACGTTCACACTCCAGCCGGGGTATGATCGGGTGGGCGCGGGATTCAACCCGGCGCGCCGCTTTGAGACGGGATGTGGTGCCCGTATCATGGCGGCCGGCCGGATCATCAATGTGTGTCAATCTGTCAGCCTGTGCCCGTTCGAGAGGGAGACTGCAATGGCACGAATTCTCGTCATTGAGGACGAAACTCCGCAGCGTTTCGCGATGGCGAGCCTGCTGACACGTTCCGGGCACGAGGCGAAAGCCACGTCCGACCCGCACGCGGCCGTCGAGGGTGCCGAGGAGTTCCGGCCGGACGTGCTCGTGACGGACTGGATGCTCAAGAGCGACTGGACCGGCCTGGACGTCGCGGAGGCGATGAGGAAACGCGATCCCGGGCTGGGCGTGGTCTTCATCACGGCCATTCCGCAGGACGAGGCCCGCACGAAAGCCGCCCATCTCGAGACGTACGAGGTCCTGCAGAAGCCGTGCGAGTTCTACGAACTCCTGGCGGCCGTCCACAAGGTCCTGCCGGAAGGCTCGACAACCGGGCAGCCTGCGTGATCGTCCCCGCGTCGGCCGCGGCTTCGATTGGCTGGTCGGTGCTCGTCGCAGTGCTCGTTGACTCCACTCACGTGAGAAGGCGGCGCCGGGGCTTGATAGCTCCCGTCGCCGCCCGTTGTGCGATGCCGACCATTCTCCGCTCGGCCCGCCGCCCATCGGCTGCCACAGCCAGAAGCGCGGGATCAGCGCCAGGCTCGAGAAGAGCACGTAGGTGCTGCGCTCGACCGCGGGTGGGATGAACTGTGTCCACCGTTTCTTGAATGCGGGGCCCGCCATCACGCTGTGCTGGAGTGCGAACACCCCAGCAGCAGGAGGTTCACCCCGAGTGAGCCGCCGAACGAGAGGACGGGCGACGAATTGATCGATTTCGGCACCCATCATAACAGATTTGCGACCCGCCCGAATCCTGCTCTGCTTGAAGCGTCCCCGCCAGCGGCATACGACTTGGAAGAGGTTCGGCGCGCCGCTTCCACGCAGCAAGGGAGCTCACATGATCACTCGTTTCTTCCCCGCCAAGATCCTGGCGGTGGCCATCCTGCCGGTCGGAGTCGGTGCTCGCCTGGCGGGCGCGCAGGTCTCCTCGCCGGATCTGGTCTATCACATCGAGGAACTCGTTTCCGACCAGCAGCGCCTGGTTGGCCGAGCCGACCCACGATTGATTAACCCGATGGGTATGGCATTCAACCCCTCCGGTCCGTTTTCGATCGTCAGTAATGGGCAGGGCTCCTGCCTGGCGTACACCAACGAGGGTGTACTGTTTCCGACCGTGGAATTCCCGCGGTTGATCGTCATCCCCTCACCGATCGCCGGCCAGCAGAGCACCATGTCCCGCCCGACGGCCGTGGTCGTCTATGAGGGGGCGGACTTCGTGATCCGTAACGCGGAGAAATTCGGACCCAGCCGGCTGATTTTCGCCACGGAGACGGGTTCGATTCTCGGGTGGAGCCCGCAGGTGGATTCCACGAAAGCCATCCAGATGGCGGATTATTCGCCCGTTGAAGCAGTCTACACGGGTCTGACGCTTGCGATGCGGGGCGACGAGCCGTTCCTTTTGGCGACGAACTTCCACGCCGGCACCGTCGAGGTGTTCGACCGCAGGTTCCGCCTGCAAGCGATCGCGGAGGCGTTCCGGGCGCGCGATATTCCGCGCGAAGCTGCGCCGTTCGGTATTCACCTGGTGCGGGACGATCTGTACGTCACGTATGCAAGCCGGGATAACGAAAAACGCAAGGTGGTGCCCGGTGCAGGTAAGGGCATGGTCGCGGTCTTTGATCTCGCCGGCCAGGTTCGACGCACGCTGGCCAGCGGCGGACCGCTGGATGCGCCGTACGCCGTCGTGCGCGCGCCGGAGCGATTCGGCGCGTTCAGCGACGCTCTGCTTGTCGGAAATCATGGCGATGGTCGAATTCACGCGTTCAATCCCGAGACGGGAGAACTGCTCGGACCGTTGCGCGATCGCGAAGGGCGTCCGCTCCAGATCGAGGGGTTATGGTCGCTGGCGGTGAGAAAGGTTGCTGTGAACGATCCGCTCGATCCCGAGGTGCGCGAAGAGTCGATGCTGTACTTCACGTCGGGTCCCGGCCAGGGGCGCCATGGGGTCTTCGGACGCATCCGTCCGGGCCCGCCGCGGCTCGAAGGCACACCGATTGCACCGTCGACCCGCCCTGCACGGGCTCCGGCGATCGACCTGCCGCGCGAGTAGCGTGACGCTCGTCCGGAGTTACGGGATCAGAAAGAGCCGCCCGCCGCCGGCATCGAGCGAGAGCTGCACGCCCGGCATGTCGGGGCTGTCGTCGAGGAGCGGCACCTCGCGCCCGGTCTGCTGATCGACTTCCACGATCCCCGCGGAGTCGGCGGCGAACGTGACCGTCGGCCAGGCCGTGAATGCGTAGCGGTAGTTGTTGAGAAGCACGCCCGTCCGCCCGTCCTCGTGCCGGAACACACCGATGAGCCAGTCGCCGTCGTCGAGCGCACGGACCGGAGCATCCTTCAGCTGTTCGGCGGCTTTTTCGCCCGGGCGGACGCGGTAGACAGCCGATGTCGTCATGCGCATGAGCGTTGGACCGAGGTTTTTCACGCGCGCATTGAGACGGCACGCCTCACCATAGTGTCGGGTAGGGCGTCCGTCCGGAGTGATCAATGCCCCGCCCTTCGGAAATTCTTCCCCACGCGGGGTCCAGTAGCAGAAATACAGAACCCCCCTGGCTCCGTATGCGAGCGAGGTGAACACCTGCCAGCGGATCTGCGCCTCGGTGGGGTCGAAGTGGCGTCCGTACGGCATACTCTTGAAGAAGTTCCAGAACGGGATGCCGCGGGCGAGCGCGTGCTGGCGGATGATCGCGAGGTTCTCACAGTACCCGTCGCGCTCGTCGATGTCGGGATTCATCAGCGGATAGCGATCGAAGCAGAGCACGTCCGGCTGGACTTCATCGAGATAGCGCGTGAGGTATTCGTCGTAGGTGGGAACGCCCCAGTGCTTCGGCGTTCCGTGCGACGGATACAGATTGATGTAGCCGAGTTTACCGGGCCGGGTGGAACGCAGCTCCTTCACTGTGGCGGCCAGGCGGGGAAAGTCCGGCGCTTTTGGCTCGTCCTGCAGGTGGTAGCCGATGCAGGTCGGACCGTCGAGCGCGCGGTCGGCCGGGAGTTTCACCAGCCAGGTGATCGCTTTCATCCCGTACTTTTCGCACAGCCGAAGCTGCATCGCTGTCTGCTCCGGCGTGTGGCCCCTCGAGCTGGCAAGGACGACATTGAAGTGCGCCTCCGCCATCATCCGGTAGGACTCATCCGCGCGGTCATCGAGCGGCGGGTCGTACCACGAGCTGATTACGAATTCCTTCTGCTGAAAACGCGGACCGGCCGGCTGGCTGGCCGCAGGCGTGCTGGCGTAAACCCATAGAAACGGAAGTAACGATGCGATCTTCATCGGCATGACCTCGGTTTCCCGATGGGACGCCCTGCGTTCATGCGTGCGCGCCCGGGTCCCTCGTCGACATGCACGTGTGCCCGACCGGCGCACAGGTCGCGCGCGACCGGCGGTTGTCACCGGGTCCGTTCCGTCATCGGGCGTCATTCTCAGCGAGGCTCGCCGCCTTCGACGCGAAGAGACGCGCGTAGTCATCCGCAAGGCGCTTGCGGAGCGAGGCATCGCGGGTAAGAACGACGAGCCGGGTCAGCTGTGTGCGCCCGAACGCAAGCGAGACGTGGCCATCGGCGTCTTTCCAGTCAACATCGCGGATGCCGGCGGCCGTCACTTCGAACGCGTCGTCTGGCCGCAGCCACGCGGGAAGCGCCACCTCGACATCTGCCTTTTCGATCGGCACGACCACCGTTCCCTGCCGATCACTGGCAATCCCCTCGTTCACCGCGAACAGGACGACCGAATCGTGTCCGGAGAGCAATGTGCGGACCCAGAGCCGGGCTGGTGCACGCACGGACAGCTCCACAGGGGCTGCGTCGAGCAGCAGCGGGCCGACGGTGCGGGCCTCGGCCCCAAGCCGGCCGATCTCGCGGTAGAGCGCCGCCGCGTCTTCGCTTTTGCCGCCGACGCCGTAGAACTCGTCGTAGGGCGTGTACCACCAGTACGAAATCCCGCGGACGCCCGAACCCAGCGCGTAGTACAATTCCACGCGTTTCTCGGCCGGCGTGGCAAACCGGAATGGTGTTTTCGCATTGTCGTGGCGCACCGAGTTCAGGATGATGTGGAGAGGCCGGGGTGCGCAGGTCGAGTGGCAGATCGTGGACACCGCCTGAACATACGTCGGTTTGGTGAAGGCCCCGGCCCATCCCGGGCGTTCGTTCCACACGATCTTCTGCTGCTCCTGGTAGTACGGGTCAGCACAGCAGATGTCCGCCAGCCGTGCGTACATGTACCAGTTTTCGGGCTTGTAGGTGTTGTCGATGTTGAGCATGTGCGGAGTTGACGGCTCCTCCTCCCGCAACTGCCGCGCGTGCTGGACGAGCGCCTGGCCCAACGAACCCAGCCGTTCCATCGGCGGCAGATCCCGAACGGCAAAGTCGTGCGCGTCTGGTTCGTCCATGAGGAAATAGCAGATCGGATCCGTGATCCGGCCCGGGCCCGTCAACATGGCTCGCATGCCCAGGGATCGGAAGTATTCACGCCCCGCGGGCGTCGTGATGAGATCGCGCACGTCCTGCGTGTACGAGTACATGATCGCGTTGAGGTTGTGGGCGTGCAGGTCGTTGAGAAAGAACCGGGCCCGCTCCTCCGGTGTCTCGCCCTGGTTCAGATACCCCCACATGCCATACACGAAATCGTCGCGCCAGCACCGGACGCCGGCAATTGCACTGCTGTCTTGAAAGATCGCGCGGAACGTGTGATACGACGCCCGCTCGAACGGCCTGTCGAGGCGGACGACGGCAACCGTCACACCGGTGGCCGCATCGAATTCGACCCGCGCGTTTGCACTCACGTCCGCGCCGTCGATCAGCAGCCTCGAAGGCTTGTCCCCGCGCCCGCGGGGCCCCTGCACGATCAGCGTGACAGAATCCAGGCGATCCGGGCATGTGATCGAAGAGAACACGTGGAGCGGCGGCTTCGTGTGACAGGTCGCAGCAAGCTCCGTCTTGCCTGCCGCAACCGTAAGGCGGATTTCTCCCCCGGCCGGGGCGCGGCGGAGTCGCAGAGTCAGTTCCGCGGTGGCTCCGGGCGGCAGCACCGGCGGGTCCACCTTCCACCAGACCGGCTCACCCGCCCGGCTGAGTCGATCGCGCGCATCCTGTGGCAGGTTGGAGAACTTGACACTCGCCGGAAAGAAGCCCGACGTCTTTTCCTTCGCGAACACAATGGCCTCTGTCAGGCTCACGCCCTCGACGGCAACGTCTCCGACCGTCACGGTCTCCGGTCCCGGATTGAACACGTAGGCCTGTACGTGCGCTCCCAGCGGCATGTCGTCGCGTGCCATCACCACCGGGTCGCCGGCCGCGTCGCGGATCGCCCAGCCTTCGCTCCAGAGCGGCAGAAACCGCGGAAACGGACGATCGGGTTGGTACACAGTCCCCAGTAGCTCCGGTTGAGCTGCGGATGAAAGCCCGACTGCAGACAGGCAGGCCAGCGTGGCAATGACGAGCTCGACAAGTCGTTTCGTCCGTGGATGCAGACTCCGCGGAACGGTGTTCAGCTGCTGTGACGAGGCGCTGCGCAGGTCAGCCATGGTCGTGAACTACCTCAATGCTGATACAGGATGCTGGCCAGTCGGGCCGTACAGTGGCAGCCTCGGCAGGCGTGAAGCCGCGTGGTTGCTTTGCGCAAAAAAACCGAGGCCGCACGACATGGGCGGCCTCGGCGTCATATTCGGTGGCTGGGTGCGGTCCAGAACCGGGGGCATGCTCATGCAAACATCCATGATTGCCCCGTTCTCGCTGAGCGAGGGTCACACAGTTACGGATTGCGCGAGAAGTATGCCCATGCCTCCAAGCCTTTGTTCGCACTCTTCGTCGGGCCTTTCGGGAGTGCGATGCTCGGATCGAACGAACTCTCGTTCACGTCCACCGCAACCTTCGTTTCGCGGACGAACTTGGCGTGGGAATCGCTGAACAGGACGTTGTAACCGTCTTTGTGCGTGTAGTAGCCGAGCCCGGCCCCTCCCTGGTATGCGATGTAGTTGTCCGACATCATGGCCGCCGGGTTATTCCTGCCCCAGGTCGCGATCTTCTTCATGTCGCGCTTGAACTGCAGAAACTCCAGGTATTCCGGCGTCATGTTGTCCGCGTCCTCGGGATAGATGACCTTCCCATAGCGCGGGTGCTTACTCTTGGCCGGGCCGTTTCCAGACCAGTTCGTTGGAACAGCGTACATGTAAGACGAGATCGTGTTCGTGTGTTCCTTCTTGAAGAACGTCTTGTAGCCGTAGTTGTTGCCCCCGATCGTCACATCCTTCCCGGCCGCCAGGAGGCTGCTCGGGCAGGCCGCGATGTTCAGGTCCTTGCCAACGTAGGCGTTCTTCTGCTGGACGATGTCGCCGCTGGCCAGCCGGCGCCCGAAAAGGACGCCCATGTTCACCGGGTCGCCGCCCTCTTTCATGTAGTATTTAAAGCTGTAGCCGGTCTTGGGGAAGAGCTGCTTGTTCTCACTGGCATACATCACCAGGCCGGCGCCGAACTGGTGCAGATTCGCCAGGCACAGGGTGCGGCGCGACTGCTCACGCGCCTTGGAGAGGGACGGCAGCAGAATCGAGATCAGCAGCGCGATGATGGCCACGACGACCAGCACTTCAATCAACGTGAACGCCATCCTGCGCGAGCGGGCGGCGGTGGTTAGGTTCTGTCGACAGAATACCCGGGTATTTCGTAGATGCAATGTGTGCGTTCGCATAGGAGTCCTCCTCGACGGATGACTTTGCATGTTAACGATCCAGTGCAGAACCCGTCAACAAGACAGCCTCGCCACCGTCCCAGAATATTATATGGGTGCACGCCGGATGAGCGCAGGGTGGGATCTTCCCTACCAGGCGGTCCACCCGCCGTCGATTACGAGATTCTGGCCCGTCATGTAGCTGCTGGCGTCCGAGGCAAGAAATACAGCGGCCCCTTTCAGCTCATCGGGCCGGCCCATGCGCGCCATCGGACTCTTGGTGCACAGGCGGTCGACAAGACGGTGATCCGCCTTCTCAGAAGGAAATGGGCCTGGGGAGAGAGCGTTGACGCGGACGCCGTCGCGGGCCCAATAAACCGCGAGATGCCGGGTCATCTGCAGGATTCCGCCTTTGAGCGTATGGTAGGCGACGGAACTCGCGGAGCAGATGCCAGCGTAGGCATCCGGGTAGGAACCGACGAGGCCGTACATCGAGCCGAGCATGATGATGCTGGCCGGCCCCCTGCGTTCTACCGCATGGTCGCGGACTGCCCGGGACAGCACAAAGCAATCCGTCGCGTTCACCATTTGACGGGAGAAGTCTTCGGGGGTCATGTTCGTGAGGTCGCCAGGCGAGAGCGTGTAGCCGTTGTTGACGAGCACATCCACCCGCCCGGCCAGCCGGACCGCCTCCTGAACTCCCGTGACGAGCGAGTCCGGCTCGCCGTAATCCATTTGCACGCCGCGGTGGGCCGACTGCCCGCGAACAGGCAGCTCGGACGCAAAGGCGTTGGCACGCTGCAGTTCACGACTGGCGATGACGAGGGTCGCTCCCGCCTCGGCCAGCGCCCGACTGATCGCGCCGCCGAGATGCCCGGTAGCACCGGTCACCAGGGCAACGCGGCCCGTCAGGTCGAACAGTTGCTGGATTGTGGGTTCACCCTGGCTCAAGCGACATCCTGCTCAAACTGCGATTCGACGGCGAAGAAACGAACCGATCATCGCCGGCCGGCCGGCACGTCGCGCCAACCCGGCTCCCGGGCGGCGGCCAGCGTTGTCAGGCACGCCCGGAGCGTCTGCCAGCCGTCCGCCAGCGTGCAGGCCACCTCGCCCTTGCCTTCCAGCGCATCGAGCCACAGGTTCGCCTGGTTGATGAAAATGTCGTCGCGTTCGAGCGAGAAGGCATGCTCGACCTTCCACTCGCCGCCCGCCTCGACCATGGAGTACCAGCGGCTCTCCTGCAGCACGAAGCGCGCGGTGCCCCTTTCACAGACCACGGTGATGCTGTTCTCATTCGGCGTCTGATGCTGGTTCATCACGTAGCAGCCCATCACGCTGCCGTGTCGCGCGATGACATGCGTCGTATCCTCCACCTCCACGCCCTCGAGGGCCAGATGGTCCGCATCCGCCATCACGCGCGTGATCGGGCCGACAAAGTACTCTGCTGCGTTGATGGCGTGCGGCAGCAGGTCCTGGATCAGGCCGCCGCCGGTCGCGTGGCTGGTGTAGTAGGTGCTGCGGTACGCCGGCCGGTACTTGGGAAAATGCTGGCCCCACGCGGCACTCACCTGGAGCGCTCGACCAAAGCGTCCGGACGCGATCGCCTGCTGCATGTCACGCACGCTCGGATGCGAACGGTACGTGAACGCGACGGCGGAAATGACGCCCTTCCGACGGACGGCCTCGATGAGCTCGCCAATCCCTTCTTCCGAAATGCTCAGCGGCTTTTCGATGAAGGCGTGCAGGCCGAGTTCGACCGCCTGCCGCGCCATCGGCACGTGCAGTTGGGCCGGCGTCGCCACCAGGACGGTGTCGCCGGGTCGCAGGCTTTTCAGCGCCGTCTCGTAGTCACCGAAGCCCTCGGTGCCGGGATATCTTTCGATGATCGTGCGGCGCTGCTGCTCGTTCGTCTCGCAGATGGACAGTTGTGCCCGCTTCGTCGCCCGGAAGCAGCGAAGGTGACGTTCGCCGATGGATCCGGTTCCGACGATGAGAATACGATGCGATGCCATCACTTTGACTCCAGATAGCTCTTGCCCTGGCGGGTGAACACGTTGTTGAATCGGAAACCGAGGGGTGCAAACTGCTCCTGGATGCGCTCCAGGCCGGATTTCACCATGAGGATATCCGCGTTGTGACACAGGAGCGACGCGCCCATTTCGAGGAGGCGCTTCGCGTGCTCTGGGGAGCTTGCCGGAGTGCCCCAGTGCTTGCCCGCCTTCTTGACGGCCGCATCCATCCGTTCCATCGCTTTTAGAACTTTGGGGTGGTCGAACTGGCCGGGAATTCCGCTCAGCACGCTGAAGTCGGCCGGCCCGAGGAAAACGATGTCGACACCCGGCACCTCCGCGATCGCCTGCACGTGCTCGAGCGCCGCCTGCTCCTCGATCTGGATGAGAACGAATGTCTCCTGGTTCGCGAGCTGGATGTACTCGCTCATCGGCAGCGAGCAGTACGGCATGTCGGGATTGCCGCCGTCGAACCCCCGTTTGCCCAGAGGGGCAAACTTCGACCACTTGACGACCTCGGCGGCCTCCGTCTCGTCATCACACCGGGGATACATGATCCCCTGCGCACCTGCTTCCAGAAGACGACCCATCCGCATGAACTCACCCTTTGCGGGGCGGGCCAGGACATCGGCGCGCCCGACGCGTGCCGCCCGCATCAGGTTGGTCGCCGTCTCGAGGCTGTATGTATGGTGCTCGAGGTCCATCCAGATCCCGTCAAAGCCCATGAGGCTCGCCATCTCGAAAACGGAAGGGTCGGTAAAATGGAGCTGCGTAAGAAGCACCGGCTCCCCGCGGGCCAATTTCGCCTTGATCACACTCGTTCGCATGCAGTCAGCCTCTCCTGATGGCGGGACGCGGACCTTCCGGACGCTGCTCCCCGTACACAACAAAACCCCGGGCAGGACCTGGAAACCAAGGGTTTTCGGCCGGTTAGCTGGGGCCCGCTCCCCCACGCCGCTGGCCAAAACTCCCCTTTACTTGACCGTCCAAACCTGTATCCTGTTGCGGTGCGACGTTCCTGCTCCGCTGGAAGGCGGCAGAACCTCTGCCTTGAAAATGCGGTGATTTCTGTTGACAAGAGTTACAGGTTTCTGTAGATCATCAATTAATGAAGATCTTAACGAAGCAGCCATTGCTGTCAATATCGGGTGGGGACATCGGCCAGCAGCGGGACCAGGCGTATCACCGCCTCCGCCGGCTTCTCATCCTTCAGCAGATCCCGGAGGGTGTACGCCTCCGCGAGGCTGAGTGGGCCGATCGCCTCGAGGTGAACCGGACCGCCCTACGCGAGGCGTTCGCGCGCCTCGAGGCCGAAGGTCTTATCCAGAAGGGCGCCAAAACCGGTTACTTCGTGCCCGTCCTCACGATGGAAGACATCTACGAGGTGGTCGAGGTTCGGGTCATGCTCGAGGGCGGCGCCATTGAGCGCGTCTGCCGCCTGGGCCTCAATACACCCAAGCACCTGAAGCGAATGAAAGAAGCGATCGAGCAGTTGGAGCGACTCGTCCGCGAGGATTATCTGCTGGGCGTGGCCGAAGCCGACCGCCGCTTCCACGAGGCTCTCATCGAGGCCGCATCCAATCGGCGGCTCGTCATGCTCTACCAGCGTGCCCCCCTTCCCATCATCCATCCGGAAATCGTGAGCGGGCCGCAATGGATGGCCCGCGTGCAGGAGACGCTTGAAGAACACCGCCAGATCCTTGCGTCGATGCTCGATGGCGATGTGCTCAAGGCGCAGGACATGCTTCGCACGCACCTCAGGGAGCGATCCAGAATTCCGTTGTGCCCCCTGTAGTCGTCCACTCATTCACGGCCACCCGTGACGCGACGAAGCGCCGGGGCAGCGCCGCGCGCAACTGCATTTCCCGCCCGGCCTGACGCAGCCGCTCGACTTTTTGGCGCGCCGCGGTGATGCTGGGACCATGACGCGCGACGAAGTCTGGTCGAAGTTTCTCGAGACGGTCCCGTTCGAACTCTACCCGTTTCAGGAAGAGGCGCTCCTCGCCTGGTTCGAGTCACCGGGCGGGGTCCTGGTCTGCGCTCCGACGGGAATGGGCAAAACGCTGATCGCGGAGGCCGCCATCTTCGAGGCCCTCCACACCGGCCAGCGGCTCTATTACACAACCCCGTTGATCGCCCTGACGGACCAGAAATTCCGGGAGCTCCAGGAGTTGGCCGAACGCTGGGGCTTCCGGCGGGACGACGTGGGCCTGATTACGGGCAACCGCCGCGTAAATCCGGATGCCCGCGTCCGGGTGGTCGTGGCCGAGATTCTCCTGAACCACCTGCTCTCGCCTGATCCTGCCCTGTCAGACATGCAGGACGTCGGCGCCGTCGTCATGGACGAGTTCCACAACTTCAACGACCCCGAGCGGGGCATCGTCTGGGAACTCTCGCTGGTTCTGCTGCCGCCACACGTGCGTTTGATGCTGCTGTCGGCGACCGTCGGCAATCCGCAGGAATTCGCGATCTGGCTCAAGCGTCAGCACGACCGCGACATCCGCGTGGTCGTCTCCAGCCAGCGGAGGGTGCCCCTCGAGTTCACCTGGGTCCCCGACCTGCTGCTGACGGAATTGCTGCCAACGATGCTCTCGGAAACGGACGCCGCGAGCCGTGTGCCCGCCCTGGTCTTCTGCTTTAACCGGGACGAATGCTGGGAGGTCGCGGAGCGCATGAAGGGCCTTCCGCTGGTGCCGGCCGCCGCACGGGCCCAGATCGAAGCGCGGCTCGCGGAGGTGAAGGACGATTTTGCCGACGGCGTGGGTCCCAAGCTCAAGCAGATGCTGGTACGCGGCGTCGGCGTTCACCATGCCGGCGTGCTCCCCAAGCACAAGGAGACCGTCGAGTGGCTCTTCTTCCGGAAGCTGGTCCCGTTCGTGATCTGCACGGAAACGCTCTCGGCAGGCATCAATCTCCCCGCACGCGCGGTGGTGCTCAGCACACTGCTCAAGGGGAAGCGCGGCGAGAAGAAGCTCGTGGCTCCATCCGTGGCGCACCAGATCTTCGGCCGCGCCGGCCGACCGCAGTTTGACGCGCAAGGCTACGTCTACGCCCTCGCACACGAGGACGACGCCAGGCTCGCGAAGTGGCGCAAGAAGTACGAGCAGATCGATCCGAACTCCAAGGACCCTGGAATCATGCGGGCGCGGAAGGAGCTCGAGCGCAAGCGCCCGTCCCGTCGCTCCACCGAACAGTACTGGACGGAAGGACAGTTCAAGCAGCTGATCCAGGCCGGCCCGGCGAACCTGTTCAGCCGGTCGATGATCCCCTACCAGGTGCTGATTTACCTTCTGACGAAGACCGGCACTCTCCGCGAGGTCCGCGCGTTCCTCGCCCGCCGCTTCAATACCGCCGAGCGGATCGCGAAATTCCAGGAACAGCTTGATTACATGCTGGCGAACCTGGCCGGCCTTGGCTATCTCACGCGATCGGACGACGGAGAGCACGTCACGCTCTCGGAATCGATTCATCGCCTGCTCAATTTCCGCAGCGTCGACCCGCTGTACGGCGACTTCCTCCTGGAGCAGCTCCCGCGCAGCAGCTTCGAGGAGAAGATCCTCGCACTCGAATCCGTTCTGCAGATCCCACCGGTGCTCGAGCGCAAGGTACGAATCCCGGACTTGCCTCCGGGCCCTCTGCAGACGGAAATTCTCTCCCCGCTCATGATCCAGATGGGCGTCGTCATCGCGCGTCCGGAGTCGGCGGAGCCGGACGACGAGGAGGACTGGACCGACGACGAGGAAGAGGAGCGCCCGCCGACATTCCCGGAAATGCTCCGGATCGCCTTCGAGAGCCGGCTGACCGCACCGGAGCCGGTGTTCGTGCAGCCCAAGTGGATCGCGGGGGCGGTCGCCGATGCCGGCGGTGATTTCTTCAAGTTCGTGCGTGCCGCGGATCTCGTCAAGCAGGAAGGCATCATTCTGCGCCACCTCCTGCGGCTGGTGATCCTGGCCGGCGAGTTCCTCGCGCAGACCGGCGACCCCGACTACGAACGGCTGAGCGAGATCGCCACTGCCGCGTGTCAGCGCGTCGAGCCGCGTTACACCCAGCGTTTTCTCGAAGAGGCGCGTCAGAAGCAGCAGATGGACACCGTACCCGGGCAGCGGGAGCATTCTTAGCGCGCTTCTCATCGTCTGCTAACATAAGAGCGATGTAATCACCCTCCGGTGCAGGTCCGCGCACGAAGCGCGCGTCATTGCAGCGTCTGGAAAGCCTGTCCAACACGAGCCCGTCTCATGCGGTCCGCGCCGACAGATCGGAGACTCTGAGCGATGAGGACATCCCGGACGATTCTGATCGTCGAGGACGAGACCGACCTGGCGGAGTCTCTCCGCTTCAACCTCGCGCGAGAGGGGTACAACGTCACCGTCGCCCCGGACGGCAGCGCCGCGCTTGCGGAGATCCGGCGCACGCCCCCGGACCTGATTCTGCTGGACCGCATGCTGCCCCGGGCATCCGGCGACGAAGTGGTCGCCCAGGTCCGGCGCGATCCTGCGACGACGAACATCCCGGTCATCATGCTCACGGCCAAGGCGGACGAATCCGACGCGCTGGTCGGGTTCGCACTCGGAGCGGACGACTACGTCACCAAACCGTTCTCCATCAAGCTGCTCATCGCCCGTGTCGCGGCCATGTTCCGGCGTGCCGAGGCGGCGGAGGCTGAATCAGACGTGCTGAGCGCCGGCCCGGTCCGTTTGGACGTTGCCCGGCACGAACTGGTGGTCAACGGCCAGGCAGTCCCCGCGACCGCAACGGAATTTCGACTCATGAAGGCGTTGATGGCCGGCGGCGGACGCGTTCTCACGCGCAGCCAGCTGATTGACAGCGTTTTGGGCACGGGAGTGGCGGTCACCGATCGGACGATCGACGTGCACATCACCGCCCTGCGCAAGAAACTCGGCGAGGCCGCGGCCTGGGTCCAGACGGTTCGCGGCGTCGGCTACACCTTCCGGTCGCCCACCACTGAAGTCCCCTGACGCGGCCGCCTGCCCGCTCGTGCGCGAGAACGGGCGCCGTCTCTCGTCGCCTGCGTCGAGGCACCCCGCCGCCGTTGACGCGCCCCGTCGCGCGGTTGGCGCCGTTTTCTGCGGTCGTGCCGCATGCCCAGCAGCCCGCGCAGCGAAAAGTCCGCGATGTGGTCTGCAAGGCTCGCCGCGTTCTCGGGAACCGCGAGTTCGGGGTGAATTCGGCGGAGGAGACCGCCGCTGTAAGCGTAGTGGCTCAACTGCCCAATGATGCTGAAGGCCGCGTACGCAACGTCATTGCCGGATGCGTCCGGACCGAGAAGATCACGGACGAGGGCGTGCAGGAGCCGGGCACGCGGCCAGATCATCTCATCCATGACGGCGTCCATCGCGGCGGTCGGTTGGTTCAGTTCGTGTGACAGCAGCGTTGAGCGCCAGGTCGGACGATCGGGGTCGTGCACGTCCCGAATCGCACGGGTAATGAACGTGCGGAGGCGTTCCCGCGGCGAGCCGTCTCCCCGCTCAGGCGGGATGAACGGTGTCTCTTGAACGGCGTGGCGGATCACCGCCGCGTAGAGCTCGTATTTATCGCTGAAATGGTAATTGACAGCGGCAATGTTCACGCCGGCCAGTTCGGTAATCTGCTTGATTGTGGCGGCGTGCAAACCACGCTCGGCAAACACCCGCCCGGCGGCCTCGATCAGTTTCTGACGCGTCACCTTCGAACTGGCATTGTTCTTGATGTTCGCCATGGCTTGAGCAAGTATACACGACGACACGTCGATTTTTCAAAGCCGTATATGATTTTTACCTTGAAGGTCCCCAAAGAATAGTTTATATTTGTCTAGGATTAATCCGGGGGTGGTGGATTGCCGTCAATCTGCAACCCTGAGGCGGCAGCCAGTCGTCGGGATGCGGGCTGCACGCCCGATGCAGGTCCGAGCCGGTCCTGCAGGCCAGAAACATGACGAAATTGACTTGTACGGCACCAGGGCTCTCCCCTCAGGAAGATCCGCTCAGGGCGGCAGAACGGCCTCGTGCACGCTCCGGCCCGGCGAGCCGGCCGGGATGCGCCTTTCTTCCCCGCCCAGGGCTTCCATCCAGCCTGCTACGAGACAGCACATGAAAACACACTCCGGTACGCCCCTGTCACGGCTCCATGCGACACCTGTTATAACCAGCAATCTCTGGTCTTGGCAGGCTCCGGCGCGCCGAGCGATCGTTACGGTCTTCACGGCGGCGGTCGTCACCGCCGGCTGCACGGTCGGGCCGGATTATCGGCCACCCGAGCCCCGGGTCCCCGACCGCTGGCACGGGGGTGACGAAGGCAGCACGCCCGCCGGAAAGGCGAGCGTCGAGCAATGGTGGGAGGTCTTCGACGACCCGAAACTCACGGACCTCATCCACCGGGCGGCGGACGGGAACCTCGATTTGCGGCTCGCTGTCCTGCGCATCCGGGAAGCACGGGCGGTGCGCGGCGTGGCTGCGGGTGAGCTGCTTCCCGTACTTGGTGGTTCCGGCAGCTATCAGCGGTCTCGCAGCAGCGCCAACGGGCCACTCGCGATGCCGCAGGCACCCGGACGGGCAGAGGCATTCGCCGACACGGTCGCCCGTGGCGCGGCGGTCAGCACACTCGGGACAGGTCTCGCCGCCGTGGCACCAAATGCCACCGGTATCACGAATTCAGTCGCCAGCGGACTCGTCAGCATGCTTCCCAACCGCACAGGGCCGCCGGAGACCGATGAAGTCAACCTCCATGCAACCGGTTTCGATGCCTCATGGGAAATTGACGTGTTCGGCGGAATCCGACGGAACGTCGAGGCGGCCGACGCCGCAGTGCAGGCAACGATCGAAGACTACCGCAGCACCCTCGTGACCCTGCTCGCCGAGGTGGCGATCACCTACGTCGAGATTCGGACACTCCAGAGCCAGATCGAGGCAACCACACAGAACATCCAGCTCCAGAGAGAGACCCTCGGCCTGACGAAGAGCAGGCTGTCCCTCCAATTAGCGACTGAACTCGACGTGCAGCAGGCCGAGACCAACCTCGCATCGACGGAGTCGGCGCTTCCTCTGCTTCAGAGCGGCCTGGCCATGAGTATCTACCGCCTGAGTGTCCTGCTCGGGCAGGAACCGTCCGCACTCCACGGCGAGCTGACCGCAACGCAACCCATTCCGCAGCCGCCACATGAAATCGTGGTGGGCGTCCCTGCCGACATTCTCCGGCAGCGTCCAGACATCCGCTCCGCGGAGCGGCGCCTGGCGGAACAGACTGCCCGCATCGGTGTGGCCACGGCCGACCTCTACCCGCGTTTCACCTTGGCGGGCACCTTCGGCTTTGAATCAACGAATTTCAACAACCTCCTGGATCGCGGCAGCATCGGGTACGGTTTCGGTCCTGCCTTTCAGTGGAACATCTTTGACGGCCTGAGAAACCTGAACCGGATTGCCGCACAGGAAGCCGTCACGCACCAGTCGTACATCGTCTACCAGCGAACGCTGGTCGTTGCACTGCAGGAGGTCGAGAGTTCGATGGTTTTCTACCGGCGGGAACAGGTCCGCCGCGACGCGCTGATGCGTGCGACGGAGGCGGCCATGAAGTCCGTGAAGCTGTCGGAGACGCTGTATCGCAACGGGTTGACCGATTTCCAGGACGTTCTGGACGCGCAGCGGTCACTCGCCAATCTGGAGAACACGCTCGCGCAGAGTCGCGGCCAGGTCGCGGTCAATCTGGTCTCACTCTACAAGGCTTTAGGGGGCGGCTGGTCCCCCGGCGTGCATCCGCAGTACGAGTACCTCCACTACCCGGACGCGGTGCGGCACCCGGCGGACTTCTTTCTGACAGGTGGAAAGGCCCCGCTCCCCTGGGACACGCCGTCCCAGGCGGCTGACGAGACTCACTGAAGGGCTGAAACACGCTGACAGAGACCGATCGGCAACGCCGCTCCATTGACGAGGTCGTGTATGGTTGCTCGAAATCACTTGCTACTGCTGACTCTTCCCATCCTGTGCGGGCTCGGCATGGTGGGCTGCAACAAGGCCGTGACCACCGCCGGTCCTCCGAATGCGGGCCCGCCCGAAGTCTCTGTGACGGAGGTCCATCCGGAACGTGTCGTGATCACGACGGAGTTACCGGCGCGGACCGCGGCATACCTGGTCGCTCAGGTGCGGCCGCAGGTCGGTGGAATCCTGGAGAAACGCCTGTTTGAGGAAGGCACGGACGTCAAGGAAGGCGATGTTCTCTACCAAATCGACCCCGCGCCTTACAAGGCGACGTACGACAACGCCGTCGCCGCGCTGGCGCGCGCGCAGGCCAACCTGCCCCCCATCCAGCTCAAAGTAAAGCGATACGAGGAGGCCGTTTCGGCGAAAGCGGTCAGCCAGCAGGCGTACGACGAGGCGCTTGCCGCTCTCAAGCAGGTGGAAGCCGACATCGAGTACGCGAAAGCCGCCGTTCGGTCGGCGGAGATTAACCTGCAGTTCACCCGCGTCGCTGCCCCGATCAGCGGCCGAATCGGTCCGTCCAATGTGACGGTCGGCGCGCTCGTCTCGGCGCATCAGGTCGTTCCACTGGCAACGATCCACCGGCTCGATCCGATCTACGTGGACGCTGCCCAGTCCACGGCCAACCTGCTGCGGCTCAAGCGTCACCTGGCCGCCGGGCGCCTCAAGGGAAGCCCCGACCAGGCCCGGGTGACGATCCATCTCGAGGACCGAACCCCCTATCCGCACGAAGGGACGCTCAAATTCTCGGATGCAACCGTGGACCCGACCACGGGGTCCGTCATTCTTCGCATGGTTTTTCCCAACCCGGAGCAGACGCTTCTGCCGGGGATGTACGTCCGTGCGAGGATTGAAGAAGGAGTTGTCGAGCAGGCAATCCTCGCTCCGCAGCAGGGAGTCTCACGCGACTACAAGGGAAACCCCGTAGCCCTGGTCGTTGATGCTGAGGGCAAGGTCCAGCAGCGCGTCCTCACCGCCGATCGGACGATCGGCGACAAGTGGCTGGTCTCTTCCGGTCTGGCCGCCGGCGACCGCGTGATCGTCGAGGGAAGTCAGCGCGTCCGACCGGGCATCACGGTGAAGGCCGTGCCGTTCGAGCCGCATCCGAAGGACGGTCCCGCCATGGCACAGCAGGTGACAACCCGGACCACGAAGGCCGTCTGAGCGAGTGAGAGGGCCCAATGCTTTCGAAGTTATTTCTGGATCGTCCCGTCTTCGCATGGGTGATCGCCATCATCATCATGGTGGCG
>CAZJTF010000077.1:0-22769 GCA_964548565.1 uncultured Planctomycetales bacterium | reverse complement strand
GCCCCTTCCCCCCAAAAAAACTGCGGATGAGCTTTTTGACGGCGCGTTGAATCGGCGGCACAGCTCACCTATCGTAAATTTTGGGCCGAGTCCGCGCGTCGAAAACTCCGCACGGGCCGCAACCGCGCGTGCAGCACCGAGTGTCTGCGGCGGAGACGCTGCCGCCGTGGCCGGCCGTCGGTCCGGGGAGGACGTTGCGCATGGGGAGACCAGGCGAGCCGATCGGGAAGCCGCCCGATCCGATTCGGTGGAGTCAATCAGAAGAATCGCTCGAAACGGGCACGCAGGAGCTGGCGCGCTCGCTCGCGCTGATGCGCGCGACGCTTGAGTCCACGACGGACGCGATCCTGGTCACAGACAGCACCGGAAAAGTGGTCGGCCACAACAGGCTTTACGCCCGGATGTGGCAGATCCCCGCCGATGTCCTCGAAACCTGCGATCATCACCGCATCCTGCAGGTCAGCAGCCGTCTTCTCAAGGAGCCCGACAGATTCCTGGCCCGCGTCAGCGAGATCTATTCCGGCTGCCCGTCGGAGACCAAAGACATCCTCGAACTCACGGACGGCCGCGTCTGCGAGCGGTTCTCCCGGGCGCAGATGATCAAAGGCCAGCCCGGCGGACGCGTCTGGAGCTTCCGCGACATCACCGAACGTGTCCGCATGGAGGAGGCGCGCTTCCGCCTCGCCGCCATCGTCGAATCCTCCGACGACGCCATCGTCAGCAAGACCCTCGAGGGCATCATCACCACCTGGAATCGCGGCGCCGAGCGGATCTTCGGTTACACCGCCGAGGAAGCCGTCGGCCGGTCGATCACCATGATCATCCCGCCGGAACTGATCCAGGAAGAGGCGATGATCCTCGGCCGCCTCAGGAACGGCGAGCGCATCGAGCACTACGAAACCATTCGCATGCGCAAGGACGGCACCCGTATCAACATCTCACTGACTGTTTCCCCCGTCCGCAACGCGAGCGGTACGATCATCGGGGCCTCGAAGATCGCCCGCGACATTACCGCCCGAAAGCGCACCGAGCAGGCGCTGAGCGAGGAGTCCCGCACCCTGGAACTCCTCAACCGCTCCGGAACCGCCATCGCCTCGAGCCTCGAGCTTCAGGAACTCGTCCAGCTCGTGACCGATGCCGCCACCCAGGTGAGCGGCGCGAAGTTCGGCGCGTTCTTCTACAACGTGACCGGGCACGGCGGGGATGCGTACCAGCTCTACACCCTGTCGGGGATGCCAAGAGAGCAGTTCGAGCACCTCGGATACCCGCGCGCCACTCCGCTGTTCGTGCCCACCTTCCAGGGGGAAGGCCCCATCCGGTCCGATGACGTCCTGAGCGACCCGCGCTACGGCCGCCTGGCGCCGCATTACGGCATGCCCCCCGGCCATCCGCCCGTGCGCAGCTACCTGGCCATCCCCGTCGTCTCACGCACCGGCGAGACGATCGGCGGCCTCTTCTTCGGGCATCCCGAAACCGGAGTTTTCACTGAGCGTACGGAACGCCTGGTCGCCGGCATCGCCGCGCAGGCTGCCATCGCCATCGACAATGCCCGTCTCTACGAGAGCGTCCGCCGCGCCGCCGAGGAACGCCGCCAGCTCCTCGAGGCCGAGCGCGCCGCGCGGGCGGAGGCGGAGCGGGTCAGCCGGATGAAGGACGAGTTCCTCGCCACCCTCTCGCATGAGTTGAGAACCCCCCTCAACGCGATTCTCGGCTGGTCGCAGCTCCTTCTCTTCGGCGAGCCCGCCGAACACGACCTCCGCCAGGGGCTCGAAACCATCAGCCGCAATGCGCGTGTGCAGACCCAGATGATCGAGGACCTCCTCGACATGAGCCGCATCATCTCGGGCCGCATCCGCCTCGACGTTCAGGACATCGACCTGGCCAGCGTCGTGGATGCCGCCATCGCGGCCGTCCGCCCCTCGATGGACGCCAAGGATATCCAGCTCCGCAGGATCATCGACCCGAAGGCCGGCCCCGTCGCCGGCGATCCGAACCGTCTGCAGCAGGTCGTCTGGAACCTGCTCTCCAACTCCGTCAAGTTCACGCCCCGTCACGGCCGGATTGATGTCATTGTGCAGCGCGTGAATTCGCACCTCGAGATCACCGTCCGCGACACCGGCCAGGGGATCAGCCCGGACTTCCTCCCGCACGTCTTCGAACGTTTCCGTCAGGCCGACGCCTCCACCACCCGCAAGCACGGCGGCCTGGGGCTCGGGCTCTCCATCGTCCGGCAGCTCGTGGAGCTGCACGGCGGCGGCATCCGCGCCGAAAGCGAGGGCGAGGGGCGCGGCGCCGCCTTCATTGTGACTCTGCCGCTCGCCCCCGTACGGACCGACCCGGACCGCGAGCATCCGGCGTCGCCTTCTGCCGCGGTCAGCTGTTACGGCTTCGATCTGCAGGGCGTCCGTGTGCTCGTCGTCGATGATGAGGCCGATGCCCGTGCCCTGATCAGTCGTGTGCTTCTCCAGTGCCGTTGCGAGGTGCTCACCGCTGCCGGCGCCGCCGAGGGCCTTGAGATGATCCGCCGCCACCGCCCGCACGTCCTCGTGAGCGATATCGGCATGCCTGATAAAGACGGCTATACCTTCCTGAAGGAAGTCAGGGCTCTCCTCCCGGACGAGGGCGGCAGGACGCCGGCCGTGGCGCTCACCGCGTTTGCCCGTTCGCAGGACCGCACGCGCGCGATGATCGCCGGCTACCAGGTCCACATCTCAAAACCGATTGAACCGCAGGAACTGGTGGCCACCGTCGGCAATCTCGCCGGACGGACTGCGACAGAGGCGAATTGAGCGCCTTCCGCAGCACGTGTTTACCACGGGCACGGGCCTGGCAGCTTCCGGATGTACGCCGTCAGGTTCACCTGGTCGGGCTGCCCCGTCTCGCGCCAGAAGACCGGCTGCCCGAACTCGGCGAACAGCTCGCGCCCGACAGTCCCGGAGGGGTAGAGCCGTCCCTCCACGTGCCCGTCGAGGAACCCCACCGTCGAACGTCCCTCCGCGCCGCGTCCTTCCCGGCTGCCGGTCAGCATGTGGCGCGTCGCGATACGGTCGAGGCAGTTGAAGTTGCCATCCGGCCAGGTCGTGTTGATGTGCGTGTACGGGTGGTCCTCGAACATTGTCATGAACCGCGCCGCGGGGTACACGACGCGTTGCCCGGCGTTGAACGACACCGTCTTTTTCCGCCCCGGCAGAGGGTTTCCGAGAGAGGGCCCTGCATACGCGAAACTCTGCAGGCTCTCCGGCGAGCGGTAGCCGATGTAACCGTTCATCGAGTAGTCGAGCCGGCCGTTGCCGCCGCCGCCGGCGTCCGTGTTCTCAGCAGGCCCTGGTTTCTCGGAGGGGCACGTGTAGACCTGCTCCTCCTTGATGAATGGATACAGAGTCCCTTTGCCCGGCACATCGGAGACGAACTCCCCGTCGAGATGGTACGGCTGCCGGTAGGGGGGCGTGTACGTGAGCATGCGCAGCTTGTCCCGCGCCCCGTCCCAGGTGACTCCCGCCGGTCGCGGCCACTCTTTCCCGAAGAGCACCTGCATCCAGAACAGGCTGTGCGTGCCGGGCAGCACCTTGTGCGTGTTGACGTAGACGAACATGCCGCTCATGAGCTGCCGCACGTTCGAGCGGCACGACACGCTGCGCGCCTGGTCCCTCGCCCGCGCGAGCGCGGGAATCAGGATCGTGATCAGCGCCGCGATGATCCCCACCACGACGAGCACTTCGATGAGTGTGAACCCGCGCGGATGCAGGCCAACCCTGCAACGACCCCCGTTCCTCCGCACAACGCCACGGATGCAGTGCGTGTCTTGAGACATGCGGAATTCCCCGGTGGTGCGGAGCGACCCGGAGGCCGGTCCCTGGCCGCGGATGCCCTCGTGCCCGCTTTATAATGCATCCCCGGGTATTTGGCGACTTCCGCCAGACCGGGAGGAGATCTGCGACTTCGCGCCCCGGCTGTTCACCGTCCTGTCCCACCCTCGTGACACCCGTGCCGCCCCGTTCACCGCACGTGGGCCGGTGGGGGACGGTGTCCAGGTCCCAGGCCGATAATCCGCAAAAAACCAGGCAGGGCGAAGCACAACCGGATGGGTAGCGATGCTCCCGCTCTCCCACTCCTCCCTCGCAACCCGCCTACCCAACCGCATCCGGCGCCGGCTGCCCCTGCATCGCCTCCGGCCGGGAGAGCCCGGCATTCGGCGCGGGCGAGCGCCCCCGCAGGCGCGTCGTCAGCCACCGGATCGTGAAGTAGAAGACCGGCGTCATAAAGATCCCGAAGTTCGTCACGCCCAGCATGCCGAAGAACACCGCCGTCCCCAGCGCGCGTCGCATCTCTGAGCCCGCCCCCGTCGCCCAGACCAGCGGCAGCACGCCGAGGATGAATGCGAAACTCGTCATCAGGATCGGCCGGAGCCGCAGCCGGGCCGCCTCGATCGCTGCCTCGAACGGCGACTTGCCCTCGTCCTCCTGCTGCTTCGCGAATTCGACGATGAGCACCGCGTTTTTCGCGGACAACCCCGCCAGCACCACGAAACCGATCTGCGTGAAAATGTTGTTGTCCATCTCCCGCAGCCAGACGCCGGCGATGCCGAACAGGAGACACATCGGCACGATCAGGATGATGGCGGTCGACAGCGCGAAGCTCTCGTACTCCGCCGAGTGCGTCAGCCAGACGAACAGCACGCACAGGGGGAAGATCAGCAGCGCGGTGTTCCCCGCCTGCTGCTCCTGGAACGCCAGCCCTGTCCATTCGAAGCCGAAGCCGGGGGGCAGGTTCTCCCGGGCGAGCTGCTCCATCAGTGCGATCGCCTCGCCCGTGCTTACGCCCGGCACCGCGCTGCCGCTGATGTCCGCCGCCGGCGAGAGGTTGTACCGCGAGACCCGGTTCGGCCCGGCTGACTGCCGCACCGACACCACCGACCCGAGCGGCACCATCTCGCCGGCCCGGTTGCGGACCTTGAGTTGCTCGATGTCCTCGGGTCGCGCCCGCTGCGACGCCTCCGCCTGGGCCGTGACGCGGTACGTCCGCCCCAGAAAGTTGAAATCGTTCACGTACAGGCTGCCGAGGAACACCTGCATCGTGTTGAACACGTCCGCCATCTGCAGGCCCTGCTGTTTCACCTTGCTGCGGTCGACGTCCAGCTGCAGCCGCGGCACGTCCGCGCGATACGTGCTGAGCAGCGCCTGCACCTTGTCCGGGTGCTTGTATGCCGCCGCCAGCACCCGCTGGGTTGCCTGCTGCAGCTCCGCCGGCGTGGCCGTCCCCGTCCGGTCCTGGATGTACATCGTGAAACCGCCGGCGTTGCCCATTCCGCGCACCGGCGGCGGGGGGAGGATCACGCCGAATCCCTCCTGCACCTGGGCATACGCCTTGCGGACGCGCGCCAGGATCGCCTGCTGTGAGAGCTCAGGTTTGCCCACGCGTTCTTCGAACGGCCGCAGGATGATGAACATCGCCCCCGCATTGGACTGGCTGGTCCCCGTGACGAACGACGAGCCGGCCACCGCGAACGTGTCCTGCACGCCCGGATCCGCGTTGGCCAGCCGGGCCAGTTCACGGATCGTCTCGTCCGTGCGCCACATCGCCGCCGCCTCCGGAAGCTGCAGGTTCACCAGCAGGTAACCGGTGTCCTGCGCCGGGATAAAGCCGGTGGGGACGGACCCGAACCCGAGGTAGGTCAGGTAGAGCAGGCCGACGTAGAGCACGAGCGCGATGACCGACAGCCGCACCACGCGGCGCAGCACCGCCACGTACACGTTGGTGCCCAGCTCGAACGTCCGGTTGAACAGCCGGAAAAACCAGCCGAGCACGAGATTGATCAGCCGCGTGAGCCAGTCCTGGTGTTCACGCTCGCGGCGCCGCAGGATCAGCGCGGAGAGTGCCGGGCTGAGCGTCAGTGAGTTGAGCGCCGAAATCAGCGTGGCGAACGCAATCGTCAGCGCGAACTGGCGGTAGAACTGCCCACTGATCCCGCTGATGAACGCCACCGGTACGAAGACCGCCGAGAGCCCGAGCGCGATCGCGATCACCGCGCCCGTCACCTCGGTCATCGCCCGGTACGCCGCCTCGCGCGGCGAAAGCCCCTGTTCGATCCATCGCTCGACGTTCTCGACCACGACGATCGCGTCATCCACGACGATGCCGATCGCCAGCACCATTCCGAACAGCGACAGTGTGTTGAGCGAGAATCCCATCGCCCACAGGACCGCACACGTCCCGATCAGCGATACCGGCACCGCCAGCAGCGGAATGATCGAGGCCCGCCAGCCCTGCAGAAACACGACCACCACGATGACCACCAGGACCGTGGCCTCGAGGAGCGTTTTGACCACGTCCTGCATGCTCTCCCGCACGAATCGCGTCGTGTCGTACGGCGTCGCGTACTCCAGCCCGGGTGGGAAGTCCTGGCTGATGCGCTGCATGGCTTCGCGGACCGCGTTTGAGGTGACGATCGAGTTTGTCCCCGGCAGTTGGAAGATGCCCATCCCGACCGCCGGCACCCCGTTCAAGTAGGTCGCCGTCGCGTAGTCGGCCGCGCCGAGTTCCACCCGTCCGACGTCGTGGATGCGGACCATCCGCCCGTCCGTCCCCGTGCGGATGACGATATCGCCGAACTCCTCCGGCTCCGTCAGGCGGCCCTTGACGTCGATGGAAAGCTGATTCGCCGGCAGGTCCAGCTTGCGCTCGTCCTGCGGGTAGGGGGGCGCGCCCACGATGCCGGCCGCCACCGTCAGGTTCTGCTCACGGATCGCCGCGACGACATCGCCCGCCGTCAACCCGCGCGCTGCCAGTTCCTGCGGGTCGAGCCACACGCGGATCGAATACTCGCGTCCCCCGAACACGGTGATGTCGCCGACACCGGACAGCCGCGCGAGCCGGTCACGGATCCGCAGTGTGGCATAATTGCTGAGGAACACCGTGTCGTACCGCCCGTCCGGCGAGTAGAGCTGCACGACAATGGTAATGTCCGGAGACGCCCGCCGAACCACCACGCCCAGTCGGCGGACCTCCTCCGGGAGCACCGGTTCCGCCAGCGCGACCCGGTTCTGCACCTGCACCTGTGCCATGTCCAGGTCGGTTCCGACGGCGAACGTGATTGTCAGCCGCATGGTGCCGTCGTTGCTCGAAACGCTGGACATGTACAGCATGTCCTCGACGCCGTTGATCTGCAGCTCGATCGGCGTCG
The DNA here is from genome assembly GCA_964548565.1 of uncultured Planctomycetales bacterium. Taxonomy (GTDB): domain Bacteria; phylum Planctomycetota; class Phycisphaerae; order UBA1845; family PWPN01; genus CAYLLT01. The sequence goes on along the minus strand of CAZJTF010000077.1, from coordinate 15,589 downwards.
CGACAGTCTCGGCCACCGTGCGGGCATTGGCCCCGGGATACGTGGCCGAGACGGTGATCGTCGGCGGGGCGATCTCCGGGTACTGCGAGATCGGCAGGGAAAAGGCGGCCAGGACGCCCACGACCACGATCACGATCGAGATCACGGACGCGAAGACCGGATGATCGATGAAGAAATGTGCGAACTTCATCGACCGCCCGCTCCCGTCCCGCCGCTGGCCGCGGGAGCTGCGCCTGGTGCGCCCCCGTCGCCCGTTCCGCCAACTCCGGGCGCCGCAGCCGGTCCGTTGGAAGATCGGCTCGGCCCCTGTCCGAGCCCTACCGGGGCGGAAGGGGTGTCAACCTGCGGCAGCCCGCGCGCGAGCGGCCCCGCCGGCCGCGACTGTGCAACCTCCAGCGGCACGATCTGCGCCTGCACGACCGTCCCCGGCCGCGCCTGGACAAGACCCTTGACGATCACCCGGTCATCCGGCCCCACTTCCTGCACCTCGCGCAGCCCGAAGTAGACCTTGCCCGGTTTTACCGGCCGCATGACGACGGTGTTCTTCTCGTCGAGCGTGAGCACGTACTGCTCTGCCAGGTTTGTCCCGATGGCCTCCTCCGGTACCAGCGTGGCCTGGTATGCCCCGCGCCCGGGGATCCGCAGCCGTGCGAAGAATCCCGGCAGCATCTGGTGATTGGGATTCGGAAACACGCCGCGGACGCGGATCGTTCCCGTCTCCGGGTCGAGCCGGTTGTCCACGAAGTCGATGTGCCCGTGGTGCGTGAACTCGGTTTCGTCCACCAGCGCCAGTTCGACCGGCAGCCGCGTCTCCCGGGCGCTGGGTCGCACGCCCTCACGGACCATGCGCTGATAACGCCGGACGCTCCGCTCATCCACGTCCACGTAGCAGTGGATCGGATCCAGCGAAGTGATCGTGGTGAGCAGTGTCGCCTCGCCCTGGCCGCCGCTGATCAGATTCCCGACGGTCACGAGCCGCCGCCCGACGCGCCCGGCGATCGGTGCCGTGACCTCGCACCATTCGACATTCAGCCGCGCGGACTCGACCGCCGCCTGCGCCGCCGCCACGGCGGCATTCGCCTGGTCCGCGGTCGCACGGGCCTGGATCAACTCCATGTCCGCCGCCGCCTGCTCCCCGTAAAGCCGCTCGATCCGGTCGAGATCACTCTGGGCAAAACGCTGCTGCGCCTCTGCCCGGGCAAGCTCGGCCTGCGCGCGGTTCAGCTCCGCCTGGTACGGTCGGGCATCGATGACGTAGAGCAGATCGCCCGGCTTGACGATCGCGCCTTCATTGAACGGTACACGCTCAATAAAGCCGCTCACCCGAGCCCGCACCTCCACCACCTCGGGTGAAGCGAGCCGACCGGTGTACACATCCCAGTCCACGACCTCACGGTGCAGCGGGTGCACCACGGACACGGTGGGGGGAGGAGGCGCCTGCACAGCAGGAGCTTTCCGCTGACAACCTGACGACACCACGACCGCACAGATCCCGAGCATCGCCGCAACGCGCCGCGTCAACGGGGACCACATCTCAAAACGCATCACGCGTGAGCCTTTCCGGCCATTTTTCGCCTGCAGGCGTGTAGGGAGTATCTCGAGCAGTTCAACCCTGCGGCTGTCTCTGGTCTACTCCGGCCAACGGTCAAACATCCCGCAGGCGGACGATCCGCGATGACAGCCGAGCTTCGCCTCGCGCGAGGTCAACAATTGCTCATCTTAAGCATGAGCGGGCCGGAAACGAGATCGCGTCAGCAGGGATGTTAACTGCGGCTGAACCGGCTCATGTCGCGGAGCCGGTACAGGATCTCTCCGGCCTTCGGCACCAGCAGGACCCCTTCGCCCTCACGGTTCGCATAATCCTGCAGATTGATGCGCTTCGGATCCATGTAGCCGAGGTTAATCCGCCGGCAGCGCTCCTCGGGAATGCCCGTGGCGAGCACCACCTTCACACGCGGGCAATCCACACCGTCCGTGCAGGTTCCGATCCCGCAGACATGCGTGGAATGCGCGACCACGCCCCACGGGTACGTGCAGAACTTCTGCCACTGGCTCACGAAGTAGTCCCGCGTGTGGTAGCCGATCTCGTCCAGCACCTGGCCGTGCGAATACGACACCTCGGTGATGTGCGGTGCGTAAATGATCAGCGTCCCGCCGTCCGCCACGACCGGCTCGAGCTTGTACATGCATTTGCCGGCCGTCCAGAGGTCGTCGTACATCGGTGGCGCACACGAGACGACAGTGTGGTAGGGGCGGTCGTGGTACACGATGTGCACCTTGTCTGAAAGCTCGGTGGCTGCCTTCCACGTCTCACGCACCGGCCCGGCAAAAAGCCCGCGCAGCGCGCTGATGTCCACCACATAACCGATCATGCTCCGCGGAACCGTCACCAGGTCGGCGGCCGCCTCGATCGCCGCGCGGACGCGCGTCTCACGCGTGCCGTTGACCACCGGGTTCGTCAGCAGCGCGCCCACCCAGTGCGTGAAGTTGATGATTTCGGGCGCCGCGATGCCCGGAAACAGGTACTTGTGTCCACCCGAGAAGCCCACCACCTCGTGCGGGAACACCGGCCCGCAGATCAGCACGTGGTCGTAGTCGAACACCAGCCTGTTGATCAACACCGGCACGTCTATGCTGAGCATTCCGCCGGTGATCTCTTCCACCTGCGCCCGCGTGAGCGTCCCCACCTGCTTCAGGGCGGCGGGAGAATCCCAGTGATGATTGAAGATCCGCACGCGCCCGTATCGCGACTCCCGCTGCTCCGCTGTTACCCCCAGCAACTGGTTGATCCGGTCCTCCGGCATCGGCGGGTGCGTGCCCAGCGCGATCAGGAAATCGATTGCCGCCGCCCGGCCGAGCAGCGAATCGGCGATCACCTGGAAGAATGTGCCCGTCGGGCCGCTGCGGGTGCTGTCCGGGATGATCGCCAGCACGCGTTTGCCCGCCAGGGGTTCCGCCGCGAGCGCGCGGGCAACGAAGTCGCGGATGTCCGTTTCCGTGAGCGTGGCTGTTGGTGAGCCGATCGAAGGTACCATGGGCCACATTATAGCGGCATGTCTCTCCGGCGGGCAGAGCGGAGTCTCGCGATGCGATGTGCCCGTGGCATCGCAGTGTCGTGCGTCCCGGCTCCGCGCCCGATACAATTGATCCACGTGTGACATCGGGGTGATGCATGAGACGCCTGCTGATCTTCCTCCTCTTCGTTGGTGCCATCAGTGGCGGCACCGCGTACTACCTGAATCAAACGGCCGCGCCCGGGGTGTCAGTGAAAACCGCGCCGGTTCGCCGGGATGATCTGGTCGTCACCATCGGGGCAACCGGCACCGTCGAACCGGAGGAAGTGATCGACGTCGGCGCCCAGGTGCTCGGAAAGATCCAGGAATTCGGCACCGATCCCGAAGGCAACCCTGTGGACTACGGGACCCCCGTGACCAGCGGCATGGTCCTGGCCCGCATCGACAACTCCATCTATGCCGCCGAAGTCGACCAGGCCCGGGCGCAGCTCGAGCAGGCCCGGGCCAACGTCCTGCGGAGCCGCGCGGATCTCGAGCAGATGAAGGCCCGGCTGATCCAGGCCGAGCGCAACTGGAAACGCGCGCAGGAACTCGGCCCGTCCCGGGCGCTGTCCGCCACCGAGTACGACAATTACGAGGCGACCTACCTGACGGCCAAAGCCACCGTCTCCGTCGGCGATGCAGCCATTGTCCAGGCGGAAAAAGCCGTCGCCCAGGCGCAGGCCGCCCTGAACCGCGCCGAGACGAACCTGAGTTACTGCACGATCCGCTCGCCGGTGAATGGCGTGATCATCGATCGCCGTGTGAACATCGGCCAGACCGTCGTGGCCAGCCTCAACGCCCCCAGCCTGTTCCTGATCGCCAAGGATCTGCGACGGATGCAGGTCTGGGTCGCGGTGAACGAGGCTGACATCGGCCAGATCCGTTCGGGCCAGCCGGTCCGCTTCACCGTCGACGCCTACCCCGATCAGACCTTCATCGGCGAGGTCGGCAAGATCCGCCTCAATGCCAGCATGGTCCAGAACGTCGTCAATTACATCGTCGAGGTGAACACCGACAATTCCGACGGCAGGCTGCTGCCGTACCTGACAGCCAATGTGCAGTTCGAGGTCGACCGCCGGCAGAATGTGCTGCTGGTGCCGAACGCGGCCCTGCGCTGGACGCCTTCTTCGCTCGAACTCGTCGCCCCGCAGTACCGCGGGGAATTCGAGTCCCTCGCCACCTCGCGACCGGCCCGACGGCGCGGGGGGCCCGCCTCCGGTCCCGCCGAAGACCAGTCCACGGGCATCGTGTGGACGACGGAAGGCAACTTCGTGCGCCCGGTGCGCGTCCGTGTGGGGCTCCGCGATTCGAGCGGAACAGAGGTCGCGGGCGAGGACCTCGTCCAGGGTGTCGAGGTTGTGGTGAGTGAGATGGCGGAGTCGGAAACCGACGCCGCCTACAACCCGTTCGCTCCGCGCTTCTTCAACCGCGGTCAGCGCCGACCGGGCGGAGGCGGCGCCTGAGACGCAACAATGATGGACCTGATCCGCCTCGAGGATATCCACAAGACGTACCACCTCGGTGAGGTGGATCTGCACGTCCTGCGCGGCGTGTCGCTCGCGATCCGGTCCGGCGAACTGGTCGCCCTCATGGGCGCTTCCGGCTCGGGCAAAACCACCTTGATGAACATCCTCGGCTGTCTCGACCGGCCCAGCTCCGGCCGGTATTTCCTCGACAACGAAGACATCTCCACGCTCTCGTCCGACGGGCGCGCCCTCGTCCGCAACAGCAAGATCGGGTTCGTGTTTCAGAACTTCAACCTGCTCGCGCGGACCACCGCCCTCGAGAACGTCCTGATGCCGCTGACCTATTCGCCGACGGGACCGTCCGAGGACGAGGCCATCCGCCGCGCGAAGGCTGTCCTCGAGCGCGTCGGGCTCGAGGATCGCATGCACCACGAGCCTTCCAAGCTCTCCGGCGGCCAGCAGCAGCGCGTGGCCATTGCACGCGCACTCATCAACGGCCCCCGCATCCTGCTCGCCGACGAGCCGACCGGAAACCTGGATTCGCGCACCAGCGAGGAAATCCTCCGCATGTTCGAGCAGCTCAACCGCGAGGAGGGCCTCACCATCATCCTCGTCACGCACGACGCCGGCGTTGCCCGCCACGCGCGCCGCATCATCACGATGCGCGACGGCGTGATCGAAGACGGCCACGACGCGCCGGGCGACCTCGCGACGCAGGTTTCTCGCCCGGAGGGCGCCCCATGAGCCTTCTACCGACCCGATCCGTGCGACGTACGCTGCGGACCGCCATCGTCGCCCTTCGCCGCAACGTGATGCGCTCGATCCTCACCACGCTGGGCATCATCATCGGCGTGGGCGCCGTCATCACCATGATGGAAATCGGCCAGGGCTCGCGCACCGCCATCCAGAAGGGCATTGCCGCCATGGGGGCGGAAAACCTCATGGTTCACCCCGGCACTGCATCGAGCGGCGGCGTCAGCTTCGGCGGGGGCAGCGCCATGACGCTGACGCCGGAGGACGCCGACGCGATTTTGCGGGAGTGCCCGTCTGTCCGCGGCGTGGCCCCGGTCGTCCGCGCCCGCCTGCAGATCATTTACGGGAACCGGAACTGGGTGCCGATGTTTATCTACGGCTCCACGCCGGAGTACCTCGACGTGCGCAACTGGGACCTGGCCGAGGGCGACGTCTTTACCGAGCAGGACGTGCGCAACGCCGCCAAGGTCTGCATCCTGGGCCAGACCGTCGTCCGGGAGCTGTTCCAGGGCGAATCCGCCGTCGGCAAGGAGGTCCGGATCCAGAGCGTGGCCTTCCGCGTTGTCGGCACCCTCGCGCCCAAGGGCTCGAACATGATGGGGATGGACGAGGACGACTTTGTTCTCGCGCCGATGAGCACCATCAAACGGCGCGTGTCGGCCTCCTCCGTAACCGAGCAGAACCAGAGCGCCAACGCCGTCACCCAGCAGGTCAACACCCTCAGCAATCTCTACCCCGGCCGCCTCAGCCTCTATCCGGAGCAGTCAGCGAGTCAGCAGGCCTCCAGTCCGATGCCGATCCGCTTCAGCAACGTCGATCGCATCGTGGTCGCTGCCGTGTCGCCCGCCGCCGTGCCGAACGCCGTCGAGGAGATCACCGAACTGATTCGCGAGCGGCACCGGATCCGTCCCGGCCAGCCCGACGATTTCCACGTCCGCGATATGACCTCCATGATCGAGACCATGAGCTCCACCACGACGTTGATGACGCGGTTGCTGCTCGCGGTTGCCCTGATCTCTCTCGTGGTCGGCGGCGTCGGCATCATGAATATCATGCTCGTCTCGGTCACCGAGCGGACGCGTGAAATCGGCCTGCGCATGGCCGTAGGGGCCCGCGGGCGCGACATTCTGCGGCAATTTCTGATCGAATCCGTCCTGCTCTGTGTCGTGGGCGGGGCCATCGGCGTGCTGATCGGCCGGGGCAGCTCGTGGCTCGTGCGGACCATGCTGGAGTGGCCGACGGAGCTCTCGATCGAGGCGATCGTGGCGGCCGTGATCGTCAGCGTCTCGGTCGGCGTGATTTTCGGCTACTACCCCGCGTGGCGGGCTTCGCGGCTCGACCCGATCGAGGCGCTGCGGTACGAGTGACGCGTGCCGCCCGTGGGCGCATTGAGGCGCCCGCGTTTCTGCGGGAGCCGTGCGGCGGTCGCGGCTCCGGCGAGTGGAGATGAACATGCTCGTGCGATCCTTCGGGCCGGGAGCCTGCCTGCTCGCCCTCATCGGCTGCGCGGTCGGCCCGGATTACACCCCGCCGCAGACCACGATGCCCGCGGACTGGATCGGCCCCGGACCCGCCGCCACGCAGCCGGCGCTGCCGACGACCCGCCCCGTGGAACTCGCCGCCTGGTGGACGACCCTGGACGACCCGACGCTCGATTCCCTCATCAAGCGGGCGGATGAAGCCAACCCGCTGCTGCGCCAGGCCCAGTTCCGCGTCCTCGAAGCACTCGCCCTCCGCGACATCGCCGAAGCCGACTTCTGGCCGCAGGTGAATTCCAGCAGCGGCTATGCCTACCGGGGCTCGAGCCGCAACGCCTCTCCGCGCCCCACAAGCCGGGGCGGCGGGATCCGGCAACGCATCCTGAACCGCGTCCTGCAGCAAGTCCGCCTCGAGGCGCCCACGTTCGATCCCGCGACGAATACCTTCACGCCGCCGTCGCTGTCGGTGCAGGACCCCCGCGGGCAGTCACAGTCCCTCTCGCTCGGACCGTTGAGCGACGCGAACGGCGGGCCGCGCCGGGACCAGAACCTCTTCCAACTGGGTGTGGACCTGTCCTGGGAGCTCGATCTCTTCGGCCGGATCCGCCGCTCTGTGGAGGCCGCCCAGGCGGAACTCGACGCCGCGTGGGAATCCGAACGGGATGTGAAGGTGACGCTCTACGCCGAGGTCGCCCGCAGCTACGTCGAGCTCCGCGGCTCGCAGCGGCGCCTGGAAATCGCCCGGCGCAACATCCAGGTGCAGGAGGAGACACTGCAGGTCACGCAGGACCGCTTCGACGCGGGCTTCGCGCGGGAGCTCGAGGTCGCGCAGGCACTCACGCAGCTGGAGGGCACGCGTTCGCAGGTACCGCTGCTCGAAACCGCCGTGCGGCAGTCGATCTACCAGCTCAGCGTGCTGCTCGGCCGGCCCCCGGGAACCCTCCTGGAGGAGCTGGCCGCGCCGCGCACGATTCCATCACCGTCGATCTACATTCCGGTCGGGCTGCCCTCGGACCTGCTCCGTCGCCGCCCCGACATCCGCCAGGCCGAGCGCCTCGTCGCGTCCACGACGGCCCGCATCGGCGTCGCGACCGCCGACCTGTTCCCGACGGTCGCGCTCACCGGCTCCTTCGGCACCCAGAGCACCGAGCTCAGCAACGTCCTCAACAACCGCAGCTTCGCCTGGTCCGTCGGGCCGGGCTTCTCGTGGCCGATCTTCCAGGGCGGGCGGATCCGCGCGAACATCCGCGCCGAGGAAGCCCGCGAGGCCCAGGCGCTCGCCGGCTACGCTGACACGGTGCTCGTGGCACTTCAGGAAGTGGAAAACGCCCTCGTCGCCTACCACCAGGAGCGCGCCCGCCAGGAAGTGCTCGCCCGCGCTGTAGACGCCGCCCAGCGCTCGACCGACCTGAGCCGCCAACTCTACGGAGAGGCACAGGGGCTCGGCAACTTCCTCGACGTGCTCGAGTCGCAGCGCACCCTCTACGCCGCCCAGGACGCGCTCGTCCTCAGTGAAACCGCGGCGGTGACGAACCTGGTTAACCTCTATGAGGCTTTGGGTGGAGGGTGGAACTTAGAGTCGCCCGAACCCGGAAGCACCTGATCCGCGGCGCGTTGTACTTGTCACTTTTTGATTCTCACTTTCCCCGTGCCGCCCTGATCCGCTCCCACGCCTGCTCGACGTGATGCCGCTCGGTGTTCGTCTGCGCGATACACATGCGCAGCGTCAGCTTGCCGTCAAGCCGCGTGTGCGTGAGATACATCTTCCCGGACGCATTCACGCGGTCGAGAATGCGCTGGTTGGCCTCCTCGCCGCCGCGGTGTCGGAAGCAGACCAGGTTGAGCGGCGCCGGGGCCGCCAGCTCGAAGTCTGTGTCCGCCTTCACCCACTCCGCGAACGCCTGCCCCAGCGCGACGTGCTTCCGGATCCGCTCCCGCAGCCCCTCAATGCCGAACGACCGGATGACGAACCACAGCTTGAGTGACCGGAACCGCCGCCCGAGCGGAATGTGCCAGTCGCGGTAGTCGATGACGGCCCCCGACTCCGTCGCCTTGTTGCGCAGGTATTCCGGCAGCACGCTCAAGGTGCGGATCAGCCGCGCCCGGTCTTTCACGAAGAAGCAGTCGCAGTCGAAGTTCGTGAACATCCACTTGTGCGGGTTGAACGCGTAGCTGTCCGCGAGTTCCAGCCCGGTGTGGATCCAGCGGAACTCCGGGCAGACGGCCGCCGTGCCGGCCATGGCCGCGTCCACGTGCAGCCAGAGGTTGTTCTCGCGGCAGATCCGCCCGATCTCCGGCAGCGGATCAATCGCCGTCGACGACGTCGTGCCCACCGTCGCGCAGACGAAGCAGGGGACCTTGCCGGCCGCCCGGTCCGCCGCGATCGCCTCGGCCAGGCGGTCCGGGCGCATCGCATAGTGCGCATCCACGTCGATGAGCCGCAGGTTCCGGCTGCCGATCCCCGCGATCCGGACACCTTTTTCGATCGACGAGTGTGCCTGGGTAGAAGTGTACGCCACCAGCCGGCCATCACCGCCGTCGAGATTGCTCCGCCCGTCCGTCGCCCGCTCCCGGGCTGCCAGCATCGCGCAGAGCGACGCCGACGAGGCGGTGTCCTGGATCACGCCGCCCCCGGCCGAATCCGACTTGAAGTGCCCGGGCAGCCCGAGCATCTCGACCACCCAGTCGAGCACGTGCGTCTCGAGCTCCGTGCAGGCCGGGCTCGTCGCCCACAGCATGCCCTGCACGCCGAGGCCCGACGAGAGCAGGTCGCCCAGGATCGACGGCCCCGAGTTGTTGGAGGGGAAATACCCAAAAAAGTTGGGCGACTGCCAGTGCGTGATTCCCGGCAGGATGACGCGGTCGACGTCCCGCAGGATCTGCTCGAACGGCTCGCCTGTCTGCGGCGCCGCCGACGGCAGTTGCGCCCGCACCTCGCCGGGCTTCAGCGGCGAGAGCACCGGGTACTGCTCGACCCGGTCCATGTAATCCGCGATCCAGTCAACAACCTGCCGTCCATGCCTGCGGAACTCATCGGATGTCATGCTGCCTCACCTCGGGTGCAGAGCCACGCGACAAAGGCAGGCATTATAACCCGTCCGCCCCCTCATTCATGCCGTCGGCGCGGGCGAGGCTGCATCCTCCGGGAGGGTGATCAGGTCCGCCAGGCGGTTCATCTCCTGGCGCCAGGCCCAGTCGGCGAAGCGTTCGCCTTCGGCCCGCTCCGCCTGGTAGGCCCGCACGAGCTGTTCGATCGCCAGGTGCACCAGTTCCGCCGGCACCTTGATCTTGCGGTCGCCGTCGCGGCAGATGAAGCGCCCGAACTCGGGGTTTTCCCCCATCCGCCCGCCGACCAGCATGTGGTAGTGCTCGACACCTTTCTTGCCCTTCCACGTGTAGAGCACGCCCTGCAGGCCGATGTCGGCGATCTGGTACTGCGCGCAGCTGTTGGGGCAGCCGGTCACCGAGACGAACAGCGGCTCGTCCATCGGGACCGTCTCCTCGAGGTAATCGAGGATGCGCTTCGCCCGGTCCTTCGTTTCGACGACCGCCAGGTTGCAGAACTGCGTGCCCGTGCAGCTGATGAGCTGCCGGCGCAGCGGGTGGGCTTCCACCGGCAGGCCAATGTCCGCCAGTTGCTTCGAGAGGTCCGCTACCTTCGCCGGCGGCACGTTCAGGAACAGCAGGTTCTGCTTGATCGTCGTGTTGAGCTGTCGTGTCGGATGGGCGCAGTACCGCTCCGCCAGGTCCGCCACCCGCGCGAGCTGCTCGGTGGTGACCCGCCCGCGGGCGACCGGCACACCGACGTACGCGCTGCCGTTTCTGAGCCGCCCGACCCCCACGTGGTCATCGTTCTGGATGCCCGCCGGCCCGACGATGCTCTCGTCGTGCTCGAGTGCGTAGCCGAGGTACTGCTCGAGCTGCTCGCGGAACGCCTCCCACCCGATGTCGGCCACGTAGAACTTGAGCCGTGCCCGCAGTCGGCCCTGCCGCAGCGAATTCTGGTCGCGGAAGATGTACGCCACCTTGCGGGAGACGTCCTTCAGCAGGTCGATGTCGTTCGGCAGGAAGACCCGCAGGGACGGCCCGTAGTACGGCGTGTCCCGCAGCCCGCCCCCGACGCACAGCCCGAATCCGCGCTCAAGCCCGCCGTTTCGCTGCCGCTCGACGCCGAAGAGCCCGATCTCGTTGATCTGCGGTGCGCTGCAGTGGATCCGGCAGCCGCAGATGCTCGTTTTGAATTTTCGCGGCAGGTTGCTGAATTCCTTCGCCCCCGTGCGGAACATGTCGGAGATGGCCTGGGCCGCTCCGCCCGCATCGACGATCTCGTCCGCCAGTTCGCCCGCGAGCGGGCAGGCCGTCACGTTCCGCGGCGCATCGCCGCAGGAAAAGTGCTGGTACATCCCCAGCTTGTTGTAGATGCGGTCAAGCACGTCCGGCATGTTCTCGATGCGCAGCCAGTGGAACTGGATGTCCTGCCGCGTGGTGATGTCGCCGAACCCGCGCCCGTACAGCCGTCCGATCTCGGCGATCTCCCGCAGCTTCGCCCCCGACAGGGCCCCTCCCGGGATCTTGACCCGCAGCATGAAGTGCCCGTCGTTGGGCCGCTGCCGGTAGATACCGTACCACTTCAGCCGCTCGAAATCGTCCGGATCAATGCTGCCGTAGTCGGCCTTCTCCGCGTAGCGGAAGATGTCGTCCCACACGTCCAGGCCGTCTTTGGCCTGCTTGATCGCTTCAACCTTCTCAGCCTTGCTGGCCATTCCACCTGTCCAGTCGTCTCAAAGGGAGTGCCCGGCCCGACCGGCATTATAAGGCCATTCCGCCCGACGGCCAAACCGACCGGCGCCCCGGCCCTCGTGCGGAGGCCGGGACCCGGCGAGACACCGTAGCGACCGCCCGCCCGTGGCGGCCGAAGCCCGGCGAGAGCTCGTGGCTGCCCCCGTCGCAGGCGAACCCCGCAGAACGCCGCTCGTGCGAGAAATCCGCTCGTGCGAGAATCCCTTCTCGCACGCATCCCCTCGCTCGTGCGAGAACCGCTCGTGCCGCTCGTGCGAGAATCCCTTCTCGCACGTATTTCCGCAGGAATCCCTTCCTGCATCCCCGCCGGTGATCGCCCTCCCACTCACTCTCCGACCACGATCGTGATCGCTTCTCCGCGTGACACCGGGAGGAGACCCGCGCCGTCCACCGCGTAAACCGCGTCGAGCACTTTCACCTCGTGGGTGCCGGGTGCTGGTGCGACCTGCCGCCGCGATCGTCGCCGCCACGTAGCGACCTGGCGCCAGTCCGGTCGTCCACATTCCGCCGAACATCTCCCTGGAGGAGAACTCCCGGCTAAGGCCAACCCTACAACAATCGAACCCGTTTCACTTCACCCAACCCTACAACAATCGAACCCGTCCCGTTTCGATTCACCAATTGCTCGCTCGTGCGAGAACCGCTCGTGCGAGAATCCCTTCTCGCACGTATTTCCGCAGGAATCCCTTCCTGCATCCCCGCCGGTGATCGCCCTCCCACTCACTCTCCGACCACGATCGTGATCGCTTCTCCGCGTGACACCGGGAGGAGACCCGCGCCGTCCACCGCGTAAACCGCGTCGAGCACTTTCACCTCGTGGGTGCCGGGTGCTGGTGCGACCTGCCGCCGCGATCGTCGCCGCCACGTAGCGACCTGGCGCCAGTCCGGTCGTCCACATTCCGCCGAACATCTCCCTGGAGGAGAACTCCCGGCTAAGGCCAACCCTACAACAATCGAACCCGTCCCGTTTCAATTCACCAACTGTTGTCACGTCTCAATTCGCGCCCGCGTAACCGCGCTGCGCCGCGATCATTCCGCCACGTTTCCGGACGAAGGAGCCGCGCTCGGGCGACCCGGACCCCGGTGCGTCCGAGAAGAGCCCCCGCGGCGTATGCAACATCCTGTTGCGCCCGATGTAACCCATTCTGATCGGTGTATTGTAGAGTGTATACGATTCGGGTGCTCATCGTCTCCCGGATCGGGGCCAGTCGCCCCAGGGGCATTCCGGCCTGGCGCAGGCGCGGCGTCGGGCGGGAACAGATTCCCCGGGTCGGATGCCCGGGGGAAGGGCAGGAGGCAGAATCTTCAAGGGAGGGGAGGTATTCGCCGTGCATTCCTTTGTGGTGAATCATGCTGCATCGTGTCCAGGCTCGGGGTATGGAGGGCCGCCAGGACATCCCGTCCGTGCGACCGCACGATCGGGTCATGTCATCTCGCTTGTCGCGATCTCGTCCGTCACGCTGCTCGGATTCGCCGCGCTGACGGTCGACGTTGGTGTCATGTACAACGTCAAGGCGGATCTGCAGCGGACAGCCGATGCCGCGGCCCTGGCCGCTGCCCAGGAACTCGGTGTTGCCGGTGACGGGCTGGCGACGCAGCGCGCGTTTACCGTAGCCCAGGATTTCGCGGAGCGTAACCCGACACTGATTGGCGACGTCCAGTTGGCGTCCTCCGACGTGAGCTTCGGCAGCGCCTGGATCGACCCCGCCACGGGCCGGTATGTGTTCGAGCAAGGGACCGAATTCCCCAACGCCATCCGGGTGGAGGCCCGCCGCACGGAGAACGCTCCGAGCGGTCCTGTGCCACTCATGTTCGCCCAGGTGTTCGGAATTCGAAGTACGAACATCGCCGCCCGCGCGACCGCCATCCTCACGCCGCGCGACATCGTGTTCGTGTTGGATCTCTCCTCGTCGCACAATGACGATTCCTCACTGCGTTCCTATCGCAACATCGAGATCGACAACCGTCCGGTGTGGGAGAAGCTGTTCGACCAGACGGTCCGCGAGCAGCCGCTGGAGGACGGCTTTGCCTCGGGACCGGTCTTTGGCAACATGAACGACTGGGGAATGGCCAGCACCGGGCCGGACTGGCAGTATGCTTCGGATCCGGGCCTCACCTATCTCCCGCGGAACAAGAAGTGGGGGCTGACGTCCGAGTGGGCGAGTCAGACGCTCGTCTCCAATGGTCACAGCTCCTACACCGCGTCGGAGATGGTCGCCATCAATGCGTCCTCGTACGACGCGGATGTGGCCTCTTACCGCCGTCGCGTCCTCGTGGGCCTGGGGATCTATCGTTGGAAGAGCGGTCTGGCCGGCGGTCAGCCAGGGGGCAATGGCGACAGTCGCATCGACGCGTCAGAAGTGCAAACCATGGTCCCGTGGCCGTCCAGCACGACAAATCCGGCCACTGCCTGCAAGAAGGTTGGCGGGAGCTGGACCGAGTTCGTTGATTACGTCGCGAGCAGTGCGTCTTCGATGTGCCGCTATGATCCGGACAGCCAGCTCTACGGAAACCCCAATCTTCGCTACCGATACGGCCTGAAAACCTGGGTCGATTTCCTTCAGGAAAAGGAGAACACGGACAGTCAGTCACCAGGCCTGGCGGGAACGCCGCAGCAGCCGATGCAGGCTGTGGCAGACGGTGTCCTCGAGTCGCTGAACATCATCGAAGACCTCGACAGCTCCGATCTGGTTGGGCTGGCGAGCTACGCAACCTACGGGTACGGTCCCGCGGAAAAACCTGGCCAGATGGCGTGGCTCACGGATGACCTCGCTTCGCTCCGAAGTAACGTCGCGATGCTGCATCCGGGAATGTGGACGTCCACGACCAACATCGCCCAGGGCATCGACAAGGGCGTGGAGGTGCTGTTGAACAGCCCCCGCGCCCGTCCAAACGCGGCGAAGATTATGATCCTGCTGACGGACGGGAAGGCCAACCAGACCCGTGCCAATCCCACGCAGTATTACGATGAGCTGTGCACGTCCTGCCCGCCGCGCGAGGACGCCAGAGACGCGGCCGGCGATGCCCGGCGGCAGGGTATCCGTATCTACACCGTGAGCGTCGGGGCCAATGCCGACATTCCGCTGATGCAAGCGATCGCCGAGATCGGTTCCGGCAGGCACTCTCACGCGCAGGGATCGATTGAGTCGTATCGGCAGCAGTTGCAGGAGATCTTCCGCGACCTGGGCAACCGTCGCCCTGTCGTGCTGATCCAGTAAGCGTGCGTGGCACGGCCTGCCTTCGTCCTGTGCCGGCGAAGGCAGGCCGTTGTGCAGCCAGTTGGCAACCGAGAGTTGTTCGTTGTGCCAGTAGGTCACGTAGTTCACTGGCGGTTGACGAAGGGGCGTTAACGTTGTGCGTGTAGCTCCCGGGTGAACCACTGCGGCTGATACCGCAGCCGTACGGCGTACTGGCCATCGACGTGCTGTACAGCCCGTTAAAACCGTCTCCGTCCGCCGCTCCGCCTCGCCTTCCCGCATTGGTCATTCTTTGGACATTGGCTCCTTGCGCCTTGGACATTCCATCCGCTCCACCTCGCGTGCCCCGCCCTGAGCGCGCCGGGCAGAGCGCCTGCGGTGTTGTGCAGGGCGGGAAGGAGGCATTTTTATGCCCAGGAAGACCGAGAAGACGGAAAAACGCGAGAAGAAGCCTTTCTCTTTAAAGCCTCACGCGCACACTCTGCGGTGCGAGCTGAGTACCCGTCGATTTGCGCAGCAGAGACGAGCCCTCGGGCGAAACATCGCGAGTCCTGATTGAGCCGAAACGGGGCCAGCCGCTCATCTCGAAAGAGACTTCGAGAAGAGACCATGTCCGCGGATCACTGATGCGAGAGGCCTGAGCAGGAACGCGCCAGCCGACCGACGACAGAGGGCGGACAGAGGGCTGCACAACGCACCGCCACGCACCACAACCCGCCATCTCATCATGAGAACGGTGCAGAGCACCAGCAGAGACAGCGGCTGAGAGACACGGCCCACGTTGGAGTACTTCCCTACTCGTCGATGCCTGATCCCAGCCGAGGGTCATCCAGGCCGGC